>NZ_DASWYS010000218.1:0-4760 GCF_036404855.1 Roseateles sp.
CGGCGGCACCGCCGGTGGAAGAGACCGATCCGCTGCGCTGGCGGCCGAGCCTGACCGAGGCGCGCCATGAGGCGGAGATCAGCCGACGCGCGCCCGAGTGCGAACGCGTCTGCGCCGCCATCCTGGGTCTGCTGCGGGCACGACCCGAGCTCAAGCCGGGCGACATCTTCGTGCTGGCCCGCAAGCGCGACCCGCTGCGCCAGCTCAGCGCGGCGCTGACGGCGGCTGGCGTGCCGCATGCCGCGCCCGAGGAGCAGCCGCTGGCCGAACTGCCCGACGTGGCCGACCTGCTGGCTCTGCTGGACGCGCTGGCTTCACCCGGCCACGACCTGTCACTGGCCCGTGCGCTGCGCAGCCCGCTGTTCGGCGTGACCGAGGCCGACCTGCTGACGCTGGCCGAGGCGGCCGGCACCGCCGAGTGGCTGGGCCGGCCTACGGCGGAGCGGCGCAGCTGGTGGGCGGCGCTGCAGGACCTGGCGTCCCTCAGCCCGGCGCTGGCGCGCGCGCAAGCCCTGCTGCGGGGCTGGGCCGAGGAGGCCCGGTTGCGAACGCCGCACGAGCTGCTCGACCGCATCATCGACGAAGGCGAACTGCTGGCACGCATTGCCGCCGCCGTGCCCGCGGCCGACGCGGCGGTGCGCCTGCAGAGCGTGCAGGCGCTGCTGCACGCGGCGCTGGAGCTGGACGGTGGCCGCTATGCCCAGCTCTACGGCTTCGTGCGGGCGCTCAAGAGCCGGCCCGTCAAGTTCGTGCCGGCCGCGGCGCCGGATGCCGTGCAGTTGCTGACCATCCATGGCGCCAAGGGTCTGGAGGCCGAGGTGGTGTTTCTGCTCGACACGGATGCCGCGCCGCCCAAGGCCGAGACGCTGGGCCTGCTGCTGGACTGGCCGGTGGGCCAGCACGCGCCGACCCGCGCGGCCTTCCTGGCGTCCGAGGCCCGACCGCCGTCGTCGCTGCAGGGGCTGGTCGACGACGAGCGCCGTGAGCGCGAGCGCGAGGAACTCAACGGTCTTTATGTCGCGCTGACGCGGGCACGTCGAGCGCTGGTGCTGAGCCACACGCCCGGCCGCAGCCAGGCGACCAGTTGGTGGGACCGCCTGCATCCGCTGGCGCGCCCCTGGCCTTTTTCGCTGGATGCCGATGCGCGCAACGACAGCGCTGCGCCTCGGCTTGCGCCGTTGCCGCGCTGGCTGCCGCCCCCCGACGCCCCCGTGCGCGATGCCGCGGCCCGCGACGCCCGTCAGGCCAAGACCGGCGAGGCCTTGCACCGCGTGCTGGAATGGGTGTCGGCGCCGGGCCAGGCCCAGTCGCTGGACGTCCTGATGGCGGCGTCGGCACAGGCATTCGGCCTCGATGCCCGGTCGCGCGAGCAGCTGGCCCTGGCGGCCAGGGCCATCCTCGACAGTCCGGAATGCCAGCCGTTCTTTGACCCCGCCGAGCTGCGCTGGGCCGGCAACGAGGTGGCCGTGGGGCAGGGCGGCGATGACCAGCGCATCGACCGCCTGGTGCAGCGCCGCGACGGCAGCTGGTGGGTGCTGGACTACAAGCTCGGTGCCACGCCCGAGCGCGAGCAGGCCTACTTGGCGCAGATGCGCAGCTATGTCGCGGCCGTGCAGGCGCTGCAACCTGGCGAGCCTGTCCGGGCCGCGCTGATCAGCGGCACCGGACGCTTCATTCCTGTGGGCTAGAATAGAAGGCTTGATCGGGGCGTAGCGCAGCCTGGTAGCGCATCTGCTTTGGGAGCAGAGGGTCGCGAGTTCGAATCCCGCCGCCCCGACCATTCCATCCACGGCCCAGACGTTTCGGCGTCTGGGCCGTTTTTTCTGCGGGCGGCGCCCCCTCCGGCGGGCCCGTCGCCACGGCTGCCGCCATCGTCCCGTCCTGTCGGGCCGCAGGGCTCAGTGGGGTGCAGATTCCCGGGCCTTGCGCAGCGCCCAGGCAAAGGGCTCGACGGTGGCATTCCTCATGGCGCTGGCCAGTTGGTCGTTGAGCTGCCGCAGGCGTTCATGCAGCTCGTCGCCATCGTCGAGCACGCCAAGGTTCTCGTAGTCCTGGGCGATGCCCTTGTACCAGCTCTGCATCTGGTGGCATTCGGCCTGATACCGTTCGCAGCCGAGCTTGGAGTGAATCGTCGTGAGGGCACTGCTCAGCAGGGCGATCACGCCGATGTGCATGGGTGACAGGGTGCCGGCAAGCACGGTGGCGCCGGCGACCAGCGACAGCAGCGCCGCCCCCGCGACCAGCAGGAAGTTGGCCGGTGCCAGGGCCGCCAACGTCCGTGAGAACGCGTCGGACATGATGCGTGCATCGCGAACCTTTGCAGCGGCGAAAAGCCTTTCGGCATCCATCGTGGCCATGGCCTTCTCCGGCGGTGCGAGGGGCAATCCAGCCAGCGCCCCGGCGCGCTGGCCCTGCCACCATCGTGCGGTGCATTGTGGCCGCCCGGGAGCCGGACTCAGCTGCGCGCCAGGGCCTCTACGGGGTCCAGTCGTGCGGCGCTGCGGGCCGGCAGGAAGCCGAAGACCACGCCGATTAGCGTCGACACCCCGAAGGCGCCCAGCACGGCGGTAGCCGAGAAGCTCATGCTGAAGCTGCCGCCGACAAGTTTTTCGAAGAGCAGGCCGCCGCCCAGCGCCAGTGCCACGCCCATCGCGCCGCCGATCAGGCAGACCAGCACCGCCTCGATCAGGAACTGGCGCAGGATGTCGCTCTGTCGCGCGCCTACCGCCATGCGCACGCCGATTTCCTGCGTGCGCTCGGTCACCGACACCAGCATGATGTTCATCACGCCGATCCCGCCCACCAGGAGCGAGATCAGCGCGATCGACGAGATCAGCAGCGTGATGGTCGCGGTGGTCTGCTCGATGGTCTGACGGATGCTGTCGGTGTTCATCAGGAAGAAGTCTTCCTTGCCGTGGCGCTGGGTCAGCAGCCGCTTGATGCCCTGCTCGGCCACGCTGCTGTCGACGCTGTCGCTGATGCGCACTGCCACGCTCTGCAGGTAGTCCTGGCCGTTGACGCGGTTCATTGCGGTCGTGTAGGGGATCCAGATGTTGATCGCGTCATCGTTGCCGAAGGCGCTGCTCTTCTTGGCCGTGACGCCGACGATGCGCACCGGCAGTGCGCCGAGCAGGATGACTTCGCCGAGCGCGTACTCGCCGTTGGGGAACAGGGTCTCGCGCGCGTTGTCGTCGATGACGGCCTCCTGCGCGCGCTGCCGCACTGCGTCGGCGTCGAAGCCTTGGCCGGTCGCGAAGGTGTAGCCGCGCACGCGGAAGAACTGTTCGCCGACGCCGGTGACGCTGGCCGAGACGTCGATGCTGCGGTAGCGCAGCCCGGCGTTGACGGCGATGGAGGGCGTCACGCTGTCGACGTAGTCGAGCTGGGCCAGTGCGTCGGCGTCGCCGGCGCGCAGCGTGCGCACCGCACCGGCGCGGCGGTCGCCGAATCCACTGCCGGGCATCACGTTGATGGTGTTCGTACCCATGGCACTGATGTCGGCCAGGATGCGCTCCCGCGAGCCTTCACCCAGCGCCACCACCGACACCACCGAGGCGATGCCGATGATGATGCCCAGCATGGTCAGCAGCGTGCGCAGCCTGTGGCTGACCATGGCTCGCCATGCCATGCGCGTGGCCTCGCCCAGCCGGCCGGTCAGTGCCGCGAGTGCCCCGCCCGCGCGTGCGGGGGCGGGTCGCTGCAGTTGGGCGGGCGGCCGGGCATCGGCGCGGCGGTGATCCGCGACGATGCGGCCGTCGCTGATGTTGATAACGCGCTGTGCGTGCGCGGCCACCTGTGCGTCGTGGGTCACGAGGATGACGGTGTGGCCGTCGGCATGCAGCTCTTCGAGGATCTTCATGACCTCGCGACCGCTGGCCTGGTCGAGCGCGCCGGTGGGCTCGTCGGCCAGGATCACGTCTCCCCCGTTCATCAGCGCGCGGGCGATGGACACCCGCTGTTGCTGCCCGCCGGAGAGCTGCCCCGGCCGGTGGGCGAGCCGCTCGGACAGGCCGAGCCGCGCTAGCAGCCGGTGCGCGCGTTCGCGCCGGGCGGCGGCAGCGGCACCCGCGTAGATGGCCGGAATCTCGACGTTGCCGACGGCACCCAGGTCGCCCAGCAACTGGTAGCGCTGAAAGATGAAGCCGAAGTGCTCGCGCCGCAACCGGGCGAGCGCGTCGGGCGCCATCGTGCCGGTCTCCTGGCCGTCGACGCGGTAGCTGCCGCGCGTGGGGCGGTCCAGGCAGCCGAGGATGTTCATCAGCGTGGACTTGCCGGAGCCCGACGGACCCATGATGGCCACCATCTCGCCAGCCTCGATGTCGAGATCGACGTCACTGAGCACGGCGACATGGCCCTCGCCGGCGGGGAACTCGCGGGTCAGGCCGCGCACCTCCAGGAATGCCATGGTGTCAGAACGGCGGCGGGCCGCGGCGCTGGTTGCCGGCGCTGGTGGCGCCGGCCGGACCAGCTTCGCTGGTGACGACCTGCTCACCCTCTTTCAGCCCCTCGAGCACCTGAGCGCGCACGCGGTTGTTCAGGCCGATGCGCACGACGCGTTCGGCCACGCGGCCCTGTTCGAGCACGCGCACCCGGTAGCGGTCGCCGCCTGCGCGCGCACCGAGCGCGGCGCTGGGCAGCGTCAGGGCCTTCTCGACGCGTGCCAGCACGATGCTGGACTGCGCCGTCATGTTGATGCGCAGCCGGTCCTCGGGGTTGGGCACGTCGAAGATGCCGTTGTAGTAGATGGCGCTGGTGGTGCT
>NZ_DASWYS010000219.1:0-11853 GCF_036404855.1 Roseateles sp.
GTCCTGGGCATTGCGTCGTTCGACCGACTTGGCCTGCCCCGACTCTCCTGACCTCAAGCTCTCGAACCGCCTGGTGCGGACCCGCATGCCAGGTGGTGTGGCAGGGGCGCCTCCTCAAGGAGGCCCCCTATGCCGATTGGGGCGCTGATCAAGTGCTCCGTGCTGCGGGTCGGCGTCGAACCCGGCAAGCACTCGTTTCCGGCACGCCCGGCGGTGCACCTGCCAGCAGTGCGCGCTTCAGTTGAGCGTCAGCCTTGCTGCGCAGAATGCCACCCAGTTCAAACCCCCCGGAGACCCGAGCATGTGGAAGTTGATCGTTGGCTTCATCGCCTTTGCCGCCCTGGCGCTGTACATCCTGACCAAGAGTGGCGGCAACATCGACCTCAGTGGCGAGAAGCACGACGTGACTGCAGGCCATGAGCCGGCCGCTTCGGCCGCCGTGGAGGCCGCTTCCGGCCCGGCTTCCGCAGCGTCTCAGTAAGTCGCGGTCGGTAGCTCGCCGCCGGCGCGTTGCGGCGCGACCAGCGGCAGGCGCATCAGCATCTGCGTGCCCTGGCCAGGGGCGGACTTCACCTCGATCTGGCCGCCTAGCACGTTGGTCACGATGCTGTGCACGATATGCATGCCCAGGCCGGAACCACCGGTGCCCAGCTTGGTCGTAAAGAAGGGATCGAAGATGCGCCGCCGCACCGGCTCGTCCATGCCGCGGCCGTCGTCGATGACGCTCAGCTCGGCCTCGGTATCGCTCAGCCGGGCGCAATGCACGCGGACCGTGCCATGCGCCCGGCCGTCGAAGCCGTGCAGCAGCGCATTCATCAGCAGGTTGGTGAGTACCTGTCCCAGCGCGCCGGGGTAGCTGTTCATCGCCAGCCCGCGGCACAGGTCGGTGTCGATGACGAAGGGCGTGTGCTTGAAGCTGGGCTCCACCATGACGAGCACGTCCTCGACGACCTTGCCCAGGTCGAAGTCGCGCCGCAGATCGGCCGTCTGGTCGATGGCCACCTGCTTGAAGTCGCGCACGAGGTCGGCCGCCTTCTGCACGTTGCGCTGCAGGATGTCCTGGCCGCGCCGCGTGTCGCGGGCCAGTTCCTCCAGCGTGCTGCGGCGCAACTGCGCGCTGCCACTCAGCATGGCCTCGAGCTGCCGGTAGCGGTCATCCAGCGCCGACACGACGGTCAGCGCATTGCCGAGCGGCGTGTTCAGCTCATGCGCCACGCCGGCCACCAGCCGGCCCAGTGACGCGAGCTTCTCCGATTCGACCAGCTCGCGCTGCGCCTTCTGCAGCGTCTGCAGCGCTTCGGACAGCTCGTCGTTGCTGGCCGTCAGCTCGGCCGTGCGCTGCGTCACCGTCTCTTCCAGGTTGAGGTTGTGCTGGCGCAGTGCCTCGAACGCCGACAGCAGGGCCTGGCGCATGCGCTCCATCGCGACGCCCACGCGTGCGATCTCGTCGGCGCCGCCAACGTGCAGCGGCTGCTCCAGCCTGCCCGCGGCCAGCGCCTCGGCGGCACCCGTCAGTGCCGTCATCGGCCGCAGCACAAAGCGCTGCAGCACCCACAACATCAACACCAGCGACAGCGTCAGTGTCAGTCCGCTGCGCCAGACGGTGCGCCAGACCTCCGCCTGCTTGGCCTCCAGTAGCGGCGCTGCGCTCATGTGCACCGTCAGCTTGGCGATCTCGCGGCCGTCGCGCTGGATGGGGCGGGTCTGGCTCAGCACCAGGTCGCCATCGATCGAGTCGCCCACGCGCTGCTGCGAAAGGAACGGCGCCGAGGATGCCGGCTCGACGACCTGCACGGAGACGAAGCGCGGGTCGTCCATCTGCGCCTTGACCATGGGGTCGGCCAGGTCGGGCGACACCTGCCAGACCGGCTCGGCCAGCGACAGCGCCATCACCTCGGTGACGCGCGTCAGATCGCGCTTGAGCTCGTCCATCGCGGTCGCCCGCGTCTTCTGGCTGTCGTAGAGCAGGACCGCCGTTGTCGGCAGCAGCAGGCCCAGCAGCAGGGCAAGCACGACGGCGAAGGTCAGTGAATTGCGTTGCCAGCCGAATGGCGATGCGGGCGTCTGGGGCAGAGCGGTGGCGGGCGGCGGCAAGGGGCTTTCCGGCATGGGACGGGCGCGCGACAGGGGGCGAGCGGAGCGGGCAGAGTGTAGGTCCGCCAAAGCGGTGCAAATGCGCATTCGGCCCCGGAGAAGCCCGGGTTTTTCCCGGGGCTGGAGGGCTGCTGGGGGCGGGGGGGCTGGCGCCACAATCCGCCGCCAGAAAGCGCCCCGGCGGCGTTTGGCCTGGAGAAAAACAATGAAGCGTTGGGTTGGACTGGCGGCATGGCTTGCCGCCTGCATCGGTACGAATGCAGCGTTAGCGCAGAACCTGCGCGTCGGCATGGTGGCTGGCTTCTCCGGGCCGGTCGCCGGCATCGTGCAGGAGAGCGCCGAGGGCGCGCGCCTGTACTTCGACGCCATCAATGCGCAGGGCGGCATCAAGGGCCAGAACATCGAGCTGGTCACGCAGGACGACAAGTACAACCCGGCGATGGCGGCCGCGGCCGCCAAGGCCCTGGCCGGGCAGGGCGTGCTGACGCTGATGCTGAGCCGCGGTACCGGCCCCACCGAGGCCATGCTGCCGGTGCTGAAGGACAACAAGCTGCCGCTGATTGCGCCGGCCACCGGCGCCAGCAGCCTGCGCGAGCCCCTCCATCCCTGGGTCTACCACCTGCGCGCCAGCTACCAGCGCGAGGCCGAGCGTGCCGTGAAGCACCTGGCCAGCATTGGCGTGAAGCGCATCACCATCGTGCAGGTCAACGACCCCTTTGGCAACGATGCCGGCAAGGGCGCCATCAAGGGCCTGGACGACGTGAAGCTGCGCGCGCAGTCCCATCTGCGCTTTGACCGCAACAAGCCCGGACTGGCGCCGACGATGCAGGCCATCGCCAAGGCCGGCATCGAGGCCATCGTGCTGATCGGACCAGCCTATGCCGTGGTCGAGGGTGTCAACGCGCTGCGCGCGGCGGGCTCCACGGCCCACGTCGCGACCTTGTCCAACAACGCTTCCAGCGATTTCGTGAAGCAGCTGGGCGACAACGCCCGCGGCGTCATCGTGACCCAGCTCTTCCCCTACGAGCGCTCCACCGCCAACCCGCTGGTGCGTGAGGCACTGGGCCTGGCCAAGGCGGCCGGTCGCAGCGAGCTGACGCCAGCGCAGCTGGAAGGCTTTGCGGCGGCCAAGCTCGTCGTCGAAACGCTGCGACGCGCCGGCGGCAAGGACATCGGTCGCGAGAGCTTCGCCAAGGCACTGGACGGTGCCCGCATCGACATTGGCGGCCTGCAAGTGCAGTACAGCGAGAAGGACCACAGCGGTCTCGAATTCACCGACGTGTCCATCGTCGGCCCGGACGGCAAGTTCTGGCGGTGAGGGGGCGGCCCCTGCCCGGGGCGAACCTGCCTGCCCGGCAGGGCCGGGTCACCGGGTTCCGCGCGATGATGCGTCCCCGCGTTGCGGGCTGCATGAGGAGCGTGTGATGGATCTGGGCTTGAAGGGCCGCTGGGCGCTGGTGTGCGCCGCGAGCAAAGGGCTGGGACGCGGCTGCGCCGAGGCACTGGTGGGCGAGGGCGTCAACGTCGTCGTCACGGCGCGGGGCGAGGCAGACCTATTGGTCACGGCCGCGGCACTGCGGGCGCTGAATCCGGGCGTTGAGGTACGAGCCGTCGCCGGCGACATCGCCACGCCCGAGGGGCGTGCGGCAGCACTGGCCGCCTGTCCGCAGGTCGACATCCTCGTCAACAACGCGGGCGGCCCGCCGCCGGGGGACTTCCGCGACTGGGAGCGCGATCAGTGGATCGCGGCGCTGGATGCCAACATGCTGGCACCCATCGCGCTGATTCAGGCCACCGTGGACGCGATGGCCGCGCGCGGCTTCGGGCGCGTCATCAACATCACCTCGGGTGCCGTCAAGGCGCCGATCGACACGTTGGGCCTGTCCAACGGTGCGCGCTCGGGGCTGACGGGCTTCGTCGCCGGCGTGGCCCGCCAGCCGCGCCTTGCCGGCGCCAACGTGACGATCAACAACCTGCTGCCCGGCGCCTTCGACACGGACCGCCTGCGCAAGACCATGGCCGGCGCCGCCGCAAAGTCCGGCGCATCGGCCGATGAGCTGGCGGCCCGGCGCCGTGCGGCCATCCCGGCGCAGCGCTTCGGCACGGCCGCCGAATTCGGTGCCGTCTGCGCCATGCTCTGCAGCGTGCATGCCGGCTACCTGACCGGCCAGAACATCCTGCTCGACGGGGGCAGCTACCCCGGAACCTTCTGATCCAGACCAAGGGCCATCCATGACGTGGTTGAAGCGCATCCTCGGCGGCCTGCTGCTGCTGATCCTCCTTGTTGCGCTGGCGCTGTGGCTGGCCCTGCGCGGCAGCCTGGCACAGCTCGATGGCGAACGGGCATTGGCGGCCCTGGGCGCGCCCGTCGAAGCGCAGCGCGACGCGCGCGGCTACCTGACCCTTACCGCCGAGGACCGGCTTGACGTGGCGCGCGCCCTGGGCTTCGTGCATGCGCAGGAGCGCTTCTTCCAGATGGACCTGATGCGCCGCAACGCGGCCGGCGAGCTGTCGGCGCTGGTCGGCGCCAAGGCCTTGCCGCTGGACAAGGCACGCCGCATGCACCGCTTCCGCCACCGCGCCGAGCTGGGCATCGCTGCCCTGCCGGCCGAGGAGCGCGTGCTGCTGGACGCCTACGTCAGTGGCGTCAACGCGGGCCTTTCGGCGCTGTCCAACCGTCCCCCTGAGTACCTGCTGCTGCGCCAGGCGCCCCAGCCGTGGGTGGCCGCCGACACTATCCTCGTCGCCTACGGCATGTACCTGGACCTGCAGTCCTCCCAGGGCCGCGATGACATCGCGACCGGCTTGCTGCACGATGCGGTGCCGGCCGACTGGTACGGCTTCCTCACCCAGCACAGTGCCGACTGGCAGGCCGCCATGGACGACAGCCAGGTCAGCGCGGTGCCGCTGCCCGCGAGCCCGCTGCCGCAAGCGCTGCGCACCGTCAAGACGGCCTGCAGCGACTGCAGCCTGCGTGACGCGCGCGACCTCGGCAGCAACAACTTTGCCGTCGCCGCCGCGCATGGCGTCGACGGAAGGGCCATCGTGGCCGACGACATGCACCTGGGCTTGCGTTCGCCGGGCACGTGGTTCAAGGCGCGCATGAAGTGGAAGGATGCCGCCGGCAGCCATGACGTGGCCGGCGTGACCCTGCCTGGCGCACCGCTGCTCGTCGCGGGCAGCAACGGCCACATCGCCTGGGGTTTCACCAACACCACCTCGGACTGGGCCGACGTCGTCACGCTCAAACTCAATGCGGCCGGCACGCACTACATGGCCGGCGGCGTGGAGAAGCCGCTTCAGCGCGCTGTCGAGCACATCGAGGTCGCGGGCGGGGCGCCAGTCGACCATGTCGTGCTGGAGAGCGAATGGGGTCCCGTGATGCCGCAGAAGGCGGCGGCGGGCCAGGCCTACGTGCTGCGCTGGGTCGCGCATGACCGCGAGGGCATGAACCTGCGGCTGATGAACATGGAGACCGCGGCCAACGTCGACGAGGCGGTGCAACTGGCGGTCGGTGCCGGCATGCCGGCGCAGAACCTGCTCGTGGCCGATGCCGGCGGGCGCATCGCGTGGACCGTCGTCGGTGCCATGCCCAGGCGCACGGGTGGGGAGGACATGGACCGCCCGCAGGACTGGAGCGATGGCCGCCCGCGCTGGCAGGGCTGGCTGGGCACGGCCGAGCAGCCCCGCATCGTGGACCCCGCCGACGGACGGCTGTGGACGGCCAACTCGCGCATGGTCGGTGGCGCAGCGCTCAAGGTCCTCGGCAACGGCGGCTACGACCTCGGCGCCCGTGGCCAGCAGATCCGCGACGGCCTGCGTGCACAGGACAAGTTCGATGAGGCCGGACTGCATGCCATTCAGCTCGACCATCGCGCGCTATTCCACCAGCGCTGGCGCAACCTGCTGTTGACCCAGGTACTGACGCCCGACTTCGTCGCCGCCAACGGCCTGGCGGACTACCGCGCCGAGGTCGAGAAGAGCGCCGACGCCGCGCGGCCGGACGCCGTCGGCTACCTGCTGGTGCGTTCCTTCCGCCTGCAGGCACTGAAGAGCCTGTTCGCGCCGCTGGCCGGCCTGCTCGAGGCTCGTGAGCTCAAGCTCAGCGACCTGAAGATGGTGCCCGAGACGCCCGGCTGGGCGCTGATCCAGGCCGGGCGGCCGGACACGCTGCCGGCCGACTTCAAGAGCTGGCCCGAGCTGTTGCAGCGCGCCGTGCTGGTCAGCCGCAGCGAACTCGTCGCCAAGTACGGCAGCGTGGCGGCCTCGACCTGGGGCGCCGACAACACCACCAGCATGCGTCATCCGCTGAGCGCGGCGCTGCCTGCGCTTTCCGGCTGGCTGGACCAGGCCTCCCAGGGCATGGCCGGCGACAGCCACATGCCGCGCGTGCACAACCACGGCCACGGCCAGAGCGAGCGCATGGTGGTCTCGCCCGGCCACGAGGAGCGCGGCATCCTCGTCATCCCCGGTGGACAAAGCGGCCATCCGATGTCGCCCTTCTACCGCGGCGACCATGCCGCCTGGCTGGCCGGCGAGCCGCTCCCATTCCTGCCGGGCACGACCCAGCACCGGCTGGTGCTGAGGCCTTAAGCGGCTGGGCAGAATGGCGTGGTCACCTCACGCCATGAACGCCCGATGAAAGTTGCTCTCGTTACCGGTGCCGGCTCCGGCATCGGCCGTGCCGTTGCACGCGCCCTGGCCGCCGACGGCTGGACCCTCGCCCTGATGGGGCGCCGCGAGGCGCCGCTGCGCGACACCCTGGACGGTGCGCTGCACCTGCCCGCGGACGTTGCCGAGGAGGCGCAGGTCGAAGCGGCCTTCGCGACGCTGCGCCAGCGCTTTGGCCGGCTGGACCTGCTGTTCAACAACGCCGGCATCGGCGCACCTCCGGTGCCCGTGGACGAACTGACCGTGGCGCAGTGGCGCGCCGTCGTCGACACCAACCTTACCGGCAGCTTCCTCTGCGCTCGCGCGGCCTTTGCGCTGATGAAGGCCCAGTCGCCGCGTGGCGGACGCATCATCAACAACGGTTCCATCTCGGCCCATGCGCCGCGGCCGTTTTCGGCGCCTTACACGGCCACCAAGCACGCCATCACGGGCCTGACCAAGTCGCTGAGCCTGGACGGTCGCGCCTTCGACATCGCGGCCGGCCAGATCGACATCGGCAATGCCGCGACCGACATGACCGAGCGGATGGCGCAAGGCGTGCTCCAGGCCAACGGCCAGATGGCCACGGAGCCGCGCATGGACGTCGAGGACGTCGCCCGCGCCATTGTCTACATGGCCTCGCTGCCGCTGTCGGCCAACGTGCAGGCCATGACCGTCATGGCGCGCGACATGCCCTTTGTGGGACGGGGCTGAGGCCTGCCATCGCAACGCCAATCGGCCTGTGGCCACGCTGTCGGCGGGTGTTGGTTCAGAATCGGCCCATGAACCTGGTTCGTTTCCTGATCCGTCTGCTGCTCATCGTCTTCGGCGCCATCGTCGGCCTGGGCCTCTTCGTCTTCGCCGTCATCGCCTTCCTCAGCTTCCTGCTGTTCAGTCTGTTGACCGGACGCAAGCCCAACCTGCAGTTCCGCGTCAACAAGAACCCCTGGGCTACCCGGCAGGCGCCGGCCGGCGACGTGGTGGATGTCGAGGCACGCGAGGTGCGCGATGTCAAACCACTGCCGCTGCAGCCGCCCGAGCAGCGCTGATCAGCGCAGCTCGACCGGCCCGTACCACGTATGGGCCGACGCGCGGCTGTTGTCGCTGTCGGTCATGACGGCCATCGAGGTCAGCGGGCCCGGTGCCTCGCCAAAGGCCAGTCGGAAGTCGGCTGCGAGGTCCCGGCGGTGGTCGCGCCAGCGGCGCAGCTCGGCCGGGCCGGAGTCGACGACGATTTTGCGGATGCGGTCGCTGCGCGGATTGACGACGACCGTGCCGACAGGCAGCTTGCTGTCCCAGACATACATCAGCGTGGCATAGGGCGGTGACTCGCCCGTCAGCGTCTGGGCGAGCTCGAACTTCATGCGGGTGCGCAGCGGCAATGCGTCGACGTCGCCATCGAAGCCGAAGATGACCCGTGCGACGGCGTCCTCGTGACGGGCGTCCGAGACATTGGCGCCCGGGATGAGGCCCTGCACCCACCAGGAGAAATCGACCTCTCCGACGTGGGCCACGGCCGGATCCAGGCGCTTGCGCCACAGGCTGGCGGAGCGCTCGGACACGGCCTCCAGTGCGGGGCGGCCGTCCTTCTCCGTCCAGCTGTAGCGGGTGAGCGCCTTGCCCGGCAGCTTCATCGGCTGCCAGCCCTCGGCGGAGGGCGGGGGCGTGAGGGTGGTTGCGCAGCCGGCCAGCAGGGCCAGCGCGCAAAGGTGCAGAAAGCGACGCATCACCAGGTCTTGCGTTGGAGTTCTTCGAGGATTTCGCCGTAGATGCGGTAGCGGCTGGCGCTGATCAAGCCCCTGTCCAGCGCAGCGCGCACGCCGCAGCCCGGTTCGTGAATATGTGAACAGTTGTGGAAGCGGCAGTCGCCATGCTCGCGCAGGTCGGGCATGTAGCGCCAAAGCTCGGCGGCCTCGATCTGGCGCAGGCCGAACTCCTGGAAGCCCGGTGAGTCGATCAACGCCGTCGTGCGTGACTCGTCGGTCCAGTACCACTGTGTGGTGGTGGTTGTATGGCGGCCGGAGTTCAAGGCCTGCGAGATCTCGCCGACCTGGGCCTGGGCGTCCTTCACGAGCAGGTTGATCAGCGTGCTCTTGCCGGTGCCGCTGGGGCCCAGCACGAAAGTGCGCTGGTTCGCCAGCCAGGGCTGCAGCGTGGCGCGCGAAGTCTCGCGATCGGCCTTGAGCGCAACCTCGAACATCGTCAGGCCCATGGCGCGGTAGGGCGCCAGCCGCTCGCGGGCGGTATCGGTGCCGGGCAGGTCGGTCTTGTTCAGCGCGATGGCCGCGCGGATGCCGGCGGATTCGGCGGCGATAAGCGCGCGGGCAAGTTGCGACTCGCTGAACACCGGCTCGACCGCGACGAGGACCAGCAACTGGTCCAGGTTGGCTGCGAAGCTCTTGGTCTTCCACTCATCCTGGCGGAACAGCAGGTTGCGGCGCGGCTCCACGGCCTCGATGACGCCTTCGTCCGCGCTCGCCTCCGCAAAGCGCACCTGGTCCCCGACGACGGCGTCGCTCTTCTTGCCGCGCGGGTGGCAGACGAAGCGCCGGCCATCCGTGTCCTCGACGATGTAGTGGCGGCCGTGGCCGCGCACGACGAGCCCCAGGTCCAGCGCCTGGAACTTGCTCATCGGAGCGTCTCGTCCGACGGGTGCATCGAGCGAGCCTCCCAGGTCATGCGGGCCGGCTGCACAGCCGCCCAGCGCTCGGCCCTCATGAGCCCGAGGCTTCGGGCAGCGCGCTCACCTGGGCTGCGCAGATCGCGTCGTTGAGCGTCAGCCCGCCGCGCGAATGCGTGGTCCAGCTCACGGTGCAGGCGTTGTAGCCCACCAGCATCTCGGGGTGATGATCCTGCGCGTGAGCGATCTCGGCAACGGCGTCGACAAAGGCCATGGTTTGGTAGAAGTTGTCGAAACCAAAGCGCCGCCCGATGAGCTTTGCGTCGGCATCCGGCAACCAGCCTGGGAGGGCGGCCAGCACGCGGGCGCGGGTGTCGGCGTCCATCAGCGGGGCCTTGGGGTCGCACTGGGCGAGCAGCAGATCGTTCATGAGGCAAGCGCCGCGAGCCGTTCGGCAGCGGGTGGGTGCGAGTAGTAGAAGCGGGCGTAGACGGGGTCGGGCGTCAGCGTGCCGGCGTTGTCTTCGTGCAGCTTGAGCAGCGCAGACGACAGGTCGTGGCCGCTGGCCTGCGCGCGGGCATAGGCGTCGGCCTGGAACTCGTCGCGGCGCGAGAAATGGCTGGCCAGCGGCGTGACGAAGAAGCCGAACACCGGGCCGGCGAGCAGGAACAGCATCAGCGCGAGGGCGTCGTTGGGGGCGCCGAGGTTGGGCACCACGCCCAGGCCCAGGTAGAACGCGGGCTGCTGCATCAGCCAGCCCAGCAGCGCGAAGCCGGCCAGGCTCATCGCGAACATCAGCGCGATGCGCTTGGTGATGTGACGGTGCTTGAAGTGGCCCAGCTCATGGGCCAGCACGGCCTCCACCTCGGCGCCGTTGAGCTTGGTCAGCAACGTGTCGAAGAAGACGACGCGCTTGGCCGGGCCGAAGCCGCTGAAATAGGCATTGCCGTGGGCGGAACGCCGGCTGCCATCCATCACGAACAACCCCTTGGCTGCGAAGCCGCAACGCGCCATCAGCTTCTCGACGCGCTCCTTCAGCGTCGCGTCGGTCAGCGGCTCGAACTTGTTGAAGAGGGGGGCGATGACGGTCGGATATATGACCATGACGAGCAGGTTGAAGCCCACCCACGCGCCCCAGGCCCACAGCCACCAGCGCGGGCCGGCGGTGCTCATCAGCCACAGGATCAACGCCAGTATGGGCAGGCCCAGCAGCGCGCCGACGAGCACACCCTTGAGCATGTCGGCAATGAAGAGCCTCAGCGTCGTGCGGTTGAAGCCAAAGGCCTGCTCGATCCTGAACGTGGACCACAGCTCCCAGGGCAGTTCCAGCACCGCCCCGATCAGCATGAAGGCCGCGACCAGGCCCAACTGGTAGCCCATGGGCTGCCAGCCTTCGGGCAACGCAAGGCTCGCGTCGAGCACCCAGCCGTTCAGCGCGTTCAGGCCGCCCAGCAGCGTCCAGCCCAGCAGCACGGCTGCGTTGAAGGCCAGCGCCAGCAGACCGAAGCGGCTGCGCGCGATGGTGTAGTCGGCAGCCTTCTGGTGGGCCGCCAGCGTCACGCTGCCCGCAAAAGCTGCCGGCACCTGGCCGCGGTGGGCGGCGACATGGCGCACCTGGCGCGTGGACAGCCAGAACTTGACGAGCAGCGAGGCCGCCAGCGCAACGGCGAACACGAGGGACAACAGCGTGGGGGACATGCGCAAATTTTAGGCTGCGAGAATCCGAGCTCTTCAGAATGAGCTTCACCATGTCCGACACCCTTGCCATCAGCGACAGCAACCTGATCTGGATCGACCTCGAAATGACGGGTCTCTACCCCGACCGTGACCGCATCATCGAGATCGCCGTCGTCGTCACCGACCCGCTGCTGGAGAAGCGCATTGAAGGCCCCGTCTTCGCTGTCCATCAGAGCGACGCAACGCTGGACGCGATGGACGCCTGGAACAAGGGCACCCACGGCAAGAGCGGCCTCATCGACCGGGTCAAGGCCTCCACGATCTCCGAGGCCGAGGCCGCCGCCCAGACCATCGCCTTCCTCAAGCAGTACGTGCCCAAGGGCAAGAGTCCCATGTGCGGCAACAGCATCTGCCAGGACCGCCGCTTCCTCGCCAACTACATGCCCGAGCTGGAGGACTTCTTCCACTACCGCAACCTGGACGTGTCGACGCTGAAGGAGCTGGCCAAGCGCTGGAAGCCCGCCGCGCTGGAGGGCTTCAAGAAGGCGCAGGCGCACACCGCGCTGGCGGACATCCAGGAGTCCATTGACGAGCTGGTGCATTACCGCACCCACTTCCTGAACCTGGCCTGATCCGGATCGATTGCTGCACGCCGCCTTCGACTTTCCCCGCCACCCGCTGGCCCGCGAGGACGGCGAGCGCCTGCGCGGCTGTTGGTCCGTGGCACCGGCGCGCTGGCTGCGGGCGGCGCGGCTGGAGGAGGTGCCCGGCGTCATCGCTGCGGCCGAGACGGCCGCGCGGGGCGGCGCCTG
>NZ_DASWYS010000220.1:0-26502 GCF_036404855.1 Roseateles sp.
GCTCCGTGCTGCGGGCGATGCTGTCCACGCGAGCCCTGCAGGCCGGCATGTCGGCTCACGTGCACCCCCACATGCTGCGCCACAGCTTTGCCTCCCACCTGCTGCAATCCAGCGGCGACCTGCGTGCGGTGCAGGAGCTGCTGGGCCATGCCCACATCACCACGACCCAGGTCTACACCCAGCTGGACCACCAGCACCTGGCTCGCATCTACGACGCCGCTCACCCGCGCGCCAAAAAATGAGATTCCGACTTGCCGCGCTGGCGGCCTTGCTGCCGACGGCGGCCTGGGCCACGCCCGACGACGCCCCCTTCGTTCGCATCCAGACCGTGCGTCCGGCTGCGGTCGAGGCCAACTGGACCAGCATGAAGATGCCCGACGGCGGCCGCACGGCCTTCGCGTCGGTCAGCTACTTGATGGCGCTGGACGACGACTGGGGCTTCGGCCCCGGCTTCTACGGCGCGGCCAAGGGCAACTACGGCGGGATCTTCACCGTCGGCTTCACGGGCCAGCGGCGCTGGCGGCTGTCGAAGAACACGCATCTGGCGGCCAGCCTGTACGTCGGTGCCGGCGGCGGGTTGTCGAGCGAGCAGATGCGTTTCGGCGGCGGACTCATGCTCAGGCCCGAGCTGTCGCTGCGTACCGAGGCCGGCGCCTGGTACTCCGGCATTGGCATCTCGCAGATCCGCTTCCCGAGCGGGAACGTGAAGAGCGGCGTGGGCCTGGCGTTCACGCTGGGTCGGGCGATGGACTTCGCGAGCTTTTCGCCGGCCGACGCCGGCCAGCCGGGCCGCGCGACGCGGCGCACCGGCCTGAGCTTCGACGAGATCTCGCTGGTCGGTGGGTTCGAGAGCCCGCGCGCCTCCAGCCGCACCCGCGGCGACACCCCTTATGCGGGCAGGGTCGGCAAGGCCGGCGCGGACCTGCGCCAGTACATCGCCGAGGGCAGCTGGTGGGGCTTCGAGGCTGCCGGCGCCGCCAAGGGCGGCGTCGACGGCTACATGGAAGTGCTGGGCCAGATCGGCCAGGACTGGGCGCTGGGGTCGCCGCGTCTGCGCGCGGGCGGGCAACTGGGCCTCGGCCTGGGGGGCGGCGGCAACGTGGACACCGGCAACGGCTGGCTGCTGCGCGCCGGACCGACGCTGCGCTGGATCACACCCTGGGGGCCGAGCCTGCGCCTTGACGCCGGCCTCACCCACGCGCCCAGCGGTGCCTACAGCGCCAAGTTCCTCCGCCTCGCCCTGAGCATGCCGCTGGACCAGCGGCCGAGCTGGACGGTGGACGACGACGGCGGCGGCACCGTGCGCGTGCAACAGGTGGGTGCCAGCGTCATGCACCTGCCACGCGTGCGCTTCAAGGACGGGCGCCGCGAAGCCGTCAGCCACCTGGCCGTGAACCTGTCGCGTGAGTTCTCGCCCTGGCTCTACGGCGCGGCCCAGGCCGGCAGCGCGGCCGCGGGCAGCGCGGGCGCCTACTCCTTCGGCCTCTTCGGCCTGGGCGTGCAGAGCCGTCCGCTGTGGGGCGACATGCGCGTCGGCGCGGAATGGCTGGTGGGCGCTGCCGGCGGTGGCGGCGTGAAGGTCGGCGGCGGGGCCGTGACCCAGGCCGAGCTGTGGGCGCAACTGCCCGTCGGCGAGCGGCTGCGGTTGCGCGCTGGCGTCGGCCAGTTTCGCACCATGCGCGGCAGCGACCAGTCCACGCCCCTCGTCCACCTCGCGCTCAGCTACGCCTACGGGACCTTGCAGCGATGAAATACGGCTCCCTCTCCCTAGACCTCACCCCCGCACGGCCTGCGGCCCCGGTTCCCCGCGGCCGCGCGCATCCTCTGCGGGCGGCCCGGCGATGAAGAAGGTCACCATCCGGCCGGGTAAGGAACGCTCCCTCGTCAAGCGTCATCCCTGGGTGTTCGAGAGCTCCGTCGCGCGCGGTGGCGCCGACTCGGGCGAGACGGTTCGCGTGGAGGCGGCCGATGGGACCTTCCTGTGCTGGGCGGCCTTCAGCCCGCAGTCGCAGATCCGCCTGCGCGCCTGGACCTTCGACGAGGCGGAGCGCGTCGACGCGGCGTTCTTCCGGCGCCGCATCGACCAGGCCCTCGCGATGCGGGCGCGGCTCGAGATCGCGTCGGACGCGGTGCGCCTCATCCACGGCGAGGCCGACGGCCTGCCCGGCCTCATCGTGGACCGCTATGTCGACACGCTGGTCGCACAATTCACCAGCGCCGGCGTCGAGCGCTGGAAGGGAGTGATCGCCGACGCGCTGCTGGCCGCGACCGGCCTCACGCGGCTGTACGAGCGCTCCGACGCCCAAGCCCGCGAGTGGGAGGGCCTGCCGGTGCAGACAGGCTGGCTGCGCGGCGATGGCGGGACCGCGATCACCATCCGAGAGCACGACTGGCGCCTGACGCTGGACGTGGCCGAGGGCCACAAGACCGGCTACTACCTCGACCAGCGCGACAGCCGCCGCCGCTTTGCCGATGCGGTCAGGCAGTTCGGCTGCCGCAGCGTGCTGAACTGCTTCAGCTACACGGGAGGATTTTCGGTGGCGGCACTGGCGGGTGGCGCGGCCGAGGTCATCAGCGTGGACTCCTCCGGCCCGGCGCTGGAGCGCGCCGTGGCCCATGTCGCACTGAATGGCTTCGACGCCAGCCGCCACCAGGCCTGGGATGCCGACGTGAACGCGACGCTGCGCCGCTGCCTGGCCGAAGGCCGGCGCTTCGACGCCATCGTCCTGGATCCGCCCAAGTTCGCGCCCACGGCTGCCCACGCCGAGCGGGCCGCGCGCGCCTACAAGGACATCAACCGCCTGGCCTTCATGCTGCTGAATGACGGCGGCCTGCTCTACACCTTCTCCTGCTCCGGCGGCATCTCGCCCGATCTCTTTCACAAGATCGTCGCCGGCGCGGGTCTGGATGCGAGTGTGGACGGCTACATCGTCGAGCGCCTGTCCGCCGCGGCCGACCATCCGCAGACGGTGCGCTTCCCCGAGGGGGACTACCTGAAAGGCCTGGGCATCCTGCGACGCTAACGCTCGTCTAGCGCGGAAGCGCGAGGCTTGCCAGCCAGGGGAAGCGATCCCCCTGAAGTAGGGGGTCAGGGCCCGGTGTCTCGCCCGCATCGATGACAGCATCGCCCCCTCGCGGCCGAGGGAGGCTGCGCGAAGTCCAACTCCAACGCACGGGTCACCGATGAAGTCCATCCTCACCATCAGCGCTCTGTCCGCTGCACTGCTCGCGGCGCCCGCCGCGATGGCTGCCAGCTCCAATGTCGTCGACACCGATCTGGGCGCGCTGACGCCGACGACCGGCAATACCAGCGCCCCCTCCAACTGGCGCTTTGCACCGGGCCAGCTGTTCAATGGCGTGGCGGCACTGGATGGCATGGCCCTGCTCGAGTTCAAGGCCTCCGACGGCAGCACCTACGCCTGCTCGGGCTCGCTGCTGGCGGGCGGCGCCTATGTGCTGACGGCCGGTCACTGCGGCGACGATTTCGTCGGCACGATGACGGTGATGTTCGGCTTCTACAACGGCGTCGCCGCCGTCACCCGCACCGTCACGCAGAGCGACGTCACGCTGCATCCCAAGTGGCAGGGCTTTGACAACTCCGCCGACGCGGGCACCGACCTAGCCATCCTGAAGCTCAGTGCGCCGGTCACCACCATCCAGGGCTATCAGCTCAGCACGACCAACGACGTGGGCAAGAACTACCTGATGGCCGGCTACGGCACCTCGGGCACGGCCACGTCCACCGGTTCGCCGAACTGGAACGACGGCAACTACGGCCACTACGGCTACAACACCTTCGACGTGACCAGCAAGACCTTCAACCAGGCGATGGATAGCGTGGTGGCCGGTTGGGGTTATGACGCCAGCTACTACACCGGCACGACCTACATGTCGGACTTCGACAGTGGCACGGCGGCCAACAATACGCTGGGCCGCATTGCCGGTGTGACGGGCAACGCCTGGACGAGTAACACCGGCCTGGGGGCCAACGAGGCCTTGATCGCCGGTGGCGACTCGGGTGGTGGCGACTTCGTCTGGGATGCGGCTTCGGGCCAGTGGCTGCTGAGCGCCGTCCACTCCTGGGGCTGGCAGGGCAATCAGAACGACGGGACCGGTGCCTGCGATTTCGTCGGTCTGACCGGTTGCGACACGCGGCGCAACAACTCCAGCAGCTACGGCGACCTGTCCGGCTCGACCGCCGTGTTCGACCAGGTGGCCTGGATCAACTCGGTGACCAACCCCACCGTGCCGGTGCCCGAGCCCGAGAGCTACGCGCTGATGCTGATCGGCCTGGGCCTCGTCGCCGGCATCGCACGTCGCCGCCGCGCATAAGGCCGGGGAATCCCAGCGACGAAAGCGGCCTTCGGGCCGCTTTTTCGTTGGGTGTCCGCGGTCCGTGCGGTGTCAGCGGGCGTCGGGCAGGCTCAGCCGCGTGTCGAACTTGGCCCGCTTCACGCTGAAGAAGGCCTTGATGTTGCGCACGTTGGCCTCCTGGGTCAGCAGGCGCTGGGTGAGGGCGTGATAGGCCGGCATGTCGGCCACCTGCACGACGAGGACGAAGTCCGGGCCCGGCGAGACGCGCCAGCATTGCTGCACCGCCGCCTCCTGCACGGCGCGAGCCTCGAAGGCGTCCAGGTGCTCGGCGCCCTGACGGTCCAGCGTGATTTCCAGTAGCGCGGAGAGGCCGGCGCCGAGTTTGTCCGCCGACAGGATGGCCACGCGGCGCTCGATGATGCCGGCCTCTATGAGGCGTTTGACCCGCCTCAGGCAGGTGGCCGGCGACACCGCCACTCGCGCGGCGAGATCCTGGTTGCTCAGCGAGGCGTCCACCTGCAGCGCATCCAGCAGCCGCAGATCGATGGCGTCGAATTCGTCATTCATGGCGCGAAAGTGAGAGCAAATTTCAATTTGAATGATGGGGGAAATTTTCCATCATCAGAGCATGAAATTTGCACGCATATGCCATGCCGGCTTGCCTAGGATGCGCCACCCCTCAACGGAGAGCATCCATGTGCGGCATCGTCGGCGCGGTCAGTCAGCGCAACATCGTTCCCATCCTCGTCGAGGGCCTGAAGCGCCTCGAGTACCGTGGCTATGACTCCTGCGGCGTCGCCGTGCACCAGGACGGTGGCCTGCGACGCGCCCGCAGCACTTCGCGCGTGGCCGAGCTGCAGGCCCAGGCGGACCAGGACGGTATCTCCGCGGGTACCGGCATTGCCCACACCCGCTGGGCCACGCATGGCGCGCCTGCGGTGCACAACGCCCATCCCCATTTCTCCGCCGGCCCGAACGCTGGCACGGACAGCATCGGCCGCATCGCGCTGGTGCACAACGGCATCATCGAGAACCATGACGAGTTGCGCGCCGAATTGAAGGCGCGCGGTTACCCGTTCGCCAGCCAGACCGACACCGAGGTCATCGCCCACCTCATCGACCACCTCTACGACGGCGACCTGCTGGACGCTGTGCAGCAGGCGCTGCCGCGCCTGAAGGGCGCCTATGCGGTGGCGGTGTTCTGCCGCGACGAGCCGCATCGCGTCGTCGCCGCGCGCGAAGGCTCGCCGCTGGTGCTGGGCGTGGGTGAGCAAGAGAATTTTGTCGCCTCCGACGCCATGGCGCTGGCCGGCGTGACGGACCAGATCGTCTACCTGGAGGAGGGCGACGTCGTCGACCTGCAACTGGGCCGTTACTGGATCAGCCGCCAGGACACGACCACCGGCCGCTATGGCGCCGTGCAGCGCGAGGTCAAGACCGTGCACGCCCACAGTGGCGCCGCCGAGCTGGGCCCCTACCGCCACTACATGCAAAAGGAGATTTTCGAGCAGCCGGTGGCGATCGCCAACACGCTGGATGCGGTGACCGGCATCTCGCCCGAGCTCTTCGGCGACGGCGCTTACCGCGTCTTCAAGGAGATCGACAACGTTCTCATCCTGGCCTGCGGCACCAGCTACTACTCGGGCTCCACGGCCAAGTATTGGCTGGAGAGCATCGCCAAGATCCCGACCTCGGTCGAGATCGCCAGCGAGTACCGCTACCGCGACAGCGTGCCCGACCCGAAGACGCTGGTCGTCACCATCAGCCAGAGCGGCGAGACGGCCGACACCATCGCCGCGCTCAAACATGCCCGCTCGCTGGGCATGAAGCACACGCTGACCATCTGCAACGTGGCGACCAGTGCCATGGTGCGCGAGTGCGAACTGGCCTACATCACCCGCGCTGGCGCCGAGATCGGGGTGGCCTCCACCAAGGCCTTCACGACCCAGCTCGTCGGCCTCTTCCTGCTGACCCTGGCCCTGGCTCAGACGCGCGACCAGCTCAGCGAGGCCGAGGAGGCTGCGCACCTCAAGGCGCTGCGCCACCTGCCCGTGGCGGTACAGGCCGTGCTGGCGCTGGAGCCCCAGGTCATCGCGTGGAGCGAAGAATTTGCGCGCAAGGAAAACGCGCTCTTCCTGGGGCGTGGCCTGCACTACCCGATCGCGCTGGAGGGCGCACTGAAGCTCAAGGAGATCAGCTACATCCACGCCGAGGCCTACCCGGCCGGCGAGTTGAAGCATGGCCCGCTGGCGCTCGTCACGGCCGAGATGCCGGTGGTGACCGTGGCGCCCAACGATGCGCTGCTGGAGAAGCTCAAGAGCAACATGCAGGAAGTCCGCGCACGCGGTGGACAGCTCTACGTGTTCGCCGACGGCGACACGGCCATCGAGAGCGAGGCCGGTCTGCACGTCATCCGCATGCCTGAGCACTACGGCGCGCTGTCACCGATCCTGCACGTCGTGCCGCTGCAGTTGCTGGCGTATCACACGGCCTGCGCGCGGGGCACGGACGTCGACAAGCCGCGCAACCTGGCTAAATCGGTCACCGTAGAGTGAACTGCCCGGCGTGACTTGACTCTGATCGTATAAACAAAGACTGTCAGCGGAAAACAAAGACTGTCAGCCTTTGCCTGAGTCGTTCGCAATGATTTGGCATCGTCCATCACAGCGTTGCCGTGATGGACGAGCCCATGTCGGCGAACGGACTGCAGTCAACGTGAACGATAGTCGATCAATTGAACGGCGCGGAATCCAATCAGGCAGAGCTCGGGATCACGCGTTCAATGACGGTCACCCCAAGCTGGGCAGCCAACGCGCGGTACGTTGTTGGGAGTTCTCGCTCTAGAACCAGCACGACATGGATCTCGGGCAAGGCACCTGGAGAATCGATGCGAGCCTGGGCCTCAAGGACGGCGCGGTACTTTACGACCTGGTATATGCCTCGCTCATAGTCGGCGGTGTTCCCATCGGAGACTCTGGACTTCACTTCTACTCCGATCCAGGTCCGATCCGAGATAAACATCACATCCAACTCGTCTGCCGAGCGCAGGGCGTACTCGACCCTGGCATCCCAGTCAGCTCGCGCACCAACCAACTCGGGGTGATCCCGCACGTAGTGCTTCAGCGCCAAGTGGGCTTCTGACTCCCCTCCGCCCCAACCACCTGGAACGGGCTTTCCATTCGAGCTGATTGGTGGCTCGATCACTGGCAGGCCCGCGAGGCGCAACACCTCGTTCCATCGGCTACCGTAGGCGAGGATGCGCTGAAACTCGGCAGCGAGCTTTGCTCGCTTCTCGTCCCGGGACATCGTGTCGTACCCAGGCCAAACCCCACTCACCCCTTTGTCGGGTAAGCCGGCATTTGGGCCGCTCGACAGTACGACGATGCTCGTAAGAAACGGCGGTGGCTCAGTCAAGCGGCTGCGAATGCCGTCAATCAGCTCGGTCACCCGACCCAATACGAAGCCCAGACCTCTCGCCCAAGGATCGCCGTGCCTGTTCCGCCGGCCAAGGAGTTCAGCGAGGCGGCGGTACGTGATCGGCGGCATGACGCCGTCTTGCTGCTGAAGCACATGTGCTACGAGTATTGGCAGGGCCATACCTGTCCGGGTCAGCTACCGAGACCATAAGACAGCCCGTCCGCGCGTCTCGATGGGCCATGTACTTCTTTACCAACTGGTCGTCGATGGTGTCGCATAGCACGCGCGCGGATCTATCCTTCTCGCCGATCTTCAGTTCAATGGTCGCTTGGTACCCCGAAACGGACCGAAGACGAATGTCGGTCTCCTTGCCATCAGCGGTCACCGCTTCCTGATCAACTGTGTAGGCTTCCCGCGACGCAACTTCCAGTTCTCGTGCAATCAATGGCCGCAGCGTGTTCTCGTCGTCGATCGACGCCCAACATCGAGCCGACACAACTCGTGCTGCAAGGCGGCGATGCGAACAAGTTGGCGGACAACGCCGCTGGCGTCATCGTCGCTGACCGCGAGAAGCTTAGGCGTTTGCACCGCGTTGGGTGAGCTGGCATCCACCCGGCTTGGCGGCATCGATTCGCAGTCGGTGGCCGGGTTACGCGAGAGGCTGCACCGGGACTTACCCATCTGCCTATCTCCACGCCTGCGCCGTTCCGCCGCTGCAGTCGCCAGCGCGGCCTGAGCATTAGCCAAACGAATGGGTGTCAGTAGGAGCGGTCGGTGTTCATCTCAGGCCTGCTGGGGTCCAATCGATGGCAGCTGTCGCGATGGACGCGGTCGTGCTAACTATCACCGGACAGAAGACAGATGTTTCGCCCAGGAAAAACATGGTTGGACACGACCGGCAAGCCGATCGCGATCCACGGAGGTTCGGTCATCCAAGTCGGTGACGAGTTTTTCTGGTACGGCGAGAACAAGGAGCGCACGACCGGGCAGGATGAGATCTGGCACTGGGGCGTGAAGTGCTACTCGTCCCGGGATCTCTACCACTGGGAGGATCGTGGCCTCATCATTCCGCCGGAGCCGGAGGATCGCGCGTCGCCGCTGCATCCGGCGCGGATGATGGATCGCCCGCACATCGTCTTCAACGCGCGAACCGGCAAGTACGTTTGTTGGATCAAGGTCATGGGCCAGTCGGCCCAGACGCGCGCGGTGCTGGTGGCTGACTCGCTTCTTGGCCCGTACCAGTTGCTGCGTGCGGATCAGTTGCCGCTAGGCATGAGCGCAGGTGACTTCGACGTCGTCGTGGACCCGGCAACGCGCAAGGGCTACATGGTGTTCGAGCGCGTGCATTCGGACATGATCTGGGCCGAGTTGACCGAGGACTTCACCGACTTCAACGGCGAGTTCTCGACGCACTTCCCGCGTCCGGGCGTGCCGTCGGTCCGCGAGGCCCCCGCGTACTTCAGCCGCAATGGCAAGCACTACCTGCTGACATCCGGGACCACGCACTATTTCCCTAATCCCTCGGAGGCTGCGGTCGCTGACGACTTTCACGGCCCCTGGACGGAACTGGGCGACCTGCATCCCACGGATACAACGCGGACGTCCTTCAACTCCCAGATCAGCGCAGTCTTCAAGCACCCCGGCAAGCGGGACCTCTACATCGCCATCGCAGACCGCTGGCTGGATCTGTCAGGGCCAGAGTTCGAAAGCGGCGCACTGTTCGCGCAGGTGTGGCGCATCTTCGAGAAGGCGTTCGCCAGCCCCAAGCAGGAGCTAAACGACGAAGAGCAGCAGCTAGCGCGGCGGTTGTTCGCAACGATGAACACGTCTGTCTCCGGCCATGTGTGGCTACCGCTGCGGTTCGACGGTGATCGGCCATTCATCGAGTGGCGGCCCGAGTGGAGCCTGGACGAGTTCGAGTGAGAAACGCGCGGCGGATTACCCGTTGCTTTTGGCACGCGGGTATGTCCCCACCCGGAAAACGTCCATTTGGGTGGTTTTGATGCAATCATTCCCTGCGGGGCACAACCGGCGTGACGGCCGGAACCAGATACAGAGACAACTGGAGTATTCATGACAGTCGCCCAAACCCAGATGGAGCCCGGCGCAGCGGCGCCGGATCGCTCCGACAAGTACACCCCTGGCTCGGCCTTCCGCCGCTACAAGATTGCGATGCCTCTGGCCGTGCTGGCGGTGGTGGCGGCCCTTGGCGGGGTGTCTTCCATCATCTTCCCGCTGCAGATCCAGAAGCTCGAATTCGCGCAGTTCTTCGTCGGCGCCGACGCCGGTATCGATCTCAAGCAGTTGTCGGACCTGAAGGCAGCGGTCGCTGCTGGCACGACGGTACCCACGGCGGATCAATCCCGCCTCATAGGCATCCTGAACGAGTACGAGGCGGCGCGGGCCAAGGCTCTTTCGCTAGGGATGACCATCGTGTTCGCACTGACGATGCTGGTTCAGCCCATCGTCGGCGCACTTTCGGACCGCACCCGCTCGGGCTGGGGGCGGCGCGCGCCCTGGATTGCTGCTGGCGGTGTGCTGGGCGCGGCCATGATCGTGCTGCTGCGCTACTCCGAAACGGTAGGCATGCTCATCGCCATGTTCGCGATGGTCCAGATCGCGATCAGCTTGGCGCAGGGGCCGTTGAACACGACGGTGGCTGACCGTGTGCCCCAGGAAAAGCTCGCCGTCATCTCGACGCTGAACGGGCTGGGCCTCATGTTGGGCGCGCTGGTGGGAGCCTTGGTCACTGGGCAGCTGTACGCACGGATGGGGGTGGATGCTGCACTGCCCTTGGCAGTCACTCTGGTGGTGATGACCTTTGCCTTCATCTTCATCGCACCTGACCGTTCCTCCGTCAATCATCACGCGCCCAAGGTGTCTCCCTGGGCCATGTTTCCGTCACTGTTCGTGTCGCTGAAGGATCGCGACTTTGCGCTGGTGTGGACCGCGCGGGCGATCTTCATGCTGGGCTGGCAACTGACGGGCACCTTCAGCGTCTACATGCTCCAAAGCTACATTCAGCCGACGCTGACTGCTGCGGAAGCCGCCAAGATGGGGCCGCTGATGGGCGCGGTCTCCCTGCCCGCCACGCTGATCGCGATGGGCATTGCCGGCAAGCTGTCCGACAAGTGGAAGAAGCGCAAGGTCTTCGTCATCATCGGTTCGTTCGGCATGGCGTCGTCCTTCCTGGTTCCCGCATTCTGGCCGGCGCTGCCGGCCCTGTTCATCCAGCACGCCATCGCCGGGATTTCGATGGGGCTCTACTACGCGATCGACACCGCGCTGATGATCGAAGTGCTTCCTGACAAGGACGGTGCTGCTGGACGCGATCTCGGCATGACGAACGTGTCCACGACCTTGGGCATGACGCTGGGCCCCATCGTGGCCGGCCAGGTCGTCGCGCTGACGGGGTCCTACCAACTGGTGTGGATCGTCGGCTCGGTCTTGGTGGCCTTGGCGGCGGTGCTGATCCTGCCTGTGCGACGCGCGAACTGAAGTCACAGATACGGAGTCAGAGGCCAGCAAAGCGTCCGGTGAGGCCGGGCTTTGCTGGCCTCGTCCTTTTGTGATGACCCTTCGAAAAGTGCGTGCGGCTTTGCCTGAAGAGCGGGATAAGTTTGACTAATGCGTCGCTGGGAAAGCGCCGCTTGCGCCGCACGAACTGGCAAATGCGCCGTTGAGGGCGGTGGAAGGCTCGGTTGCGCGCGCCCGCGTGCCGGCTGCGTCCCGGTGTACCGAGTGAAACCCGAATAGGCGAGCCTCGCTGCAGCAGTCGGCTGCGCTGCCGACCGCACGTGCAAGCACCCTACGCCGTCGATAGGCAGCTTCGGAAAATTTCCATCAACCCTGAGGCCGCCTTTCACTCGCGCGATGAGACGGCAGCGGCCATCCCGAACTTCCTTCTGATCGACACATGCAACGAACCTTTCCTTCCGACTTCCTCTGGGGTGTTGCCACGTCCGCCCATCAGGTGGAGGGCAACAACACGAACGCAGATCTGTGGCTGGAGGAGCAGATCCCGGGCTCGCCGTTCGTCGAGCCTTCCGGTATCGCGCTCGACCAGTGGAACCTCTACAAGGCCGACATCGAACTGCTCGCGTCTCTGGGGCTGAAGTGCTATCGCTTCTCCATCGAGTGGGCCCGCATCGAGCCGGGCCCGGACGAATGGAGCGACGAGGCGCTGAACCACTACCTCGATGTCTGTGACGAGTGCATCCGCCATGGCATGGAGCCCGTCATCACGCTGCACCACTTCACGTCGCCGCAGTGGCTGATGCGTTACGGCGGCTGGCGTGGCGACGAGACGCCGCAGCTGTTCGCGCGCTATGTCGAGAAGGTGATAGCCAAGCTGGGGCATCGGGTGCGCTACGTCGTGACGATGAACGAGTGCAACATCGCGGCCGTGCTGCACGACTATGTGCAGCAGCTCATCGCCAAGGGCGACAAGGTCGCCATCGAAAAGCTCTCCAACAACGCTTGGCGCCGCGTGGCGGCGGAGCGCTGCGGCGTTGAGGAATCGCAGTACTGCAGCTTCATCGGTGCCATGGACCCCAAGGGCGTCGAGACGGTGAAGTCGGCGCATCGCGCTGCGCGGGCCGTCATCCGCCGCCTGGCGCCGCACATCAAGGTGGGCTTCTCGTTGTCCTTGCAACAGGCCCAGGTTCGTCCTGGCGCGGAGAAATACGCGCTGGACGCCTGGCAGCGCAAGTTCCGCCAATGGCTTCCGCTCATTGCCGACGACGATTTCGTCTCGACGCAGACCTACACGCGCACCATCTATGACGTGGAGGGCAAGTACCACGTGCCGGCGGGCTCTCCGACGACGCTGATGAAGTTCGAGTTCGCACCAGAGGCGCTGGCGGAAGTCCTGCGCACCATCGCCAGCGAAGTCGACAAGCCCATCCTCATCAGCGAGAACGGCGCCCCGGTGGCCGACGACAAGGATCGCGTCGAGTTCATCGGTCGTGCGCTGGCTGGTGTGCACCAGTGCGTTGCGGATGGCATCAAGGTGCTGGGCTACTTCTACTGGTCAGGCTTCGACAACTTCGAGTGGTACTTCGGCTACCACATGCGCTTCGGCATCATCGCGGTTGATCGGGCGACGATGAAGCGCACGCCCAAGGAGAGCGCCTACTACCTGGGCGCCATCGCCCGCACGGGCATGCTGCCCGACGAGGCCCTCGTGAAGCCTCAGCCGGACGCTGCCCGGGAACTGCGCGACATCCTCAAGGCGGAGCGCCAGCGGCAGGACGAGGGGACACAAGCGTGAGTCAAGGCAAGCGCAAGCTCCGCTCGTCTCACTGGTACGGCGGCACGGACAAGAACAGCTTCATCCACCGCGGCTGGATGCGCGGTCAGGGCATTGCATCGCACCAGTTCGAAGGCAAGCCCATCATCGGCATATGCAACACGTTCAGCGAGCTGACACCGTGCAATGCGCATTTCCGTCAACTCGCCGAACACGTGAAGCGAGGCGTGATCGAGGCCGGCGGCTTCCCCCTGGAGTTCCCGGTCTTCAGCAACGGTGAGTCCAACCTGCGCCCCACGGCCATGCTGACGCGCAACCTGGCCAGCATGGACGTGGAGGAGGCGATACGCGGCAATCCCGTCGATGGCGTGATCCTGCTGACTGGCTGCGACAAGACGACGCCGGCGCTGCTGATGGGCGCGGCGAGCTGCGATCTACCTTCGCTCGTGGTGTCCGGTGGACCGATGCTCAATGGGCGCCACAAAGGCGGGCAAGTGGGGTCGGGCACCGGCGTGTGGCAGCTTTCCGAGCAGCTAAAGGCCGGGTCTATCACGGTCCATGACTTCATGGCGGCTGAGGAGGACATGACCCGCTCGGCCGGCCACTGCAACACCATGGGAACGGCCAGCACGATGGCCTGCATGGCCGAGGCGCTGGGCGTGACGCTCCCGCACAACGCGGCGATCCCTGCAGTCGATTCGCGCCGCAGCGTGCTGGCCCATATGAGCGGCATGCGCATCGTGCAGATGGTGTGGGACGACTTCCGCTTGTCGCGGCTGCTGACCCGGGCCGCCTTCTGCAACGCTATCCGCGCCATTGCCGCCATCGGCGGCAGTACGAACGCCGTCATTCACCTGAAAGCCATCGCAGGCCGCATCGGTGTGCAGCTGGATCTCGATGACTGGACGCGCTGGGGCCGTGGCGTGCCCACGCTGCTCAACCTGATGCCTTCGGGGAAGTTCCTGATGGAGGACTTCTTCTACGCAGGTGGCCTTCCCGCCGTGCTGAGACGCCTGGGAGAGGCAGAGTTGCTGCCGTTCCCCGACATCCTCACGGCCAACGGTCAGACGCTATGGAACAACGTCAAGGATGCGCCCATCCACGATGAACAGGTGATCCGTTCGACGGAACAGCCCGTGGCTGCGGATGGCGGGCTGTGCGTGCTGCGGGGCAATCTCGCGCCGCGGGGCGCCGTTCTCAAGCCGTCTGCCGCGACGCCTGGCCTGCTCAAGCATCGTGGTCGCGCCGTGGTGTTCGAGAACTTCGCGCACTACAAGGCACGCATCGACGAGCCCGACCTGGACGTGGACGCGCAGTCCGTGCTGGTGTTGAAGAACTGCGGCCCGCTGGGCTATCCCGGCATGGCCGAGGTCGGCAACATGGGCTTGCCGTCCAAGCTGTTGGCCCAGGGAGTGACCGACATGGTGCGCATCAGTGACGCGCGCATGAGCGGTACCGCCTACGGGACGGTGGTGCTGCACGTGACCCCCGAGGCACGCGCTGGCGGACCCTTGGCCGCAGTGCGTGATGGCGACTGGATCGAGATCGACGCGATGGGTGGTCGCCTGCATCTGGACATCTCCGACGAGGAGTTGCAGCGTCGATTGTCGGAACTCGAAACGCAGCGGAATTCGAGCCGCTTGCCGGTTCCTTCCAGTGGCTACAAGGGCCTGTACCTGAAGCATGTGCTTCAGGCCGACGAGGGCTGTGACTTCGACTTCCTGGTTGGCTGCCGTGGCGCCGACGTGCCCGACCACTCACATTGAACGCCGGCCGATGCGGTCGGCCTGCCACCCCGAAATTCCCAAGGAGATTTGAACCATGAAACTCATGCGCATTGGCGCGCCGGGTCAGGAACGCCCCGCGCTACTGGACAGCAACGGCATCCTCCGTGACCTGTCCGGCGTCGTCCCGGACATCGCCGGTGACACCCTGCTCCCCGAAGGACTGCAGGCACTGCGTGCGCTGGACGTGTCCTCACTGCCTGTATTGCCGGCGGAGCGTCGCATCGGCCCCTGTGTCGGCAAGATCGGCAAGTTCATCTGCATTGGCCTGAACTACTCTGACCATGCAGCCGAGTCAGGCATGCCCATTCCGGCGGAACCCATTGTGTTCAGCAAGTGGCTGTCCTCGGTCGTCGGACCCAACGACGACGTGAAGATCCCGCGTGGCTCGCAGAAGACTGACTGGGAGGTCGAGCTGGGTGTCGTCATCGGCAAGGGCGGCTCCTACATCAGCGAGGCCGACGCGCTGAAGCATGTGGCTGGCTACTGCGTCATCAACGACGTCTCCGAGCGCAGCTACCAGTTGGAGCGCGGCGGCAGCTGGGACAAGGGCAAGGGCTGCGACACCTTCGGTCCCATCGGCCCGTGGCTGGTCACGGCCGACGAAGTGGTGGACCCGCACGCGCTGGACATGTGGCTGGAGGTCGATGGTCACCGCTACCAGAACGGCAGCACGCGTCACATGATCTTCAAGGTGCCGCAGTTGATCGCCTACCTCAGCCAGTTCATGAGCCTGCAGCCGGGTGACGTGATCTCCACCGGCACGCCGCCTGGCGTGGGCATGGGCATCAAGCCCACGCCGGTATTTCTGCGTGCAGGCCAGCGCATGCGGCTGGGCATCCAGGGGCTGGGCGAACAGACGCAGCTGACTGTCGCGGCCTGAAGGAGCGGACATGAACAGTTATGACTTCAAGGACCGTGTGGTCGTCGTCACCGGCGGTGCTGGCGGCTTCGGCAAGGCGATCGCCGCCAGGCTGCTTGAAAGCGGCGCGCAGGTGGAGCTCTGGGACATCAATGCCGAGGCTCTGGAAGCGGCCAACCAGGAACTGGCCGGCGGTGCCCGCGTCGGCGTGTGTGCCATCGACCTGACCGACAACGGTGCTGTGCATGCCGCCGTGAAGGAAGTGATGACCAGGCGCGGCCGAATCGATGGCCTGGTGCACAGCGCAGGCATCACAGGTCCCACCATGCCGCTTGCCGACTATCCGGTCGCCGACTGGGAGCGCGTGATCCAGACCAACCTGGTGAGCACCTTCCACGTGAACCAGGCTGTGGTCAAGGTGATGATCGCCGCAGGCTACGGGCGCATCGTCAACGTGGCTTCCATTGCGGCCAAGGAAGGCAACCCCAATGCCTCGGCCTATGGTGCCGCGAAAGCGGGCGTGCTCGCGCTGACGAAGAGCCTGGGCAAGGAAACCGCGACGCTGGACATCGCGGTCAATGCCATCACGCCTGCGGCCGCCCGCACCAAGCTTTTCGACCAGATGCCGCAGTCCCAGATCGACTACATGCTGGCCAAGATCCCGCGTGGGCGCTTCGTCGAGGTCGATGAGGTGGTGTCCATGACCTGCTGGTTGCTGTCGCAGGAGAACTCCTGCGCGACCGGTGCGGTGTTCGACCTGTCCGCTGGCCGGGCTACCTACTAGTCCCCGCCCGGCGAAAGACTTGGAGGAGCTGATGTCCGAGCGCTTGAGCGCCGAGGAGGCGCAAGGCAGTGGCAAGTTCTCATCGAACTCATTCCTCTGGCAGCTCCGGGCCGCAGCCGACGCGGGATTGTCCCAAGCCGGGCTGGATGCCCTGCGGGCGAGACTGCAGGCGCAGATCGACGAAGGCCGGATCCTTGGCACCGTCACGGCAGTGGCGAGAAGGAATCAACTGGTCTTCCACGAGGCGCAGGGGTGGCGCGATCCGCTCTCGCTGCATCCACTGCCTGTGGATGGCCTGTTCCGCATGATGTCTTCTACCAAGTCGGTGACCGCAGTCGCTGTGTTGGTGATGCAGGACGAAGGCCGGCTCGACATTGACGACCCGGTCAGCCGCTTCATCCCGAGCTTCAAGGCGCAGCGTGTGGCCATCGCGCCGCCCGGCACAACAGACCCGGACAGGGTCCAGCTCGTCGCCGCGAAGCGTGAACTGACGATCAAGGACCTGCTCACGCACACCGGCGGCCTGTCCTCCAGCAGCATGGCTGGCCTGACGTCGGTGGCCGCGTTGGTGAACAAGGTGGAGCGCCGCAGCGACGACACGCTGGCAAGCTATGTTGAGCGCCTCGGTGCACTGGCGCTGGATTTCGAACCAGGCAGCCGCTGGGCCTATTCGGCGACGGATGGCTTCGACACGCTGCTTCGCGTCGTCGAGGTCGCTGGGGGTCAGCCTGCAGAAGTGGTGCTGGCCGAGCGCATCTTCCAGCCACTGGGCATGCGCGACACCCATTTCAATGTTCCGGACGACAAGCGCGAACGCATCGTTCCGCTGCACACCTGCGCGGGTGATGCATGGCAGGCTATTCCTTCTATGTTCGGCGACGGTCCGTACTCCCACGTCTCTGGCGCGGGCAACCTGTTCAGCACGGCGCGGGACTTCCTGCACTACGAGCTGATGCTGCTGAACCAAGGTTCGCTGAATGGTCGCCGCGTCCTGAGCCCGGAGGGCGTGAGGCTGTTGTCCAGCAACCAGGTGGGATCACGCTTTGCCGAGGTCTATCCTGACTGGACAGGTGGCCATGGATTTGGCCTGGGCGTGGCGGTGGTGGAAGATCCTGCGAAAGGCATGGGACGCGCAGCGGGCAGCTTTGGCTGGGGCGGCGCCTATGGCACGGTCACCTGGTGCGACCCAGCGCAGGAGATGGCGGTTGTGTCCATGGTGCAGCAGCCGGGAGCGAACCTGATGAGCCAGATCGGACCGGCACTGCAGCAGGCCCAGGTCGCAGAGACTTGAGCCGCGAGGGCTCACACTCTGAATCTCAGGTTTTCCCGCGATAGTTCCGCCACCGACTTGCAGCCCATCAGCTTCATGCCGCGAACGACTTCGTCGCGCAGCAGGCCGAGCGCGCGTTCAACGCCGGCCTGACCAGCAGCGGCGAGCGGGTACAGGTAGCCGCGACCGATGCCCACTGCCTTGGCGCCTAGCGACAGCGCCTTGAGCACGTGGCTGCCTCGCTGGACGCCGCCGTCCATCATCACGTCGATGCGGTCGCCGACCGCGTCGACGACTTCGGACAGTTGATCGAATGCCGAGCGCGATCCGTCGAGCTGTCGGCCGCCATGGTTGGAAAGCACGATGCCGTTGCAGCCGATGTCTGCTGCCCGACGCGCGTCGCCAACCGACATGACACCCTTCAGGCAGAAGGGGCCGTCCCACAGCCTCACCATTTCCTCGACGTCACCCCAGTTCATGGCCGGATCCAGCATCTCGGAGAAGTAGCGGCCGATGGACATGGTTCCGCGACCCATATCGACGTGGGCATCCAGCTGCGGCAGCTTGAAGCGCTCATGCGTCACGTAGTTCAACCCCCAGGCTGGTTTGAGTGCGAACTGAAGCATGCCGGCCAGCGTCAACCTGAAGGGAATGGAGAAACCCGTGCGCAGGTCGCGCTCGCGGTTGCCGCCCGTGATGCTGTCCACGGTCAGCATCATCACATTGACGCCGGCAGCCTTTGCCCGCTGGAGCATGTCGCGATTCAGCCCACGATCCTTGTGAAAGTAGAACTGGTAGATCTGAGGCGTCGCGTGCAGGCGGCGCAGCTCCTCCAGGCTCACCGTGCCGAGCGACGACACGCCGAACATCGTGCCATGCCCCGCAGCGGCTGCGGCGACGGCGCGTTCGCCCTGATGATGGAACAGGCGCTGCAAGGCCGTCGGTGAGCAGTAGAACGGCAGAGCGAGCTTCTGGCCCATTACCGTGACTGAGGTGTCCACTTCGCTGACGCCTCGCAGCACATCGGGGACGAGGTCGCAGCTCTCGAACGCCGCCGTGTTGCGGCGGTACGTGGTCTCGTCGTCGGCCGCACCGTCGATGTAGTTGAAGATGGGGCCGGGAAGACGACGGCGTGCCAGTTCTCTGAAGTCCTGGAAGTTGTGGCAATGGCGCAGTTGCATGAAGTCGAGACGGGAGGTCGGAAATCTGGAGCGTGCTGGCGCGACGAGTACGGGTGCTCAAGGAGCAGCCGGCGCCTCGCAGCTGAAGCTGTCGGCGATGTCGATGGAGCCTTTGCCATCCCAGCGTGCAAGCTTGGGCCAGGGGCACAGAGGCCGGCTGCGCTGCAGCTTGGCCGGCAGCCCCAGTGGTGGAGCCTGGTCGTTGTCGTACTTAGACGCGACGATGCGCTCCGGGGCAACGCCGCTCTCCATCCATTGGTCCAGCGCTGCAACGGGATCGAAGACGTTCGGGCCTGGCCCGCCGCCGCAGTGCCCCATGCCTGGTGCCATGAAAAGACGCGAGCGCAGGGAGGCGGCCTCGCCATGTCGGCCGCGCAGCTTGTCGTAGTAGTCGATGGTGTTCATCGCAGGCAGTGCAGCGTCGGCCCAGCCGTGGTAGAGCAGCAGCTTGTTGTCGCGCTTGAAGAAGGCGCTCATGTCCAGCTCGTTGGAGTTGATGAGGGCTGACAGCTTCTGGCGCGCACGCGCCAGGTCGGCGTCCAGGTCCAGCTTCTCCGACTTCCAGGAAGAGTCGCCGAACACCATCCAGCGGAAGAAGTCCGTGGAGATCATGCCGCCGCCGGTCATGCTCTTGACGGTGCCGACCAAAGGCAGGGCAGGGCCGGTGATCCACAGGCTCCAGCCTTCGACGTACTCGCTGCCGGGGCTGAAGCCGCGGGAGAACTGCGTTCCATCGCGCAGCCTGGGCCCCTGGTAGATCGCACGGACCGCGTCAACCTCCGTCTTGGAGAGGCACTGCTTGCCGTCGTCGTCCTTGCATTGCAGCGGTGCCGGATCAAAGGTGCATGCTGCGGGGTTCTCGATCAGCCCGTCCTTGACGCCGTCCAGCGCGTCACACTTGGCCAACACCGCGTTGTGAAGGGCGCGCAGCTTGTCTTCCAGCAGCTTGGTCTGCGCGGCCTGGCGGTTGTTCCAGGCCCCTTGAGACATGAGGTCCGTGAACGCGGCAGCAGGTGCCCCTGCAACGATGCCGTCGTAGTCGTCGGGGTATCGGCCAGCCTGCATCAGGGCCTCCCGCCCACCGTCGGAGCAGCCGTGGAAATAGGAACGCTTGGGCTGCTGACCTGTGTATCGCGCCAGCAGTTCCTTGCCCGCCACTGCGGTCAGGTGGTTCGCGCGATGGGCCCAGTCCTTGAGCTTGATCGGGTCCTCATGGGCCCATTTGGCGTTCGTCGTGGCAAGCAACTTCGGGAAGCTCGCGCCGTGCCCCATGTCGGTCGCGGCGACCGCGTATCCGCTTCGCAGTGGCGGGACCATGTGCATCGCCGGAATGACGCCGCCATAGCCGCCGTTGCCGAGGCCTACGAACTTGCCGTTCCACGATTTGGGCTCGGGCAACCAGACCTCCGAATGGATCTCCGACCCCGGCTCAGAAGCGAGCTTGGCGGTGACGCGGCAGAACGCGAAGGGCGCGGCAGGGTTCGATTTCGCGCCCTCCAGCGACAACTCCTCGCCCGCCTTCACGGACTTCGCCTCCAACACGATGCCCATGCTCAGTTTCGCGCCTGACAGTGCTGCGCATGCGGGGAGTGACGCGCTCGGAGCTTCTGAACGCGCGCATGCGCCCAGGAAGATCAAGGACAGCGCGGGCAGGACGGGGGACAACTTCTTCACATGCATTCCAATGGGCTGCTGATGACGGGAATCATCGGCAGAGCCTTGCCGGCCGGGAAGGGGAGCTTCACGCAATTGGGGTGCGCGCCTCGCATACGTCGCGCCTGTGTCGCGATGATTGGCGGCCCAGGGTTTCCATCAAGATCAAACACGCCGTGTTCCAGCCATGACGGGCCGCCCCTGCGGCTCGCCTCGTTCAACGGCGTCCGCTTATGGGGTGCAGCAGGAGGGCTAATCCAGGTTTGATCGACAAGGGATGAACGCCTGCTGCCCTTCCTCCTGCCCCTTCCCCTCGAGCGACGCGCCGGGTTTCTACGCAAGACCCGCAGGGAAACGGCATGGGGGCAACGGCGCCTTTCTCGCTGCGCTGATCAAGAGGATCACGGTGGCAGTGTCAGGCCGCTGCTTGGGACACTGCCGGCAATGATCGCGACGGCTTTGCATTCATCCATGACCTGTCCGTCAACGCCTTTGACGGCCGGCCGCGTTCGACTGCGAGGCGCGGTCGGCGTGATGCTGGTGTGGGCAAGCCTGATTCCGGCTCACGCGCAGCAAGGTAGTGGGACCGGGAACGACTGCGGTGCGTTGGTGGGCTTGCGGCCTGATGCGGGCACCGTGACGCACGCGGAGCGCGTCGCCAAAGGGCGCAAGCTGGGGGGCTTTCTGAGTGAGGAAAGCGCGGCGGGATTTTGTCGCGCAAGCTTGAGTCTCAAGCCCACATCGGCTTCCGACATACGGGCCGAGCTGTGGCTGCCTGAGGCCTGGAACGGCAAGTTGCTGACGCATGGTGGGGGCGGCTTCTCAGGCGGGTTGGGGCCCGGTGAGGCCGTTATGAATGCCACGACCGGCCGAGGCTACGCGTCGGCCACCAGCGACCTGGGGCACCGCGTCAGCGCGACCGCACGCTGGGCCCATCAACAGCCTGAAAAGGTGATCGACTTTGGCCATCGTGCCAACCACGTGTTGGCGAAGGCGGCCAAGCAAGTCATCCAAGCCTTCTACAAGCGGCCTGCGCAACGTGCCTATTTCCAGGGCTGTTCCGGTGGCGGGCGCGAAGCGTTGGCCGAGGTGTCGCGGTATCCGAAGGACTACGACGGCGTGATTGCCGGCGCGCCGGCCATCAGCTTCAGCCAGATCATGACGCAGATCCTCTGGAACGAGCAGTTATGGGCCACTGCGCCGCGTTTGCGGTCCAAGCTGCCGGCACTTAGCAAGCGGGTTCTGGATGCTTGCGATGCGCTGGACGGGGTCCGCGACGGCGTGCTGGAGAACCCCATGCAGTGCCGCTTTGATCCCGCGCGAATGCAGTGCAAGACCTTCGACACGGCAGGCTGCCTTAGCGGCGCCGAGGTGAGCGCGCTTCGCAAGTTTTACGAGGGCCCTCGGCTCAAGAACGGCGAACACTTGATCGCCGGACCGGCGCTGGGCAGCGAAGGTGCGGGGTGGGTTATCGCCGGCTTCATGAACAGCGTGGGCGGCCCGGAGTACTACCGTTGGCTGGTCCATGGTGACCCGGCCTGGAGGGTGTCCGACTTCGAGCTGGACCGTGACTATGCGCGTGCGCGATCAACGGCCAGCACCATCGTGAACGCCGACGAACCGAACATTGCGCCCTTCATGCAGCGCGGCGGCAAGCTGATCCTGTATCACGGCTGGGCTGACGGTCTGATCTCGCCCTACAGCACGATTCGGTACCACGACAGGTTGCGCGGCGAGGTCGGCGCCGGGCTCGACGACGGTGTGAGGCTATTCATGGTTCCCGGGTTGCAGCACTGCGCGGAAGGCATCGACCTTCTGCCGGAGCTCGAAGCTTGGGTTGAGCATGGCAAGGCACCGGAACACGCCGTTTCGAAGGCAAAGCCCGGAGCGACGCGCAGGCTCTGCCCCTGGCCTCAGACCTCACGCTACCTCGGCCGCGGCTCGGCGTCCGACGCGTCGAACTTCGCGTGTTCCTGAGCCATACGAGTCAGACCCGGAAGTGTGATGAAGCGGTTGCATGCCCCTCTATCCGCAGTCCTCGAAGACGTCGGTTGGCTCCGTGCCGTTCCAGAGGAACTACGCGCGAGCGTCGAGGCCGAAATAACCGAGGCGTGGTACCGCTCGGGCTGTGTCGTCGCGCATCGTGGCGAGCCTGCGCATTCCTGGATCGGTGTCGTCGATGGCCTCGTCAAGGTCAGCTCGGTTGCCCGCACGGGGCGCACGGTCTTCTTCTCCGCCATTCCAGAGGGCTGCTGGGTTGGCGAAGGTTCGATGATCAAACAAGAGGCGAGACGGTACGACATCGTGGCCATGCGCGATACCCGCGTCCTGCACCTGCCCGCATCAACGTTCCGCTGGCTCCAGCAGTCCTGTCTCGACTTCAACAAGATCCTGGTGGAGCGGCTCAATGCGCGGCTGTCGCAGGCCCTGAGCATGGTGGAGACCGACAGGATGGGCGACCCGCTCGCCCGCATTGCCCGCACCATTGCGGCACTTTTCGATCCGGTTCTCTACCCCCGCCGACAGCTCGGGCTGCAACTGTCTCAGGCAGAGATATCGGAGCTGGTGGGTCTGTCTCGGTCAACGATCAGCATCGGCCTGCGCCTGCTGCAGAACGAGGGGCTGCTGTCCACGCACTACGGAAAGATCGTCGTTCACAGGATCGCTGAATTGCGACGTTATGAAGGAGAAGAAGGGCGCCGCTCGCTGCGGCGCGCGCCCAAAGCGGCACGTGTACCTCCGACAGGCGACAAGGTTTGACCGCGCCTTGGGTATGCCCGTGCCTTGAATGTTGTCCCGCATGCAGTCTCGCAAACAAGCGACTGCTGCAATGGTTGACTCGGCTTCCCATGCAGGACGCGACTGTCTGAGGGCTCAGCCGAGACCCAATCCATACAGGAGACAACCATGACGTTTCATTCGAACGCCCGTGCTACGGCGCGTGCGGTTCCCCCTCTGAAGCTCGGACGCCTGGCCGCGCTGATCGCCCTTGGCGGCATGGCCGCGCATGCAGGCGCGCAGACCATTCCTGGACCGGCAAACTGCGCCGCCCTGGTCGGCATGCAGGTCGAGTCCGGTACGGTGGTTGCTGCAGAGCGCTTCGCCCAGGGGGCCACCATTGCGGGCACCGCCAACCTGTTCGGCGGCGATGCAACGACCACCGTTTCCACCAACTTCTGCCGTGTGAAGCTGCAGCTCAAGCCGACACCGAGTTCGCTCATCAACGTCGAAGCCTGGCTGCCCGAGACCTGGAACGGCAAGATGTTCGGCTATGGCGGGGGCGGCCAGAATGGTGGGCTGGGGCAGAGCGCAGCGCTGATGAATGCGAGTGCGAAGAACGGCTATGCATCGGCAACCAGCGACGTGGGGCATGCGACCAACAGCTCTGCCGAATGGGCCTACAACCAACCCGAGAAGATCATCGACTGGGGGCATCGGGCCAATCACCTCGTTGCCGTCACCGCCAAGCAGTTGATGAATGCCTTCTACCAGCGGCCGGTCCAGCGCGCCTACTTCCAGGGCTGCTCAGGTGGTGGCCGCGAAGCCATGATGCAGGTCAGCCGTTACCCGGCGGACTACGACGGCGTGATTGCCGGCGCGCCCGCCATGGATTGGGGCCCCTTGATGTCGATGCACATCTGGACCGAACAGATCCGGCAGTCGGTGCCCTGGCTCGGCACCAAGTTCTCCGCGATCAAGGCCGCCGTGATGAAGGCTTGCGACAAAAACGACGGGGTTCAAGATGGCGTCATCGAGAACCCCAAGGCCTGCAAGTTCGACCCTGTGGTGCTGCAGTGCACGATCTTCGATACCAACTCGTGCCTGAACAAGTCCGAGGTGGCAGCCATGCGCAAGTTGTACGAAGGTCCGAAGCTGACAACGGGCGAGTTGCTCATTCCCGGCTACTCGGTCGGGACAGAAACCAGCTGGGGGATCTCGCACTTTTTGAACATGCTGGGCGGCGGGCCGGAGTACTACAAGTGGATGGTCTACAACGATCCCTCCTGGACGACGGCCGGCTTCTACCTGGACGTCGATGTGGTCAACTCCCGCGCGCGCGTCGAACCGAACGTCAACTCCAGCAATCCGGACATCGGCGCCTTCATTCAGCGCGGCGGCAAGCTCCTCATGCATCACGGCTGGTCGGACTCGGTGATCCCATCTGAGAACACTGTTCGCTACTACGACAAGCTGCGCAGCCGCTTCCCGTCGATTGCGAACAATGCGCGCTTGTTCATGGTGCCCGGTGCAGAGCATTGCGCGATCGGCTTTGACCCCGCGCCGGTTCTGGAGAAGTGGGTAGAACAAGGCCAGGCGCCGGAACGGCTGATCAACACGGTCACGACATCCACGCTGTTTGGAACCACCACCACGACGCATCCTCTGTGCGCTTGGCCAAAGGTTGCGAAGTACAACGGCACGGGTTCTACGACCGACGCCGCAAATTTCACCTGCGCCGATCCTCAGTAACGGCCTTCAAGAAAGAAGGGCCACCTGGAGGTGGCCCTTTGTCGCGAAGAGCCGTGCCGAGCAGCGGCACGTCTGTCCAAACTATTTCAGAGGCAATTCCAGCGTTCCTCCAAAGACCGTTTGCTGCGCTACCACTGGCGTCGCCACCGCGCTCCACAAGCCCGCCTTGTTGGGATGGGGGAAGAAGGCGGGCGCGTTGGATGACGACACGTCCAGACGCAGCCTGGAGCCTGCCTTCAGCTGCCACATGATGGGAGTGAGGTCGAAGACCATCTCCACCTTTTCGCCTGGCGCATAGGCGACGCGTCGCGTTGTGCCGTTGCGCATGCTCACGCTGCTGATGTCGTCTCGGATGTTGTACACGCGACCGTCGGCGAAGTGCTCCGACACCCGCACGGTGAAGGCCGTGTCTGCCGCATCGCTGGCAACGCTCAGGCGCACCCGCATTGCACCGTCCAGCAACTGTGCTTCGTTGAAGGGCGCCGTGGTGAACGAGAGAACGTCGGATCGGCTGCACAAATCGTTGCCCTGTGATTCCACGGCATCGCTGAGCAGCAGGAAGGCGCCGCCGCGGCTCGGGACGGGATTGCGGGGGTCGTAGGCGTAGTGCACAGGCGGCTCATCTGCAGGTGCGATCCCACTCAGAGCCCCGCCATCACACTGCCTTGAAGCCGCCAGGTTGGTCAGATGCAGTGCACGGGACGCGCTGGCCTCGGGCCAGCGTGCGAAGTGGCGCCAGCTGTTGCTGCCGTGGACGAAGACGTTCACGCCGGGCTTCAAGCGATCAGGCAGCGGGCTATCCTTCAGGTGATGGTCGAACCACGCGAGCGTGTCGGCGTAATCCTGCAGGTAAGAACCCTCAATCTCAGGATCGGGGCGGCCGCCATGGTTGCCGGGGCCAATCATCATCACGCTGCGATCCCGCGTCGGCAGCTCCTCATAGGTCTGCAGCATGCCCGGTAGGAAAAAGTCGTTGGCATAGCCGATCATCAGCACGGGCACCTTCACCTTGCGGTGCGCTTCGCGCATTGCCACGTAGGCCGGCGACTGCCAGTAGGCATCGTCCTTGTCCGGGTGGCTGATGTAGTCGCTGTAAGGCTTCCACCCCAGCTTGAACTGCGAGGGATCAACGCCTTGCGCCGGGAAGTGGCCCGCTACCTGGGAGGTCCAGCGGCTGCCCGACAGCAGCGTGCCGAGGATGGACAGGCCCTGGCTGTGCATCCACCGGCCGCTGACGCCTTCGTTGAACATGCCATTGCGGTAGGCAAGCTGGTAGACATCGCCGTGTGCCACCGTGGGCACGAACGTCCTGACCTCTGGCGGGAGCGCGTCAGACATGGCCCATTGCACGACGCCGAGGTAGGAACCACCGTGCAGGGCAAGTTTGCCGTTCTGCCAGGGCTGCTTCAGGACCCAGGCGATCAGGTCGAGCCCGTCATTGCGTTCATCGACGAATGGATACCAGGTGCCCTGGGAGGGCCCGCGACCGCGGACCTCCTGGTAGACGCAGCCGTAC
>NZ_DASWYS010000221.1:0-17137 GCF_036404855.1 Roseateles sp.
GTCTGCGCTGGATGCCGTGCGCCCGCGAATCGCCACCGCCCAGCTCGACGGCTTCTTTCAGCTGGTCGAGTACCCGCTGCGTGCCTCGGCGCTGGCCAATGAGCGCTTCTTCGCGCTGGAACGCTATGCCGCGACGATGGAGCGCGATCCCGCCGGCGCCCGCCGCTACGCCACGCAGGCGCGGCGCGCCGATCTGCGCCTGAAGGCACTGACCGCGCGCTACAACGCCGGTCGGTGGGCCGGCATCTTGGCCGAGGAGCCGGCCGACGGCTTGTGGACCAGCTATCGCCAACTGGCGCCATTGCTGCCCGCTTCCGGGCTGGGCGGCAGCGCGCCTGATGCGTTGCGCCATCTCGACAAGGCGGCTGTCGATCTGGCGCCTGTGGCTCCGGCCAGTGCCTTGCCATCGCTGCCTGTGACTGCTTCGGAAGGCTGGCGTCGCGTTCCCGGTCTCGGCCGTGGCGTAGGCGTGCTCGCGGCCCGCCGGCCAGGCGTGGTGCTGGAGCTGCAGGCCGACGCCTCACCGACCCCGTCCTGCCTGCTCGTCCACGTGCTGCCCATCTACCCGTTGCAGGCTGGCGAATCCTGGCAGGCCGAGCTGGTCGCCGGCGATCAGGCGCACGCGCTGCGTTGGGCACGCGGCACGCAGGACGCGGCATGGGGCCAGGGCGTGCTCGCCAACCGTCTGACAGCGACACTTACGCTGCCCCAGGTCCATGCCGGCCCGCTGCGCCTGACCGCGAGCCAGCGCGACCTGATGTTCGACGGCGCCGAGCTGCAGCCTGGCGCCTGCCGACCTTGAGGACCGAAGATGAAATTCATCACTCTGGCGTTCGTTGCGTTGCTTGCCACCACAGACGCCCAGGCCCGGAACCCGCTCGCCCTTGGCCAGAACCTGCGCACGGCCGACCCTTCCGGTCACGTCTGGCCCGACGGCGGGATGTGGCTCTACACGTCGCATGACGAGGAATGCCAGGCTGACTTCCACATGAAGGACTGGTACGCCTTCTCGTCCACCGACCTCGTCAGCTGGACGAATCACGGCGCCGTGCTGTCGGTGAAGGACCTCAAGTGGGCCGACGACTATGCCTGGGCGCCCGACGCCGCGTACAAGAACGGCAAGTACTACCTCGTCTTTCCGGCTGGGACCGGTGTGAAGGACCGGCAGGATCCCAAGCGCAGCACCAAGTGGATGGGCATCGGGATCGCGGAGAGCAGCTCGCCTGCCGGCCCGTTCAAGGACGTGATTGGTGCGCCGCTGTGGCGCAAGCCCTACGCCAACGATCCGGCGCTGTTCATTGACGACGATGGGCGCGCCTACCTCTACGTGCATGCGTCAGGCGCCGACTATCACGTAGTGGAGATGGCCGACGACATGCGCAGCGTGAAGGGCGCGCTGCAGAAGATGGACATGGGCGGCTACGAGCCCAAGATGGAAGGGCCCTGGGTCTTCAAGCGTGACGGCCGGTACTACTTCACCATGCCCGAGGACAACCGGACGCTGAGCTACTACATGGCCAGCTCGCCGACGGGGCCGTGGACCTACCGCGGCGTCTTCATGGAGCCGGAGAACGGCAACAACCACCACTCCATCGTGCAATACCAAGGTCGTTGGGTGCTGTTCTATCACCGCTGGCTGGACGTTCCCGGCGCGGCCTGCTCGAAGAAGCAGCGACACGTGGCGGCGGAGTTTCTGCATTTCAATGCAGACGGGACGATCAGGAAGATCGGGCGGACGGAAGAAGGCGTGACCGGTTTTGCGAACGGCGGCAATGTGAATCGAAGCCCTGCCACGGAATGATGCCGGCGTCGAGGGCACGGGTCGCCGGCGCGCCCGAGCCCGCCATCCCTGCCGGTCGCACCCCGTGCAGCCCGACGATGCTCAGGCGCCTTGGCGGCGGCGCGTAGCGACCAGCAGCCCGACACCGGCAAGCGCCAGCAGCGCGCTCGCCGGCTCGGGCACCGGAGCGCTCAAGGTCAGCGTGTAGTTCAGCTCGCCGCGGTTGTCGCTGTAGTAGCCAGGCAGGCCGCTGAACGAGTAGGAGTCGGCGAAGCCGATGTACAGCCGGGTGGCGCCGGCGGGGGCGACGAAGCTCAGCAGTTGGCCGGCCGGCTTGTTGAGGCCGGCATGGCCGTCGCCGACGAAGAACACCTGGTTCAACAGCGGCGACTGCGTGCCGGCCTGGGTGCTCGCGTTCCAGTTCAGTGAGGCCGGCGCGGTCTGTCCGAAAGGATCGGCTTCGCTGGTGAAGACAGCCACCAGGCCCAGTTGGGTGTTGCCGAAGATGCCGGACAGGCCGTTCAGTGGCAGCACATTGGTGCTGCCGCTGTAGCCGTCCGCCCCGCTCAGCGCAGCAGGGTTGCCGCAGCAGTTCACGCCACCCGTGACGGACTCAAAGCTGAAGCTGGTGCTGCTGCCGTCGCTGGCGGCGAAGCTGTAGTACGGGGCGCTTGCCGTGGTAGCCGCCTGGCTCGCGTGGACCGTGCCGCTGTGGCCGAACAGCTGATAAATGCTGGTGTTTGCGGTGACGGTGCCGCTGGCGGTGCCGCCGGGAGCCAGGGTGGTCTGTGCCCATGCAGGCAGGGCGGCGGTCAGCGCGGCGAGGACTGCGGCGGCGCGCAGTGGGAATCGTGTCTTCATGGGGTCTGCCTCTCGGGCCTTGAACAAATGCGGGCGGAGTGTCCCGTCGGGCCTGCAGCGCCACGATGTGCCGAAAGTCTGCAGCCGGTCCCCCGGCCAGGGTCGCCGGATCAGGGGACAGGTCTTGCGTACCCGTTGCTTGCCTCGTTCGTCCTCGGACGCTTAGCTGCATGAGTTGTCCGATGCGAACCTTCGATGCGCAAGTTCAGCGCATCACGTAGCCGGCGGCGCCCGCGCAACCCGGCGTTGCGCCATCTCGCATCCCTGCTGCCAGATTCAGGCACAAGCAGCGCACAGGCATTGCAAGAATCGCGGTCCACCCATCCAGATTCCCGGAGACTTCATCATGCAAGCTCATTGCCTGTGCGGCGCCGTCCGTTTCACATCGCCCGATGCCCGGGAGATCGGCGCCTGCCATTGCCGCTATTGCCGGCGCTGGGGCGGTGGGCCACTGCTGGCCGTGCATTGCGGATCTGACGTGCAGTTCGAGGGCCGGGAGTACATCGGCGTCTATGCATCCTCTGAGTGGGCCGAGCGAGCCTTCTGCCGGCAGTGCGGCACCCATCTCTTCTACCGGCTGCTGGCAACCGGCGAGTATTTCGTGCCAGCAGGTGTCTTCGACAGCCAGGATTTTGAGCTGGCCAGCCAGATCTATGTCGACCGCAAGCCTGGCTACTACGACTTCGCCAACCAGACGCCGATGCTGACCGAGCAGCAGGTCATCGCACAGTACGCGCCACCCGGCGACGCCGCCTGAGAGGACGAGGGCCTGCGATGGCCGGGCCCACCGATGCAGCACTTGCGCTGGCGCGGGGCCGCCTCAGCCGCCGAGCCTGCCGCGCAGCCAGCGGGCCGCGAGTACGGGCCATTGGTCTTGCGTGCCGTCCAGCCCGCGCAGTGCGAAACCGTGTTCGGCCTTCGGGAAGATATGCGCCTCCACGTCCAGCCCGTGCTGCTGCGCGGCCACGATGAGGTTGAGCGCGTGCTGCACTGGCACGATGCCGTCGTGGAGCGCGTAGGCCAGGAAGACGGGGCACCTCGGCAGGCCGTGGGGTTCGCTGGCGATGCCGATGGGCCAGGCGTCGTAGAAGGCCTGCTTCTCCGGCGGCAGGAAGTCAGGCTTGCCCACGGGGAACTTGTGGTCGCGGTGATTGGCGTTGAGGGGCGCGTAGGCGATGACGGCGCCGGCCGACTCGCCCTGGCAGGCCATCACGCCGGCAAGATGGCCGCCGGATGACAGGCCCACGTGCAGCAGTGGCAAGGGCGCCAGGGTGGCGAAGTACTCGAGTGCCAGGCGCCCGTCCTGCAGCGCGATGTCGAAGGGATGACCGTCTTGACCCGGCAGCTGATGCACGAGCACGTAGGCGTCCAGTCCCAACGTGTTCAGCCAGTGCGCGATCTCGACGCCTTCCTTGTCATGCATCAGCTGCAGGTAGCCGCCGCCCGCATAGACGAGGGCGCGGCCGCGGGGCGGCGTCGGTGACAGATAGGCGTGCAGCTCGGCCCGCGTGGGCCGGCGGCAGACACGGTCAGGCGGGTCGCCGTCGAAGGCGTTGGGATCGCCGGGAGTCAGGGCAATGACAGTCATTTCTTTTCCGGATAGGGCTGGCCGAAGTCGGGCATGCCGTCTGCGGTGAAGCGCAACGGCTGTACGCGCGTGGCGCGGCCGGCGTCCTTCAGCGGGTCGCCGGCGATGTCGCGGTAGTTGCGGGCGTGGAAGACGTTCAGCACAGTGCCGTCGGGATCGGTGAGGAAGCTGTTGTGACCCGGGCCGTACTGGCCGCTCTCGGGGCTGCTGACGAAGACCGGGCCGGGAGATTTGTGCCAGCTCCTAGGATCCATCAGGTCGGCGTTCTCGTCGGCCCACAGCAGGCCCAGGCAGTACTCGGCACCGGTGCCGGCGGCCGAATAGGTCATGAAGACGCGCCCGCCATGGATGAGGACCGCGGGCGCCTCGTTGACGACGTGGCGCACCTTTTCCCAGGCGTAGTCAGGCTGGCTCAGGCGCACCTGCGGGCCTTCCAGCTCCGTCGGGCTCTTCATGAGCGAAATGAAGATGTCGGTGCTGTGGTTCTTCTTGCCCGGATCGGTCTGCGCCCAGGCGAGATAGCGCTTGCCGCGGTGCTCGAAGACGGTGGCGTCCAGCGTGAAGGTTTCCCACGCTGTCTTGATCTGGCCGCGTTCGACCCAGTCGCCCTGCATCGGGTCGGCGGCAGCGTTCTCCAGCACCCACAGGCGGATCTTCCATGGCTCCTTGGCCTCGCCGGCGCTGAAGTAGATGTACCAGCGGCCGTCAATGACGTGTAGCTCGGGCGCCCAGATGTGGCGACTCATCGGGCCTTGCTCATGCTTGCGCCAGACGACTTTGGGCTCGGCCGTCGCGAGCCCTGCGATGCTGCGTGCGCGGCGCATTTCCAGGCGGTCGTATTCGGGCACGGTGGCCATCAGGTAGTACCAGCCGCCGTGGCGCAGGATCTGGGGATCGGCGCGCTGCGCGACGAGCGGGTTGGGCCAGGGCAGTGGCACGGGCGCAGCCACTGGCACTTGGGCGAGGGCAGGCAGCGCGACGGCCAGCAGGCCAGCGGCGAGCATGCCGCGGCGCGAGGAGCGGGACGGGGTCAAGTGGAGATCTCCTTGCGTTCAGTTGGCCATCACGGTGCGCCAAGCGCGCTTCTTTCCGGCAGCCGGGCGCAGCCGCTGGCTGCAATCACGCACAGTCGGCGCCCGCGCCAAAGCCGGTGATGGCGAAGCGGGACAGGCAACGGGACACGGGCAGGCGCGGCGGCGGCATGTCGACAGGCTTGATCCAACATCAGGCGTGTGCTTGGGGAACTGCCCCCGGGTGCCGCCATCGCGCGGCCTGCCGGGCCGGCTGTGGCGGCGGGCTCGGCGCGTCGGATCGGCGTCAACCAACCAGACCGGCAGTCTTGGCCGCCTCGTCCAGCGCATCGCCGATCAGCGCGAGGTTCTGGATGCCCGCGAGCCCCCATTGCGCTGAATCGTTGGTACTGATGCTCGGCTGCTCGACCAGCGGCCGGATCACGTCCACGCCACCAACGCGCCTTACAGCACCGCCGCCCCGGAGGGCGCGCGAGGCGAAGAACTCGCGCCAGGCGCGCAGCGCAAGCGCGCGGTCTCGCTCCTGGAAGGCGGCGTAGGCCGTCATGCGCGAGCCGGTGTCGCCCAGGCTGCGGCCTCCGGGGTCCTTGCCGAGCAACCCGACGATCTCGCTCTTCGGCGAGTTGTAGTAGCGGCAGTACTCCAGCCAGGCCTTGCGATAGGCGGGGACGTCCACCAGCGTCAACAGCTCCGAGCTCATCTCGATGACGCCGAACACGCCGTTCAGGTGCGAGATGGAGATCGTGTCGCCCGGGCCGGCAAACTTGCCAGTCTTGGCGTCGTAGGGTGCGCCGCCAGCGAACCAGCGTCGCGGCAGGTCGCCGATGCTCTGCATGCCGTTGACCACCTTGGTACGCCAGCGCGTGTCGCCGGTGCGTTCCCACTCGGTCAGCCAGGCCGCGATCCAGGAGCCCCAGGTCGTGCCGAAGCCCACGCCGGGCAGGTTGGAGGTCTCCGGCGGCGCCGCGTTGCGGGCCAGCTTGCGCGAAATGTCGACCTTGGCAATGTCGGCGTCGGAGTCCAGCAGCTCGCGGATCAAGTCGCCGCAGCGCTCGTCGGCCGTCAGGTAGAAATAGAAGCGCCGGTAGGCGGCGTTGGAGATGCGCGGCTGCTTGGACGAGTCGGACCAATGTTGCACGCCATGGCGCGTGCCGAAGCCCTTGAACTCGCCGAGGTGGTAGACGTCCACCTCGCCGGTGTGCCGAGTCATGGCCTCGGCGAGGCGGAAAACGTCGGCACGGCCGGTGCGCAGATAGCTGTACCAGAGCCACATGTCGGTCGACAGTTCCGAGTTGTCCCAGGCATATCCGCCGATGTCGTAGCGCCACATGTGGCGGTCGACGTCGTAGGCGTGCATCACGTCACCGTAGTTCCAGAAACCGTACCAGCGGTGCTGCTCGACTTCCTTCAGGTACTGGTCCAGCTGTAGCGACAGCCGGTCCTCGATGAGCTTGCGGGCCGGCGAGCCCGTGCTGGCAGGGTCCCAGTCGCCGAATACGCCGGCGGCGTGGATGCGTTGCGGCGACAGTACCAGTCGGGCCGGGTGGGCGACCTGCTCGGCCATGTCAGAGAACACCTGGTGCGACGGCGTGCTTCCCAGCACCCACACCTGCAGCTCCGACGTGCGGGCCACGCCGACCGAGGTGTCCCAGCCCGGCTCGTAGTCCTCGTAGGTGATGTTGAGGCCTTCGATCTGCTTTTCGTGCGTGTCCATGTCGCCGGGAGAGCGGTAGGAGCGCATGTCCATGGCGGGCGCGGAGGGCGAGTACAGCCAGGCCGTCACGTCGGCCAGCTCGGTGGCCGCGCCCCGCACGTCCAGCCGCACCGGGGCGCGCTGCCAGAAGTCCTTGAGTCCCAGCGCCACGCCGCCCGAGGCGCCGCCCGCGTAGACCAGGCCCTTGCTACGGCTGCCGCCGTTGGAGGCGATCCAGGCCTGGCCGGCCTGCGTGCGCTTGGCGATGGTGAAGCCGTCGGCATTGGCCTGCGACAGCGAAAAGTCGTTCCACTCTGGAATCCATTGCAACCGGTCCGACACGCGCTTGTCCATGCCCGACAGCGGCGGCAGCGCCAGGCCAGCGACCTGGGCATCCTTGTAGGCTTGACCGGGGTCGCGGCGCAGGCCGGTGACCGGCCTCACGGCCTCACCCCACACGCCTACACCTTCGCCGGAGAAGCGCACATGGCGGTCCTGCGTTGCGTTGGTCATTGGGACTTGTGCCGTGACGCCCAGGCCGGCGATGAAGTCCTTGGCCGGGTCGCCATCCCAGACGAAGCTGTGCACGATGCGCACGCTTTCCGAGCCGGCGTAGAAGTACAGCCGCACCGAGAACGGCAACCAGTCGCGGCCGTTGCCGCTGTGTGTACCGTCCAGTTTCAGCACGGCGCGCACCGGGCCCTGCTGCTCCACGGTGACCGTGTTGACCTTGCTGCTGAAGGACTGGCGCGCAACCTTGCCATCCAGTTCGGGGTCAGCGCCGTCCTGGCGCAGCGCGACGAGCTTGAGGTTCTTCAGTGTGACGCGGCCCGAACGCGCTGCCTCGGCGATCAGCACCGGGCCCTGGGTCGGCACGGTCCAGACGAGATCACCCGCCGCGACCGTCACCTGGCCACCTTCTTGCCTGACGCTGACCTTGCCCGCCGCCGGTGCGCCGCGTTCGAGCTTCAGCGCGCCCTCTGGCACGCCACCGGCCACCGCATGCGCCGTCCACTTCAGCGAGCCGTCCGGCCAATAGGCCAGCGGCCAGGACTGCACAGGCTGGTTGGCAAGCCGGAATTCAGGCGCCTTGCCTGCCGGCAGTTTGAGCTGGCCGCGCGGCCAAGGCACGCCGAGCGTGGAACCCTCGAAGCGCGCGGGCGTCCCCTCCAGCCAGTGCAGTGGCGTGTTGTCCACCGGCACCGTCGAGGCGGGCAGGTTGGCCGTGGCAGCCTGTGCGGCGGGGAGGGCGGAGACTAGTGACGCGGCGGCTGTCGTTTGCAGGAAGCCGCGGCGGGAGAACGGGGGGATTGTCATGGGAGCTCACCGGTTGGACGGCAGGGTTTTGTAGTGCTCGGCCATCACCTCGAAGGCCTGCTTGCGCTGCCCGGTCTCCGAGATCAGACCCTTGCGATTCCAGCCGTTCTGGAAGATTGGGTGTTCGCGGCGTGGCGAGCGGAAGTCCTTCAGCACCCAGGGTGAGAGGCCCCGCAGGTTGGGGATGCGGCCCAGCATCGCCAGCGTGGCGCGGTAGTAGGCGGCCTGGAACTCCTCGCTCCATTTCTTGGGCTGGGCGCTCAGGTCGTGATAGCCGGCCAGCGCGTCGGCGCCGAACTCCGACACCAGCAGCGGCTTGTCGGTGGGCAACGCCCACTTGAGTCGGGCGAGGTCTTCCAGCCTGTCGTCTCCGTACCAGCCTGCGTAGGTGTTGACGGCCATCACGTCCAGGTGCGGCAGCAGCGGGTCTGCGATCCTGACCGTGTCGCCCTGGCGCTCCACCAGCAGCGCGGCGCTGATGAGGCGGCTCGGGTCCAACTCTCGCACCGTGGCGGCCAGCGCGGCATGAAAGCGCGTGCGGTTCTCGGCTACTGGCGTCTCGTTCCCCACGCTCCACAGCGCCAGCGCCGCGCGATTGCGGTCGCGGTAGATGGTCTCGGCCTGCTGGCGTCGGGCCTTCAGCAGCACGGCAGGGTTGTCCCAGTCCACGGTCCAGTAGACGGGGATCTCGTTCCAGACCAGCAGGCCCAGCTCGTCAGCCGCGCGCAGCATGGTCTCGGAGTGCGGGTAGTGCGACAGGCGCACGTAGTTGCCGTTCAGGCCAGTCTTGACCTCGCTGAGCAGCGCCCGGGCCGCAGAGTCGGTGAGCCGGCGAGCCGGGTTGGCGCCCAGCTCCTCTTCGTGGATGGACACGCCCCGCAGCGTGATGGGCTTGCCGTTCAACAGGATCTCGCTGCCCTTCACGGCCAGCGTGCGGAAGCCCACGCGGTCGTCGACGGCATCGCCGTCGCTGGCGAAGCGCACCGCGTAGAGCAGTGGCGATTCGGGCGACCAGCGCTTTAGCGCACCTGGCGCGGCGATGTCGAAGCGGGCCTCACCGTGGGCGTCGGTCGTGGCCCGAGCCTTCAGGTTCAGTGCATCGATTTGTACGCTGACGGCCTGACCCGCGGCCTGTGCGCCGTTGAGCTGCAGGCTGCCCACCAGGCGGCCGGCTTCGGTCAGGCGCAGCGTGGCGTCGTCGATGAAGGTGGCGGGCGTCTGGATGAGCTTCACGGGCCGCGTGATGCCGCCGTAGAGATCCCAGTCGGTGATCTCGCCGGGGATGCTCTGGGCGTCGTGACGCGAGTCCACGCCGACGACGAGGCGGTTGCCTTGCGCGCGCAGCACGTCGGTCACCTCCAGCACGAAGGGTGTGAAGCCGCCTTCGTGGCGGCCGACTTCCTTGCCGTTCAGATAGACGTGGGCGCGGTAATTGACGGCCTCGAAGCGCAGGAAGCTGCGCTGGCCGGGCTTGGCGGGAGCGGCGTCGAAGCGGCGCTGGAACCAGATCAGGCCGTCGTACCAGCGCAGTTCGGGCGCGGCGGCGTTCCAAGCGCCGGGGATCTCCATGGCCGGGCCGCGGTCGAGGTCGAACTCGAAGAAGGCCGTGCCGGGCTTGGCCTCCTCGGCGGCGACGTCCACGTCGCGGTAGCGCTGCATGCGCGACTTGGCGACCCAGCCGTTGATGTCGGTCAAGCCGGTGCGGTAATAGTCCTTGGAGTAAGTCCAGCGGCCGGAGAGGTCTTGCACGTCGGCGCGCTGGCCGGTGAGCAGCAGGGGCGGGCGCAGCGCGTCGGAGGCAAGGGCGGGTGCGGCGACGAGGGCCAGCAGGGCGGCGAGACGGCGGATCATGGCTGGACCTCGAGAACGAGAACGGACTTGGCCGGCAGCGTCAGGCTGAGCGTGCCGTTGTTGGCCTGGGCCTTGAAAGGCTGCGGCCTGACGCGGTTGGGCGCCTCGAAACGGTTCTCGGCGTCCATGGTCGGGGCGGTCAGCAACTGGCCGGTCACGGCGCGCACGCCCTTGCCGCCTACGGCGAGTTGCAGAGGCAGCGCATCGTTGGGGTGGGTGTTGGCGAGACTGAGCAGCAGCTTGCCGTCGGCGCTCTTGGCCGCGCTGGCGGACAGGGCCGGGATGCTGTACTGGCCCAGCGTGTAGGCCGGCACCCCGGCCAGTTGAACCGGTAGCGAGGTCGCGTCCATGAAAGGCAGGTGCATCGCGAAGGCGTGGTAGCTGGGCGTCAGCACCATGCGCTCCTTGTCGGTGACGACCATCGCTTGCAGCACGTTGACCATCTGTGCGATGTTGGCCATCTTCACGCGGTCGGCATGGCGATGGAAGACGTGGAAGTGCAGCGCAGCCAATACCGCGTCGCGCAGCGTGTTGCGCTGGACCAGGAAGCCGGGGTCGGTGCCTGGCTCAGGGTCGTACCAGCTGCCCCATTCGTCGAAGTAGATCGCGACCCTTTTCGTTGGATCGTTGCGGTCCAGGATCTCGCGGTGCTTGGCAAGGTAGCCGTCGATGGTCTGCGGCACGGCCAGCGTGGAGATCCACTCGACCTCAGGGAAGCCGATGGCCGAGCCCTTCTTACTCCAGTCCCGTGTGGGCAGTGAGTATTGATGGTGAGTGATGGCGTCCATGCGCTGCTTGACCTCGGCGCTCAGCGTCTCGGTCCAGTTCAGCTCCAGCTCCTGGCCGCCGCTGGCGACCAGCTTGGGGCGATTGCCGCGTGGCGCCTTCGCGAAGGTGGACCAGTGCTTGTAGAGGTCAGCGTAGTAGCCCGGCTTCATGTGGCCGCCGCAGCCCCAGCTTTCGTTGCCAATGCCCCAGTACTGGATGCGCCACGGTTTGTCGCGGCCGTTGGCGCGACGCTGGCGAGCCAGGGCCGTGTCGCCTTCGGCCGTCAGGTACTCCAGCCATTCAGCCATCTCTTGCACGGTGCCGGAACCGAGGTTGGCGTTGATGTAGACCTCGCTACCCAGTTGCTCGGCGAGGTCCAGGAACTCGTGCGTGCCGACCGAGTTGGGTTCGATGACCCCGCCCCAACTGGTGTTCACGCGCGGCGGGCGCTGCGCCTGCGCGCCAATGCCGTCGCGCCAGTGGTACTCGTCGGCGAAGCAGCCACCGGGCCAACGCAGCACCGGCACCTTGAGGGCCTTGAGCGCGTCGACGACGTCGCTGCGCCAGCCGCGCACATTGGCGATCTTGGAGTCCGTCCCCACCCACAGACCTTCGTAGATGCCTGCGCCCAGGTGTTCGGCGAACTGGCCGTAGATCTGGCGGGCGATGACCGGGCCGGGCTTGTCGGCCTGGATGTCGATCCTGACCGGCTCGACTGCCTGTGCAGCGAACGACGTCATGAAACTGAGGGCGAGGCTGAGGGCGGGGAGCAGGTGTTTCATCGGCATTGGAGGATCTGAAAATCTCGGATCTGCAGGCGGCTGGCTGTGGTGCGCAGCGCGAAGTAGCCGTGCAGACGAGGATTGGGGTCGGCGCGCGTAAAGACTTCGTTGCTGCCGGCAGACCAACGCAGGTGAATCGGGTCCGCGGCCGTCGGTTGGCGCGAAACAATCTCGATGCTGATCGGTTTGTCGGTTAGCAGGCGGGTCGTGGACGTCATCGGCAGCTCGCCCGGCTCGGCCATTGGTCCGTCGGCAAAGCCGGCCAGCAGCCTGCGCTGGCTGCCGTCGTACAGGCGCAGCCGCGTCGTCGTGTTGGCGTTGGCGCCGAAGCCCACGTAGTAGGTGGGCAGGCCGTCGTAGCCGGCGAACTTGCCGCTGCGTGGATAGGGCGCGCTGCCATCGGCTTCCAGCGCATTCCAGAACATGTTCAGGTCCGACAACCGGCCGGCATGCGGCCCCGCACTGATGGGTGCGGGCAGCGCCAGGGCGGTGAAACGGATGGCGTAGTCGCCCGACAGCGGCTCCCGCCACCACAGGCTCAGGCCAGCGGGCGTCGCGATGTCCAGCACGCCCTTCTCGGCGGTGACGACGGCGCGCGGGTCTTCTGCCTCCAGACGCCAGCGGGTCAGGCCGGCGCGGAAGTCGTCAGCGGCGGCAGGCTCCAGCCTGCGCGGGGCTTCGCACCAGTTCGCGGCGGCTGCCGCCAGCGGCAGCGCGAGCGTCAGTCCGACTAGCCCGCAAAGTGAAAGACGGACGGCAGAGACCATTGGCGCGGCTTGTTGTCGGCTTCGACTTCCATCAGCGGGGCCATGTAGTCCCACCAGCGACGCATGACGGGCTGCAGCGGCAGCTCGTCGAAGGCCTTGCCCGGCTTGCGCTTGAGCACCGCGAACAGGCTCAGCGTGCTCTCGTCCAGGAAGATGGAGTAGTCGTGGATGCCGGCGCCGCGCAGCGCCTCGGCGAGCTCGGGCCACAACTCGTCGTGGCGCTTCTTGTACTCCGGCACCACACTGGGTTTGAGCTGCATCTTGAAGGCGAGGATCTCGTCGCTCATCGTCTTGTCTCCTGGTGATCTTGTTTGGTTAAAGCACGTCCTGCTCAGCCATGCTCAGTGCCGACACGTCGCGGCGACGAAGCGCTGGATCCGCGATCCAGTGCCGGGTGTCGAGGCCGGCCAGTTCGACACCCGCGCCCACCGCGACGGGCGTGCCGGTCTGCAGCCGGCAGGCGTCATCGAAACGCCAGCCATGCACGTCCTGCACATGGCCGCCGCGTTCGGCCTGGAGGTCCAGCCCGCTGAAGTGGAAGTCGCGCAGCGGTACCTCGGCATACGCGTCCACCTCGAAGGCGACCCGGGCGCCACGGGCGTGCAATTGGGCGACGTGCACGCCACGGACCTCGGTGCGGCCCAATTCGGGCGCCACCGGCGCGGCTAGAGCCTGCCAGTGCCGTGGCGCCTGAGACAGTTCGGCGTCGGGAATGCGGGCGCGGCTGTAGCCAGGGTTCCAGTTCATCGTGATGCGCAGCGCCGTGGGCACGTCGCGCAGCGTGATCTGGCTGAGCTGCAGGTCCTCGACGCGGCCGCCCCGCGTGGGAGCAGACTTGAATAGCACGCCGACCGGCACGGCGGCCAGCACCTCGATGCGGTGGGCCCGGATGCGACGCAAGCCGCCCGAGGTTTCGCTGCCGAAGGTGAGGCCGGCGGCGCCCTCGCGGACGATGCAGTCGCTGATCTCGATATCCTCGCTGGGCCGCGCGACGCGCAGGCCGTCGGCGTCGCGGCCGGCCTTCAGGCAGAGGGCGTCGTCGTTGACGGCGATGTCGGCGTTGCGGATCCGCACGCGGCATGAAGAGTCGATGTCGATGCCGTCGGTGGACGGGCCTCGCGCTTCTTCGTTGTTGCGGATGATGATGCCGTCGACGACGACGTCCTCTGAGTAGCAGAGGTGCAGCGTCCAGAAGCCCGAGCGGCGCAGCAGCAGACCGCCGCCGACCTGGATTCGGGCCGATTCGAAGACCTGGATGAGGCGGGGACGTTGCGCGTCGTAGTCGGACGCCCAGCGCAAGCCGCGCGGCTCGTAGGCGGCGCGCAGGGCCCAGTAGCTGTCCCAGAACACCTTGCCGTCGCCGTCGATGCAGCCTTCGCCAACGAGGCCGACGTCGTGCTCGCCGTAGATGTTGACGAGCGCGGCTGGCCAGCGCATTTCGATGCCCGCCACGCGCGTGGGCAGCATCGGGTAGTCGGCGAGGTTACGGGAGCCCAGCAGCGTGGCGCCGCGGTCCAACCGCAGCGTCATGCCGCTCTTCAGGAAGAGGGCGCCGGTGAGGTAGACGCCGGGCGGCAGCCGCAGCTCTGTGCGCTGCAGCGCCGCGGCGTCGATGGCGGCCTGCAGCGCCCGCGTGTCGAGAGTGATGCCGTCACCGCGTGCGCCGAAGGCCTGCGGGTTCACTTCAAACGATGCCGCTGCCGCTCGCGCCGGCCTTGGGCGGGCGCTTGACGGCAACCTGCTCGCGATAACCGCTGGCGCGGTAGGCCGAGACCGGGTCGATCGCGCCGCCGGCGCGCAGACGGGCCATCGCGAGGATGGGGCTCACGTCGGTGCGGAAGGCCTTCTTCAGCGCCTGGGCGGACTGCAGCGCATCATTCTCGGCCTGGAAGCCGGCCAGGGCGGCACGGTCGACCAGCGCGGCCTGCACGAAGGCGCGCTGCACTTCGACGGCGCTGCTCATCAGGCTTTCGATGGGGTCGGTCACGTTGTGAGACTGGTCCAGCATGTAGGCGGGGTTGAACGCCGCGCCGTCGCGCTGGGCCGCATCGGCCAGCTCGTTGAAGACCAGGAAGAGCTGGAAGGGATCGATGGAACCCGAATCCAGGTCGTCGTCGCCGTACTTGCTGTCGTTGAAGTGGAAGCCGCCGAGCTTGCCGAACTGGGCCAGGCGCGCCACGATCATTTCGATGTTGGTGTTGGGCGCATGGTGGCCCAGGTCCACCAGGCACTTGGCCTTCTCGCCCAGTTGCTGGGCGACGGCGAAGCTGGTGCCCCAGTCGGCGATGACGGTGCAGTAGAACGCCGGCTCGAAGAGCTTGTGTTCGATGTACATCAGCCAATCCGCCGGCAGCGCGGCGTAGATGCCCTTGGCGCTGTCGAGGTAGCGTTCCAGCGCGCCGCGAAGGTTGTGCTGGCCGGGGAAATTGGCACCGTCGCCTACCCACACCGTCAGGCCCTTGGAGCCCAGCGCCTTGCCCAGCTCGATGCACTCGATGTTGTGCGCGACGGCCTGCTCGCGGGCAGCCTGGCTTTGCGCGGTCAGGCTGCCGTACTTGTACGTGTGAGCCTGGCCGGCCTGGTCCTGGAACGTGTTGGAGTTGACGGCGTCAAAACCCAGACCCAACTCGTCGGCTTGCTGGCGCAGCGCCTTGGGGTCGGCCGGTTTGTCCCACGGGAAGTGCAGCGACACGGTGGGCGTGGCACAGGTCAGTTGGTGGATGACGGCGCAGTCCTCCAGCTTCTCTGTCACGTCGCGCGGCTCGCCCTTGCCGGGGAAGCGCGCGAAGCGCGTGCCACCGGTGCCCACGCCCCAGCTGGGCACGGCCACGGCGAAGCCCTGGGCCTTGGCGGTCAGCGCTTCGATGTCCACACCGCGGCGGGACAGCATGCCGCCCAGCGCGTCGTAGTCGGCCTGCAGCGCGGCGCGCTGCGTGGCGTTGTGCTGCTCGACCTGGGTCGCGTCGATGATGGTCTTGCTCATGTTTGTCTCCTGCGCCGATTGTTAGCGCGTGAAGGCGGCGGCGTTGCCGGCGTCCACGTTCAGCACATTGCCCGTGCTCTTGCCGGACTTTTCGCTGGCCAGGAAGTACACCGCCTCGGCGATGTCCTCCGGCAGCACACTGAGCTTGAGCATGCTGCGCTGGCGGTAGAACTCTTCGATGTTGTCCGAGTCGATCTTGTTCGACGCGGCGCGCTCTTCCTTCCACTTGCCGTCCCAGATGCGCGAGCCACGGATGACCGCGTCGGGGTTGACGACGTTGACGCGCACGCCGATCGATGCGCCCTCCAGGGCGATGCAGCGCGCCAGGTGGATCTCGGCCGCCTTGGCCGTGCAGTAGGCCGACGCGCCGGCCGAGGCAACCAGGCCGTTCTTGCTGGCCACGAACACCATGGAGCCGCCAATCTTCTGCTGCTTCATCAGGCGGAAGGCGCCGCGGCCGACCAGGAAGTAGCCCGTGACCAGGATGTCCTGGTTGCGCTGCCAGATCTCGAGGGTCGTGTCTTCCAGCGGGGCAGCGGAGGCGATGCCGGCGTTGGACACGAGGATGTCCAGGCCGCCAAAGCGCAGCGCCGTGGCGGACAGCACGGCCTCGACCTCGGATTCGGACGTGATGTTGCCCTGCACGGTGGCGATGCTGTCCTTGCCGGCTACCTTCAGCAGGTTGGCTTGGGCTTCGGCCAGCGCGCCAGAGTCGATGTCGGTCAGCATCACGCAGGCACCTTCCTGCAGCAGTTGGCGGGCCACGGCCTGACCAATGCCACCGGCACCGCCGGTGACCAGGGCCACGCGGCCGGCCAGGCTCTTGGGCTTGGGCATGCGCTGCAGCTTGGCTTCCTCGAGCAGCCAGTACTCGATGTCGAAGGCCTCCTGCTCGGGCAGGCCGACATACTTGTCGACGCCATTGGCACCACGCATCACGTTGATGGCGTTGATGTAGAACTCGCCGGCGATGCGGGCGGTGGCCTTGTCCTTGGCGAAGGACAGCATGCCCACGCCCGGAATCAGATAGATAACGGGGTTGGCGTCGCGCACGGCCGGGCTGGTCGGGCGCTTGCAGCGCTCGTAGTAGGCCACGTAGTCGGCACGGTAGTCTTCCAGTGCCTTGTCCAGGCCGGCCAGCAGCGCGTCGACGTCGGGCTTGGCCGGGTCGAAGTCCAGCACCAGCGGGCGGATCTTGGTGCGCAGGAAGTGGTCAGGGCAGGAGGTGCCCAGCGCAGCCAGCTTGGCGAGGTCGTTGCTGGCGACGAACTCCAGCACCGCGGCGCTGTCGTTGAAATCACCCAGCTTGCGCTCGCCGGCGCTGATGCGGCCGCGCAGCGCGGGCATCAGCTTGGCGGCCAGCGCGGCACGCTGTTCTGCGGGGAGGGTGATGGACTTGACGCCGCCGAACACCGGCTGCTTGACGTTCTCGCCCAGCCACTCCTCCGCCAGGCGGATCATCTGCAGCGTGATCTCATAGCAGCTCTTGGCCGTGTCGCCCCAGGTGAACAGGCCGTGGCCTTCGAGGATGATGCCCTTCAGCTGCGGCTGTTCCCGCGACAGCTGTTCGAGTTTCAGGCCGAGGTCATAGCCGGGACGCTGCCACGGCAGCCACCCAAGCTCGCCCTCGAAGATTTTGGCGGTGAGCGCTTCGCTGTTCTTGCAGGCGGCAATTGCAATCACCGAGTCGGGGTGCATGTGATCGACGTGCTTGCG
>NZ_DASWYS010000222.1:0-4585 GCF_036404855.1 Roseateles sp.
GGCGCGCGTGCCCGAGCTGTCCATGGCCTTCGACATCGCCCTGCAGACGGCCCTCGTGCCCTATGCCTCGCCTCTGTGCCTGTTCGAGTACCTTGCGCTGTCCAAGACCATCGTCGCCCCGGATCAGCCGAACCATCACGAGATCCTGAGCCATGGCGTCAATGCCTGGCTGTATGACCCGGCCGATCCACAGGGCATCGAGAAGGCCCTGGAGACGCTGGCCACCGATCCGGCCTTGAGCGCACGCATCGCCAGCGCCGCGCGCGACGTCATTGCCGACAAGCAATTGACCTGGGAGCAGCATGCCAGGCGCGTCGCCGGGCTGATGAGCGCACGACTGGCAAAGGACGCAGGGACGGCGTCATGAGTACCCTGGTCATCGGTCTACCCATCCTGATGCTGGTGCTTTACGGCATCCGCCACCCCTGGATCGGGATCCTCGGTTGGACCTGGGTCAGCCTGATGAACCCGCACACGTTCAGCTGGCGCCTGTCGAGCATGCCGGTAGCAGCCGCGATGGCGGGCTCGGTGTTGCTGGGCCTGCTGGTGACATCGGACAAGCGCGACTTCTCGACGACCCGCGAGAGCCGCGTGCTGATGTTGTTCATGGCTTGGATGTGCATCACACTGCCGTTCTCCTATGCCTTCGAGGAGAGCTATGCGCTCTGGAATCGGGTGATGAAGATCGACCTGATGATCCTTGTCGCGCTGGTCGTTCTGCACTCGCGCAAGCACATCATGGCCCTGGTCTGGGTGTTGGTAGCCTCGATCGGCTTCTACGGCGTCAAGGGCGGCCTGTTCACCATTGCAACGGGTGGCTCTTACCGCGTGTGGGGGCCGGAAGGGACTTACATCGGCGGCAACAACGAAGTCGCGCTGGCGCTGGTCATCACCATTCCACTGATGCGCTTCCTGCAGATGACCACGGACAAGGTCTGGCTCAAGCGGGCCTTGCTGGTCTCCATGCTGCTGTGCGCCGCTGCGGCGCTGGGCAGCCAGTCGCGGGGTGCGTTGCTGGCGATCGCCGCGATGGCGACGGTCATGTGGTGGCGGGGAAACAACCGCCTGCAGGTCGGCCTGGTCATGGTGGTGTTGGGCCTGGTGGCGGTCATGCTCATGCCGGATCACTGGACCGAGCGCATGCACACCATTCGCACCTATGACCAGGATGATTCGGCCAACCAGCGCCTGAACGCCTGGATGATGGCCTGGAACATCGCCAAGGACAATCTGTTCGGCGCGGGCTACATGGTGTCCATCCCTGATGTCTGTGTCCGCTATTCACCCATCCCCACGGATTGCCGGGCAGCGCACAGCATCTACTTCATGGTCCTGGGCGAGCATGGTTTCATCGGCCTGTTCCTGTTCCTGCTGATGTGGATCCTTGTCTGGCGCACGGCAGGACGTCTGCGCATTGATGCGGCCAAGCAGCCCGAGTCGGCCTGGCTGGCGCCGCTGGGCGCGATGGCACAGGTGAGCCTGGCCGGCTATGCCGTCGGTGGTGCCTTCCTGAGCCTGTCGTACTACGACCTGCCGTACAACGTGATGGTGCTGGTCATCCTGGGACGACGCTGGCTGGATCGCAAGGCCTGGATTGAAGAAGCCAGGGAAGCGGAGCGGGCAGAAGCCGAGAAGCAGAAGAAGTCCATGCAGGCGAAAGCGGGCTGATGCTGCTCAAGACCCTGCTCTCGCTGGCCTCGCCGGCCGGGCCCAAGGCTCGGTTGTCGGTGCTGATGTTCCATCGCGTCACGCCGCAGCCCGATTCGATCTTTCCGGACGAGATGCATGCCGAGCGCTTCGACGTGCTGTGTGCCAGCCTCAAGCGCTGGTTCAACGTCCTCCCATTGGATGAGGCGGCACGCCGGCTTCGCGAGGGCGCGCTGCCCAGTCGGCCCCTTTGCATCACCTTCGACGACGGCTATGCCGACAACCGGGAGGTCGCGCTGCCCATCCTGCAGCGCCATGGTCTCAGTGCGGCCTTTTTCATCTCCACCGGTTTCCTGGATGGCGGCCGGATGTGGAACGACAGCCTGATCGAGACCGTGCGCGCCTGTCGGCTGCCCGAGCTGGATCTTGAGACACTGGGTCTGGGGCGCCATGCGCTGGGCAATGCCACGCAGAAGCGGCAGGCGGCGCAGGCACTGATCCGCCAGGTCAAGTACCAGCCCGTGGAACGGCGCCTCGAGCTTTGCGAGTTGATCGCCGAGCGGGCCGGCGTCGACCTGCCCACTGATCTCATGATGAGTTCGGCCCAGGTGGTCGAGTTGCACCGCGCCGGCATGCAAATCGGCGCCCACACGCTGTCGCATCCGATCCTGGCCTCTCTCGACGAGGCTGCCGTGCGCGCCGAGGTGCTCGGCAGCAAGGAGCGGTTGGAGCAGTTGCTGGGCGAGCGCGTCAGCCTGTTTGCCTACCCGAACGGCAAGCCGGGCGAGGACTATTCACCCGCCAATGCCGAGCTGGTCCGCGGGCTCGGCTTCGATGCAGCCGTCAGCACCGAATGGGGGACGACGCGCTGCGGCGACGACCTGATGCAGATCCGACGCTTCACGCCCTGGGACCGCTCGCCGACGCGATTTGGCTGGCGACTGCTGGCCAACCTGCGCGACGGCTGAGGCCGCCGCGGGCGATCGCTGTTCAGGCCAGGCGGTAGTTCGGCGCCTTGGCGGCGAGCCATTGCTCCAGCATCATCAGGATCCAGATCATCTCGCCGAAGTAGCCCGCGTGCTGGCTCAGTCGCTCGTTCAGCAGGCTCTCGACGAACTCGCGGCGCACGATGCCGCGGTCGGCCAACCCGTGCAGCGACCTTCCGGCCAGCGCCTTCAGTCCGTCGTGTCGCGCGGTCCAGACGCCGAACGGCAGTCCGAACCCCTGCTTCTTCTTGGTGATGATCTCGTCCGGCAGGAAGCCACGCAGCGCTTCCTTGAAGAACCAGCGCAGACGCAGCCCCTTCAGCTTGAAGTCCGGGCGCAGCCGTTCCGAGAATGCCAGCAGTTCGTCGTCCAGCATCGGAAAGCCAACGCTGAGTCCGGCGAGGCCGGTGGTGCCGACGACCTTGGGCAGGTCGCAGTCGGCCAGCGTGTAGCGCCAGTCGAAGGCCAGCATCCGGTTGACCAGGTTGCCGGTCTTTGCCTGCGGCCAGAGCGCACGTTGCTGCTGCGCCGGTCCGTCGATATTCACGGCCGCCAGCATCTGCGGCGTCAGCACGTCCTGCAAGCCCAGATGGAACAGCAGGTTGTAGGTCATCAGGCGATCGGGCATGGGAACCTTGGCCTGGTTCACATAGCTGGCACCCTTCTTGACCAGCGGGATCTTCTGGACCGCGGCGAGGTCGCTGACCGGCTCGAGCAGGCCGCGTCGCAAGACACCGGGGATGCGTCCGTACCAGTCGAACACGGTCTGCTTGGCATATCGCGTGTTGCCGCCGAAGAGTTCGTCGCCGCCGTCGCCCGCCAGAATGTGGCTGACACCATCGTCGCGAGCCATCTTGGCGCAGTAATAGGCGGGCAGGGCGGAGGAGTTGCCGAACGGCTGGTCGTAGTGCGCGGCGACCGCCGGGATGCTGGCGACCAGGTCCGCGGGGGACACGTAGTACTCGTGGTGGTCCGTCTTGAAATGTCGAGCGGCCAGGCGCGCGTACTCCATCTCGTCATAGCCTTCGGCGTCGAAGCCGATCGAGTAGCTTGCGGCAGGACGCTCGCCCACCAGGCCGATCATGCCGGCCACGGTCGAGCTGTCGGTGCCGCCACTCAGGAAGCAGGCCGCCTTGCTCCCGTCCAACTGGCCGGCGACTGCACTGCGCAGCACGCCCCGGAACTCCTCGGCCAGAACGGGGAAGGACTCGCGGCTGTCTTCCGAAAAGGTCGGCACCCAATAGGGCTCGACGCTCAGCCGCCCGGCCTCGAAGACCGCCACATGGCCGGCCGGCAGCCGCTGCACGCCCTGGAAGATCGTCCGCGGCGACGGGATCACGTGGAAATACAGGTAGTCGAAGATCGCCTGCGGGTCCAGCGTCCGGGCGTCGTCTGCCAGGGCATCGGCACGCGGCGCGAAGCGGAGCTGGCCGTCATCGATCCGGTAGCAGAGGCTGTCGATGGAGAAGCGGTCTACGGCGAGCACGCAGCGGCCGTCAGCCATCTGCACGGCCACCGCGAAACGACCCGTTACGCCGCTCAGCACGTCGGCGGCCGGGCGTCCGTCCGAGAAGGCCTGCTTCCAGGCGGCAAGCACGCCCTGGTCGGCGGCGAGTGTCGCCAGGCGGGTGTCGGAGAAGCGGGGCGAGCCCAGTGCGAACGACAAGTCTTGTTCAGGCATGGCTTGGGAACGTTTGGCAGGACATCGGAAATCAGTAAAGAGGTGCAGGCGGATCGGACCCCCGCGGCGGCATCCATGGGTGGCGGCTTCGGCTTTCCAGCCTCGGCGGCTCTCCGTCGGGCAGCGGCACCTGAACAGCCATGCCGCGCAGGCGGGAGTGTCGCCTAAGGCGGCGGTCGGTCGGCATTGTCGACACCGGTTTTGCGGTGGTCATCATGGTGTTGTTGAGGAAGTCTCAGTTGACCGTTGCTGGCCATGCCGAACCTGCGGT
>NZ_DASWYS010000223.1:0-41733 GCF_036404855.1 Roseateles sp.
GGCTGCGGTTGGCCATCACGGCCCGGGCGCGCTCCACGCTGGCCTCGTCTGCCAGCAGGTCGTACAGCGAGGTACTCCGCAGTTGCTGATCGCTGCGGCCCACCAGATCGCACAGCGCGGTGTTGGTCTCCTCGATACGGCCCTGCGCGTCGCAGACCACCAGCACGTCCGACATCGCCGACAGCACGCTGAAGATGAATTGCTGTGACTGCTCCAGCTCGGCGTTCTTCTTCTCCAGCTCGATCTCGTCGTGCACCAGCTGCGAATACACCTCGTCCATCTTCTGGATCACGTCAACCCAGGCGGCATCGTCCATGCCTTGTGGTGGCACGGGCGGCTGGGCGTCGAAAGGCGGGCGCGGCGGCATGTCGCTCAATGCACGGTGCAGACCATGCACGGGTCGAAGGAGCGCACGATGTGCTGCACGGCCACCGGCGTGTCCTCGCCGTCCCGCACCGGCGCACCGACCAGGGCCTGCTCCAGCGCGCCGGGCGTGCCCGCGGCGTCGCGTGGCGAGAAGTTCCAGCTCGTGGGGGCGACGATCTGATAGTTGGCGATGCGGCCGCCACGCACGGCGACCCAATGGCCCAGGCTGCCGCGCGCCGCCTCGTTCAGGCCCATGCCCTCACCCTCGTCGGGCAGTCGGACCTCGTGGCAATAGGGCTGTTGCGACTGCAACGCCTGCAGCCAGACCTCGATGCGCGGCACCACGCGCGCCAGTTCCAGCGCTCGAGCCAGCACGCGCGTGAAGACAGTGCCGCCATGCCGGCGCACGGCGTCGTGCACCAGCGGGTGGCCAGCCGCGAGCTGGCGAGCGATGGCGCCGGTCTCGACGACCTGGCCGGCCAGACGTGGCGCCTTGTTCCAGGTGTAGGCGCCGGGCTTGTCGGCGTCGGGCTCGGTCAGGCCCTCGCTCGGGTGACGCGGGCCACCGGCGTCCGAAAGCCAGGCATGCGTGGCGTCCTCGCGAATGGCCGCGGTGTTCACCGCCTGCAGGTGCTGCAGCGCGGCGTCCCACACGCCGGCGGCAAAGGCATGGCCACCGCCGGGCTGTGGATAGGCGCCATAGCTCAGGTAGCGCCCCGGGCCGGGCCCGAGCGCAGCCAGCGCTGGGTCCAGCATGGTGCTCAGGAACAAGCGGAAGTCACCGCGTGCGGGTTGCTGCGCATGCCAGGCCCACAGCGCCGCCTCGTCGGGCAACGCGTCAAAGGCCTCCAGCGCCATGCCGCCAAAGAGCTCGCGCTCCAGGAAGCCACGAAACTCGCGCACACGCGCCAGCAGCCGCGTGCGCTCGGCGGGCTCCACGGCACGCGACGATCCGCCGGGCTCCAGGCCCTGCGTGTGCGGCCATTTGCCAGCCAGCGTGCCCAGCAGCTCGAACCAGCGCGCTCGCGCGGCGATGGCTTTGCGCACCTGCTCGCCACGGTCGGGCAGGAAGCGCGCCACCGCATCCTCGTGCCAGGGGCGGCCCGCGTAGGCGGCGCGCGCGAAGTCCGGCATGAAGAACAGGTAAAAGTGTGTCAGGTGGTCGGCCAGGTTCTCGATGGCCAGGATGGTGTTGGTCACATGGCGACCGTTGGGCGGCATTGCCACGCCGGCAAGGTCGGCCAGCGCATGGGCAGCCGCGACGGACTGGGACACTGAGCAGATGCCGCAAATGCGCGGCACGAACACCAACGCATCGTGCGGCACCTTGCCCTGCAGGATCTGCTCGAAGCCTCGGTACATCGGCGAGTTCACATGCGCTGCGCGCACGCGGCCGTCGGCGATGTCGAGCGTGACCTCCAGATCACCCTCCACACGGTTGAATGGACCAACGATCAGCCTGGCCATGCCATCACTTCAGCCTTGTGCGCCGGATCGCCGGCGTGACGACGCGATGATCGGCCGTCGCGTTGATCTTCACCCGCTTGGGCGTGGCCGACTTGGACAGTGACGCCAGTGCCACGAACCAGGCCTTCGGCATGTCGGTGGGCAGGCCGATGGGGATGCCGGCGATCTTGGGGGTCTCATGGAAGGGATGGCCCGGCTCCTGGAAGCCCGGCTCCGTGCAGGCGATGCAGGCATAGCCACCCCGCGTACAGGACCCCTCACCGTTCCACAGCCGCGTGTTGCAGTCGGCATGAACCTGCGTGCCCTTGCAGCCCATGTGCTCCATCATGCAGCCCAGGTCGGACGGTTTCTCGGCACTGGCCTTGAACTCGTAGAACTCGTTGCGCGTGCAACCGTGGTGCACCAGCTGGTCGGCATACAGGCGCGGCCGACCCAGCGCATCCAGCGCCCCGGCATCCAGCTCACCCGCGGCCAGTGCCATCAGCGTATCGACGACCCACCCCGGGTGCGTGGGGCAGCCCGCCACGTTGACGACCGGCAGGCCCTGCCTGGACCGGAAGGCGGCGCCGAGCAGGCCACCGATGCGCTCGTCCTCGTACTGCAATCCACAGGCGTCCGTCGGGTTGACTCCGCCAGCCGTGACACCTCCCCAGGCCGCACAGCTGCCGATGGCCGCGACAACGCCAGCCCGCTCAGCCAGCCGCTGAACCCAATCGATCATCGGCAGTCCGGTGCCCGCCAGGACGTGAAAGCGGCCCGTGCCGTTGGGGCCCCGCAGCAGCGCGCCCTCGACGCACAACGCGTCAAGCCGGACACGGCCTTCCAGCACATCGTTCAGCAGGGCGACGACGTCGCCGCCGCTCTCCAGCGATAGCGACGGATGCCACAGCAGATGGATGCCCGCATCACGCAACTGACCGTGGAAGTCGGTCGTGTCGGCGCACAGCAGCGACATGCTGCAGCCGCCGCAGCCGCCGGACTGCAGCCACAACACGTTGAAGGGTTCGCGTGCCACGTTCAATCCTCCAGCCCGAAGCGCTTCATCTTGCCGCGCAGGCCCACCCGCGACAGGCCCAACTCCAACGCGGCGCGGGTCTTGTTCCAGCGTTGGCGCAGCAGCGTCTCGCGCAGCAGCATGGCCTCCACGGCATCCAGCCGCTCGGCCAGCGTGCCGCTGGACGGCAATGCCAGCGCCTGCGCCTGCACGCTGCGGCCCGCCTGACCCTGCAAGACGCGCGACGAGAACGCGGCGGCGGTGATCTCGTCGCTGTCGCTCAGCGCCACGGCGCGCGAGATCTCGTTGCGAAGCTCCCGGATGTTGCCGGGCCAGGGATAGGCCAGCAGCGCGGCCAGAGCGTCGTCGCTCAGCGTTGCCTGCGGATGGCCCAGTGCCGGTGCCACGTCGGCCAGCACGCGACGGGCAATGGGCGCAATGTCCCCGCCACGCTCACGCAGCGGCGGCAGGGTTAGGGTGACGCAGGCGATGCGGTAGTAGAGGTCTTCGCGGAACAGCCCGTCGCGCACGCGCTGCTCCAGGTCGCGGTGGGTGGCAGCGATGACACGCACGTCCACCGGCACCACGCGCGTCGCGCCCACGGGTCGCACCTCGCCTTCCTGCAGAACGCGCAACAACCTCAGCTGGAAGGCCGGCGACGTCTCACCGATTTCGTCGAGAAAGACCGTCCCGCCGTCGGCGCGCTGGAACAAGCCCACGTGGTCATCGAAGGCACCCGTGAAAGCGCCACGCTTGTGCCCGAAAAGCTCTGACTCGAGCAGTGTGTCCGTCAGCGCGGCGCAGTTCTCCACAACGAAGGCGCCGCCCGCGCGGGGACTGGCGTAGTGCATCGCGCGCGCCAGCAGCTCCTTGCCGGTGCCGGACTCGCCTTGGACCAACACACTCAGGTCCACACGTGCCATGCGCTCGGCCAGTGCGCAGACCGCGTCCATGGGGCTGCCAGGCACGCGCTCGATGCGGTCGAAGTCGAAGGTGGCGCGAGCGCGCGCCAGTTTGCGCTCGGCCCGCTGGCGAAGCACCGGCGTGCTGGTGCGCAACTCCAGGTCCAGACGGTGCATGTCTCGCTGCAGCGTGCGCGCTTCGGCGGCGTTGCGCACGGTGCCCAGCAGATGCTCGGGGATCCAGGGTTTGAGGATGTACTGGTAGATGCCTGCGTCGTTGATGCCGGCAATGATGTCCTCGGAATCGGTGTAGCCCGAGATGACGATGCGCACCGTGTCCGGCCAACGCTCACGCACCTCTTTCAGGAAGGCCACGCCGGTGAGGCCGGGCATGCGCTGGTCGCACAGGATGACGCTGACGTCCTGGCGCTCCATGTGCACGCGGGCCTCGTCGGCACCGCTGGCGGTAAGCACGGTGAAGTCCTCGTCCAACGTGCGGCGCATCGCGTCCTGGGAGCGCACCTCGTCATCAACCACCAGCACGCGCGGCAGATCCACCATCGTGCTCACGTCAGCCTCCGGCGCCGCGGTGCACGGCGAGATGGCGCGGCGTCCACGCTTGCGGCAACTTATGGACGAAGTGGTAGCGCGCCACGTGGTAGCTGGGATCGAAGCCGTAGAAGTTGCGGTGCATGCGGGAGAGTTCGTCCTGGCGGTACTCGGCGAGCGGGCGGCGTGCCTCATCGGCAATTCGCGCGACCTGCTTGTCGGCGACGCGCCGCGCCAGATTGTGCGACACCGCCAGGGCCAGCGCCCCGGCCACGGCCTGCGCTTCGAAGGCCGTAGGGTCCGCGTCAACGCAGCGGTCGATGAGCCCCAGCCGGGCGGCCTCCGCCGCCCCGAGCGGCAATCGTCGCTGCATCAGGGCACGCGCACCGTCGGCACCAAGCCGACGCGGAAGCAGATAGGTCCAGTACTCCGAGCCGTAGAGGTTGCCCATGTTCTTGTAGTGCGGGTTCAGCACCACGCCGCGATGTGCCCAGACCTCGTCGGCCGCCAGCGCGAGGAAGGCGCCGCCAGCGCCCGCATTGCCGCGCAGCGCGGCCACTGTCAGCCGGTCCGTCGTCGTGATCAACTCGAGGGCGACGTCGTCCATTGCATTGATATTTCGCCAGGACTCGTCGGCCGCGCTGTCGTCCGGCCGATGCGCGGCCGCCTCGATGCAATTGAGGTGGATGCCGTTGCTGAAGAAGTCGCCCCCCCCGAGCAGCAGCAGCACGCGGGTGTCACGGCGTCTGACCTCGCGCAGCGCGGCCAGCAATCGCTCGCACTGTGCGGTCGACATGGCGCCGTTGTGGAAGTCGAAGGACAGGCAGCCCACCCGGGCACCTGGCGGCCCCAGCTCGCGGTAGCGCAGCTCGCCCCACTCGTCGTCGGGCCGCTCCAGCGGCGCAGGCCGCTCGGGCAGCCGTTCGGCCTGCGCGGCAAAGGCCAGTGCTGCCGGCAGCTTGAATGGCGCGCCATCGCCGCATGCCGACGCCGCGCGGGCATGGCCTATCCACACTGCACCGTCGATGGTGCGGCGCAGCAGGGCGCCATCACGCCGCGCCAGCAGCTCACCCGGCGCGCCTGGGGGCAGCGTGGCCAGCACTGCCGTGCTCGCCGCGTGGCCGTCGCAGAGATGGCAGGGCAGGCCGAACAGCTCGTCGGCCACGCCGGGCTGGCCGTCGGCGCTGCGCAGCTTGGCGAGCACGCGGTCCGTGCCGTCCCGCAGCCAGTCGATGCGCCGCGCCGACTGCGGCATCGCCGGCCGCCACGTCCCGGCGAGCGCGGCCGCTGCCGTGGGCGCCCTTGCGCCCCCTTCGGCGAAGCGCGTCACCGCGCGCAGCACCGCCTGCACTGCCGCCTCGGCCACCTCGCGGCGGTAGAGACTGCCCTTGGGGGCGGCACGCATCGCCACGCAGGCATGGTCCCAGACCGGACCGGCGTCGAACTCGGCATTGGCCTGCAGCACCGTGACACCCCAGTCCTGGCGCCCTTCAAGCACGGCCCAGTCCAGCGCAGACGGACCGCGGTCCCCCGGCGGCCCGGGATGGACGACGAGACACGGCAGCCGTGTCCACACGGACGCCGGGATGCGCCGCTTCAGGAATGGCGCGACGACCAACTGCGGCCCGAACAGTTCGACCGCCTCCTCGGTGACGCGTTCGGCAATGTCGAACTCAACGGACAGGGTGTGCCCGAGTGCGCCAAGCTCGATGAACAGGCGCTGCGTCAGGCTGTTGAAGCCGTGGCACAGCAGCAGGATGCGCAGCGTCATGCCGATCCCGATCAGGCCTAGCAAATGCGCGGCAATTGCTCACCGCTGAGCCAGTCGACGACACGCCGCCCGCCGAAACGCGTCGCCATCTGCACGAAGTGGTGGGGGTCGTCCGTGACGCTGCCGATGCGCACTGCATCGGCGCCACGCGGATGCGCGCGCATCGCCGCGAGCACCGCCTCGGCCGCCTCGGGAGCGCAGGCCGCCACCAGCTTGCCCTCGTTGGCGACATAGAGCGGATCCAGTCCCAGCAACTCGCAGGCTGCATCGACCTGGGGCAACACTGGGATGGCCGCCTCGTCAAGCAGCATGCCAACACGGGACTGGCGCGCGATCTCGTTCAACGTCGTCGCCAGCCCGCCCCGCGTCGGGTCACGCAGCACGCGCACCCCGCCCGGGGCGGCATCCAGCATGGCCGCCACAAGCGTGTGCAGCGCGGCGGAATCGGAGGCGATGGTGGTCTCGAACTCCAGCGACTCGCGCTGCGACAGCACGGCCACGCCGTGGTCGCCGATCGTGCCGGACAGCAGCAGCACGTCGCCAGGGCGGGCGTTGGCGCCCCCCACGTTGACGCCAGGCGGCACCACCCCAAGGCCCGTGGTGCTGATGAAGACACCGTCACCTTTCCCCTTCTCGACGACCTTGGTGTCACCCGTGACGACCGGCACGCCCGCCTCGCGCGAAGCGGCTGCCATCGACTCGACGATGCGCTTCAGGTCGGCCAGGGGGAAGCCTTCCTCCAGGATGAAGCTCGCCGTCAGGTAGAGCGGCCGGGCGCCGCACATCGCCACGTCGTTGATGGTGCCGTGCACGCTCAAGGCGCCGAGGTCGCCGCCGGGGAAGAAGAGCGGCGAGACCACATGGGCGTCGGTCGCCATCACGAGGCGGTGGCCGGCCGGGATCTCCAGCGTGGCGCCATCGTTTCCCTGCTGCAAGAACGGGTTGTCGAACGCCTTGACGAACAGCTCCTCAATCAGCTGTGCCGCCGCACGGCCGCCCGCGCCATGACCCATGTCTACGCGGCCGTTGCGGATGTCCAGCGGCCTTGTGTAGTCCTTGCGCGCGTTCATGAATGCACCTTTCGGCCTTCGGCTTGTCCCGCCAGACGGGAGCGAGTTTGCTTGGGATGGTCCGGCACGGCGCTCATGCGGCCGCCTCAACCCGGACGGGGATGTCACGGAAGCGCCCGTAGGAGTAATGCGCCGCGCAGGCCCCCTCTGACGACACCATGCAGGAGCCGACCGGGTTCTCCGGGGTGCACACCGTGCCGAAGATCTTGCAGTCGGTCGGCTTCTTCACGCCGCGCAGGATGGCGCCGCACTCGCAGGCCTTGTTGTCAGCCACCGATTGGTAGCCCAGCTCGAAGCGACGCTCGGCATCGAAGGCCGCGAACGCGGGCCGGATCTTCAGCGCGCTGTAGGGCACCTCGCCCAGCCCGCGCCACTCGAAGCTGGTACGCAGCTCGAACACCTCGGACACCAGCTCCTGCGCCGTGAGGTTGCCCTCAGGCGTGACCGCGCGGGTGAACTCGTTCTCGACCTCGGCGCGTCCGTCGTTGACCTGGCGCACCAGCATCAGCACGGCTTGCATCACGTCCAGCGGCTCGAAGCCGGCGATCACCACCGGCTTGCGGTACTCCTGCGCGAAGTGGTCGTAGGGCGCCGAGCCGATCACGATGCTGACATGCGCCGGGCCGATAAAGCCATCGATAGGCACCGTGCCGTACTGGCGCACCTCTGGGCTTTCGAGGATGTGGGTAATGGCCGACGGGGTCAGCACGTGGCAGCACAGGACGCTGAAGTTGGTGAGGCCCTCGCGCTGGGCGCTGCGGATCGCCAATGCGGTCGGCGGCGTGGTGGTTTCGAAGCCTATGGCGAAGAACACCACTTCGCGCTGCGGATTCTGGCGCGCGATCTGCAGCGCATCGGCCGCGGAATACACCATGCGGATGTCGCCGCCGCGGGCCTTGGCCTTCACCAGCGACAGGCCGTCGGAGGCAGGCACGCGCATCGTGTCGCCATAGGTGCAGACGATGGCGCCACGCTCCAGTGAAAGCCGGATGGCCAGGTCGATGCGGCCAATGGGCAGCACGCAGACGGGGCACCCCGGGCCGTGCACCATGCGCACGTTGGGCGGCAGCAGCTCGGCGACGCCGTAGCGGGAGATGGCATGGGTGTGGCCGCCGCAGAACTCCATGAAGCTGTATTGCCGGTCCGGCAGGGCTTCGGCCAGCAGCCGGTCGGCGATCTTGCGGGCGATGTCGCCATCGCGGAACTCGTCGATGTATTTCATCTCAATGGCCCTGACTGGCGGAGAGCTCGCCGAACATGCGCAGCGTGCGTTCTGCCTCCTCCGGGTCGATCTGCCCGATCGCATGACCGACGTGAACGATCACGTAGTCGCCGACCGTGGCGTCAGGAACGAGCGCAATGGAGATTTCCTTGCGAATGCCGCCCAGCTCGACGAGGGCTTGTGCGCCGGGGCGAATCTCGATCAGCCGGGTGGGGATGGCTAGGCACATCGGGAGCTTTCGATGGATGAGGCCGGGCGCAGCCCGGCCAGTTGGTGCGCAGCGACCCAGGCCTGGCCCAGTGCCAAGCCGGCATCGCCGCAACTCGTGGAGCGCGGCGTCAGCACGCGCAGGCCCTGCGACACCAGCCGTCCCACGAGGTGAGACGTGAGCACCGCGTTGAAGAAGCAGCCGCCGCCGAGGCAGACGGTGCGGGTGCCGGCCTCGCGCGCGGCCACCGCCGCCCAGTCGGCCAGCGAATGCGCCAGCGACACGTGGAACCAGGCCGCCGCCTCGGCCACGCCGGCAGGCGGCGTGTCGAGCAGGCGGCCCAGCAGCGGGCGCAGGTCCAGGCACTCCAGCGCCGTTGGATCGACCAAGCTTTCGCAAGGTTCCACCGGGCGCTGGGCCCAGTGCTGCGCGGCCAGCGTCTGAAGCGCGATGGCGGCCTCCGCCTCGTGGACTTGGCGCACGCTGATGCCGAGCGCGCCGGCGGCAGCGTCGAACCAGCGGCCGGCGCTGCTGGTGACGGGGCAGTTCAGCTGCGCGGCGAGCATGCGTTGCACGCCCTTCGCGGCAGCCGCACCGACGACGGGGGCGAAGCGCGCTGCGATACCGTCGCCCTGCCCCGCCGCCTGCATGGCGGCGGCGGCCATGCGCCAGGGCTCGCGAGCGGCCACGTCCCCACCCGGCAGTCGCAGCGGCCACAGCCCGCCCAGGCGCCGCCACTCGCCGGGCGACACCCACAACAGCTCGCCTCCCCAGGCCGTGCCGTCCGTCCCCAGCCCCACGCCGTCCAACGCCAGGCCGATGACGGGCTCGTCCACGCCATGGTCGGCCATGGCAACGCCGATGTGGGCGTGGTGGTGCTGCACGGCGATGGCCGGCACGCCCCATTCGGCGGCCAGTGTCTGCGCCAGCCGGGTGCTGAAGAAGTCGGGATGGAGGTCGTGCGCAACGGCTGCGACAGGCTCTGGCGCCTGCGAGGCCAGCAGGCGCACGGAGACATCCAGCGCGCGGCAGGCCTCAGGGTCACCCAGGTCGCCATGCACCGGCGACCATTGGGCGCGGCCATCGGCCAGCAGGCAGGCCGCGTTCTTCAGCCAGGCCCCGCAGGCAAGCACGGGCGGCAGCTCGGCGCGCATCGCCTTCAGCCCTTGAGACTTGCGCGCGCCTCGGCCAACTCGGCCTCCAGTGCGGCGACGCGGGCGCGCAGCGCTGCCTGGCCGTCATCCGGCGCCGCGCGCTGCAGCAGCCACGACAGCCAGGCGTCCATCCCCTCGCCGGTGGTGGCCGAGAGCTGGATGATCTCCAGCGTGGGGTTCACCCGCCGCGCCGCATCGATGCAGCGCTGCACATCGAAGCGCAGATGCGGCAGCAGGTCGATCTTGTTCAGCACCATCAGCTCCGAGGCCGCGAACATGTCCGGATACTTCAGCGGCTTGTCCTCCCCCTCGGTCACCGACAGCACCACAACTTTGGCCGCCTCTCCCAGGTCCCACAGCGCCGGGCAGACGAGGTTGCCGACGTTCTCGATGAAGAGCAGGCTGCCGTTAGCCTCGTCATGCCCGTGGTGGTGGTCGTGATGATGCAGTTGCGCGAAGGCCTCGGCCACCATGGGCGCGTCGAGATGACAGCCCTTGCCGGTATTGACCTGGATGGCCGGTGCGCCGGTGGCGCGGATGCGATCGGCGTCGAAGCTGGTCTGCTGGTCGCCCTCGATGACGCTGGTCTCGACCTGCGGGGCGCGCGCCTTCAGCGCCTCGATGGTGGCGCACAGCAACGTCGTCTTGCCGGATCCGGGGCTGGATAGCAGATTGAGCGCCGTCACGCCGTGCGACTCGAAGTGGCGACGATTGCTCTGCGCGATGCGGCGGTTCTCGCCGAGGATGTCGGCCTCAAGCTTGACGGTGCGCGCCTGGCTCATGCCTGGCACCGACACGCGCGCCGCGCCGGCGCCAAAGTGCAGATCGCCATGCCTGGGGTCCACATGAACGTGGCCGTGGCCGTGGCCATGTTCATGGCCGTGATCGTGATCGTGATCATGGTCGTGGTCGTGGTCGTGGTCGTGGACCTGGACCTTCACCGCGCCATCGCCGCTCTCGGCGCATCCGCAAACCACACACATCATCGTCTCCTCATTCATCTTCAACCAACAGGTCCACCACGCGCAGCTCGGTCCCACCGGTGGGCTGCAGTTGGTGACTTGCACATCGGGGGCAGGGGTCGCCGCGGCGGGCCAGTGGCACGGTCGCGGCACAGGGCAGGCACCAAGCCTGGCCCTCGGGTTCGTCGATGGCGATGACGGCACCGTGCAGCACCGTACCCGGCGCGATCGCCTCGAGCGCGAAGCGCAGCGCGCGCACCTCCACGCCGGCCAACCGGCCGGCTTCCAGACGCAGGCCCGTCACACGCCGGAACCCCTCGCGCCGGGCCGCATCCTCGACCAGCTTCAGGATGCCGCCGGCCAGGCTGGCCTCATGCATGAACGCTCTCCTGCTTCATAGGCTGCGACTCCACCTCGAAGCGCACGCAGGGATCGTAAGCGGCCATCAGGGCCGCGATGCGATGCTGCCCCTCCTGGCTGGGCGCCGCGGGGAGGCCTTCCAGCGCACGGGCCACGGGACCTTCGGCATGGAAATTCCATTCTGTGGGCGCCAGCACGCGGTAGCCCGCCACGACCCCGTCCAGGCGCGCATGGTGCACCAGCAGGCCGCGCGCCATTTCCACCCAGGCCAGCCCCTCGCCAGCGGCGATCGGCTGTGCGCCGAAGCTCAGCCAGGCGCTGCCGTGGCCCGGCGCGTCGGGTAGCGTCAGCCGCGCCAGCTCCGCCAGGCGGGTGCCCAGCCGCTGCCAGGGTGTCGCCGGAAGCGGCCTCGCGGCGTCATTCAGGCGCGTCCAGGTGCCCGTCTCCGCACAGTCGTCCTGCCACCGTGGCCGGCGCGTGAAGCCGGCGTCTTCGGACAGGCTGCGCGCCAGCTGACGCAGCGACACCGTACCGGCATGCGCATGCAGCGGTTCGGCCGCCGCGACGGGCCAGTCGGCCGCCGGGCGGACTTCACGCACGAGACGCTGCAACCAGCCACTGCCGGTCGCGCTCCATTCGGCCCACCACCCAGGCTGGCGGTTCCAGCGGTCCAGCCAGTCCTGCGCCGGCATGCCCAACAGTTGCCGCTCGAGCCATCGCTGCGTGTCGGACAGGGGCGCGCCCGCGCCGCGCAGCGCGGGGCAGGCGCGCAGGGTCTTCAGCGCCGACGCGGCGATGACGTCACGCGATGCGGGCAGGGCCAACGCGACCGGCCAATCCAGCCCGATGCGGCGCACGTGCTCGCACAGCGTCTCGTGCTGCAGCGAGCGCTCGGCCTCGGGCTTCCTCGAGGCGCCCTCGCCCGCTGCCGCGTTCAGCGCCATCTGAGCGCACAACCGATGCGCGTGACCACACAGGCTGAACAGGCTACCCAGCAGCCCGGGAACATCCTCGGCCGCCTTGCCGCGCACCAGCGCCTCCGCGAGGTCGGGGCGACGGTTCTCCACACTGCGCGGCCGGGCTTCACCCGGACGCAGACGCAGCACGCCGGTCAGTGCGTCGATCATGCGCGCCCCTCCACGGCTGAACGGCCGAACAGGAAGCCGCGGCGCGCGTTCGAAACCGGCGCCACGGGCCGCAGCTCGGCGAGCACAGCCGTCGCGGTAGCCCGCGCCTGAGCCTGGCTGCCGTACTCGAACATCGGCGAGGCCAGCGAGCAGGCCTCGTAGGCACCAAAGCCCGGCTCGTGCGCGGAGATGAACTCGAAGCCGACGCCTCCCACTTCGCGCTCGCGCATCCGCCCCACGCCCCCGTCGGTGGTCTGCAGCGGCAGCCACACGAGATTCATGAACCAGGGCGTCAGCAACACGCCCACGGCGGCCGGCGCTTCACCCGGTTCGACCGCCACCGGCTCGAAGCCCACGGCTTCAACACGCAGTTCGCGGTTCAGCACCGGCACACCCGCCATGCGGGTGACCTCGACGTGGCGGAAGAGCGCCTCGAGCGCCTCGACGCGAGCGACGAGCGGGTTCACCGCTGCCGCATTCGCGCCGCGCGCGGCCACGCCAAGTGGTGACTGAGCGCATTCGGACTGCCTTGCGATCCTCATCACGTGGCGCCCCCCGCCAGCACCATGAACTGGTCCGCGTCGCCGTCGCATTGCGGGCAGCGCCACCAAGCCGGCAGATGGGTGAAGGCGGTGCCGGGCGGCACCTGCCAGACCTCGTCGCCCAGCGCCGGGTCGTAGACCCACCAGCAGATCTTGCATTCGAGTCGCGCGTCGGCCGGCAGCCGCGCTGCGTCGCCCAGATAGCTGCCCTCGAAGCTCATCCCTGCTCCACCCACGCCAGCACTTCCTGCAGGCGCTCATGCGAGTCCTGCAGATCCTCGATGGCGGCCTGGGCCACCTCGGGCAGCTCGCTGACCTCGACGGCATTGAGGATCACCAGGTCCTGAGAGTTGTAGTAGACGACACGCCATGTGTTGGGACGGCAGGTGTTGGTGATGCGGCAGTTGCCATAGCCGCGCGAGAGAATCAGCACGCGCCCGGTGCCAAGGTGATGGTCGAGGAAACCGATGTCCTCCATGGACACAGGCAGCAGCGTGAGGTTGACCACATGCGCCGGCTGGCCCGGTCGCCAGACGCGCCAGTGGTCCTCGAGCTCGGCCAGCAGTGCGGGCGCGTTCTGTACATTGGGTGGCAGCCCGCCCTGCCAGCGCGGCACCTCGGCCACGACATCTTCGCGAGCCACCTGCTTCAACACCTCCGGGATGTGGCCCAGCTCGATGACGTCGGAGACCACCCGGCCATGAGCCGTCGTCACGACGCGCCAGACACCGGCGAACACAGCCTCCTGCACCCGCACCTCACGCCGCTCGTCGCCCGACGGCTGCACGACGGCGCTGACTTCGCCCTCGCCGAGCACCTGGTTGACGAGCGTCAGGTCGGCTTCGGCCAGCCCGATCAGGTCCACCACGCGGTTGCCACCGCCCTGGCAGACTGCCCCGAGTTGGGCCAGGGTGTCGCGCAGCGCTGCGTGGGCCTGGTGGTTGGCTGCCATCTGTTCGGGCTCGGGCAGCAGTGGGGCGCGGAAGGTCTCCATGCCCTGAGGCATGGGCATGTACTCCAGCGTGTCGTCCTCGACCTGGCTGCCGGGGCCGATGCTGCGCACGGGGATGGGGAAGTCTTTCATGTCGTGTCCGTTCAGGGTCAGTGGCAACCGCCGTCGGAGGACCCGGCGCTGACGAGCGGGATGCCGATGGTGGGCGGGCGAGAGATGGGCGCGGCGAGTGCGGCTTCGGCCTTGCTCAGGAAGTCGTCCCAGTCGTGCATGCCCGGCAGCGTCGTGACGTACTGGCCGTCGCGAAGGAACAGCAGCGTGGGCCAGCGCTGCGAGCCGAAACGGCGGGCCAGCGCATCCTCCTGGTGGCGGTGGACGATGCCCACCTCAAAGCGGCCGGGCAGGCTGCGCTGCAACTCGGGCAGCACGACGGCCACGTCTTGCCCCTCGGGGAAGCGCACCGCATCGCCGGCAAACAGCACGACGCGGTCGCCGCCCCGCGCGGCCCAGGCGTCGATCGTGTCGGCATCCACCCAGGTGGCGCCGCAGACGTCGGCCAGACGAGCGACCAGCGGCGAGGTGTCGGGCAAGGCCTTGGGTGCCTGCACGGGCAGACTGACCCGGGCTTCGGTGGAAGATTCAGCGGTCATGGTGTGGGCTCCTTCGTGTCCTGGGGATGGTGCTGGCCGGACATCGCCAGCAGCTGGTCGCGGGTCAGTTGAGAGGGCAGCGCGAAGCCAGCGTCCGCGCCACCGCCCTCGCCGGCCTGCACGGCGATCAAGAGGTCCAGCGTGGTGTCTACCTCCCGCGCCCGCTCGGCGCTGATGCGCTCCTGTGCGCTGTCGAGAAAGACCAGCAGCCAGTCACCCGGTTCGGGGTCGCCGATCAGCGCCGTGCGCACGCGGCGCCGCTCGCCGCGACCGACGCAGATCGCATGGCCCGGCTCCAGGGCCAGCACCTGCATGGGAATGCCAATGCACATGCTCAGTTCCCTTCCCGCGCGGGCATGAATCGGTCGTCACCGGTGCGGCAGGCGATCTCCTCCGGCGGGCGTTGCGATTCATAGCGGCCCAGCGCGAGTTCGGAGAAGGTCACCGTCTCGACATCGCTGAGCGGGCGCTGGCGCGGCACAGGCCGGGCGCCCCAGCGCCGCAGCGTGTCCACGCCGAGCGCCAGCGCGTCCTCCAGCGCCTGCTTCACCACCGGCCGCAGGCTGCCACCATAGTCCTCGATCTCCTCGGGCTGGCAGCCAATCAGCAAGACCTCCCTGGGGTACCGCTCGGTCAGCACCGCCAGCATCAGCACCTCCTGGAAGCCGGTCTGATGCAGGCTCATCTTCTTGGCACCCATGAATCGCGGCACGTCATCGTTCGCGACGAGCTTGAGCTCTCCTGGTGCAAGGCCATAGTCGATGGCATCGAAGATCAGCAGCCGGTCTGCCTGCTGCACATGCTGCACGAGGTAGAGGCCTTGCGTGCCTCCGTCAATGAGCTGCACGTGCGGCGCGAACTCGTAGCGCTGCTGCAGCGTCTCGATGCAACGCACGCCGAAGCCCTCGTCGGCCCACAGCACGTTGCCGATGCCAAGGACGCAGACAGTTTCGGCACTGTCACCAGAGGGGTGACAGTCACTTTCGGACGGAATGGGGCTCATGGGTTCCATGACGAAACGAATCAGGGTTGGGGAGAGCGGCGCGACAGCGCGCGCATCTGCTTCCAGGCGTGGAAGCTGTCCCAGGCGGACTGCATGGCGAGCAAGAAGGCGGCGTCGCTGCCGAAGACGAGGGCACAGCGCAACGCTGTGTCTGGTGACACCCCGCGCTGGCCATGGACGATCTCGTGCAACCGGCGGCGCGACATGCCAAGACGCCGTGCCGCGTCGCTCTGGTTGATCGCCAGCGGCGCCAGGTAGTGGCGCTGCAGGAAGCGGCCGGGGTGGGGCGGCAGGCGCACCGGAACGCCCGCGGGCGGTTGCCGCAGGTGCCGTCCGGTGTGCTGATCGACGCCCACGCCGCCCTCAGTCCTTGAAGGTGCGATGCCCGGAGATCATGGTGCTGACCACGCTGGAGCGTCCCATGATGTCCTCACGAATGGCCGCGTAGACATGCAGGATCACGAAGATGATCAACGCCCACATGCCGAGGTGGTGCCAGGTGTGCACGTCCTGAGACTGACCGAACAGCGGGATGACCCAGCCGAACAGCTTGTCCTGCCATGAACCCATCTGCGCACCTTCCGCATACAGCGCGAAGCCGGTGACGATCATGAACATCGTCAGCACGAAGAAGCCGAAGAACATCGCGAAGCGCGCCAGCGGGTTGTGGCCCACGTAGCGGCCGGGCCGCGCGCTGATGAAGGCGTACCACTTCACCATGCCCCAGATCTCGATCCAGTAGGCGCGCTGGAACAATGGCACCCAGAACAACTCGCGGGCATGGTGGTTTCCCACCACAGCCCAGTACAGCCGGCCCAGGATGCCCACGGCAAGCAGATAGCCGGCCGCGAAATGGGCGAAGCGGATGTAGCCCATCAGGTAGTTCGCGCTGGCCTCGCCCGGCTGGGTGGGCAGCGGCGAGCCGATGAAGTACCCGGTAAGCGCCAGCACCGTGATCGCCAGGGCGTTGATCCAATGCCAGACGCGGACCGGTGCTTCGTAGACATAGACGGACTTGATGGACCGGGCCTCGGCGACGGCGTGTTCGTCGTCCGCCGGGTCATGGCCCAGGCCGCGGTGGGTGGTGGTGTTGGACATGGCGGTGGCCTCCTGCGGCAGCCGGCTCAGAGGCGCCCGGCCAGCATGGCCAAGCCGCTGACGCCAACGAAGGCTGCAGTGGCCCGCCAGGCCCAGCCGCGGCTGCGCTGCAGCCAGCCCCCGGCCGTGAGGCCCGCGCCGTGCAGCAGCGCCGACGCCGCCATGAAGCCCGCCGCATAGCCCGCGAAGGACTGGCCCGGCGCCAGTTCCGCGCCATGCGCCATGCCGTGCATCGTGGCGGCCATGCCGACGAGGGCCAGGCCGGCCGGTACCGGCAGCCGTGCCGCCGGGTGGCGCGCCGCGACCATCAGCGCGCCCAGCGCGACGACGGAGACGGCCACAGCGGCCTCCAGACCGGGCAACATCAGCCCGACCTGCGGCAGCGCGGCGCCAAGCAGCAGCATGGCAAGGAAGACAGCCGGGCCAGCCAGGCGACGCCCGGCCGGCAGCGCGGCGGCCGACCACACGCCGACCGCGGCCATGGCCAGCAGGTGGTCGAAGCCGGAGAAGGGATGGAGGAAGCCGTCCACGAGGCCTTGAGCGTCGTGCCCAGGGTGAGCGTGTGCCGCGCCCGCCGCCAGCAGGGCCAGCGTGGCGACGCCGCTACGGCGAAGCAGGATCTTGATGTCGTGCATGTCGTTGTCTCCTGTTCTTGTCGTCGTGTTCAGCGCACCTTGACGCTGGTGAGTTCCTGACCATCCGGGCTCATCACGTGTGTGGAGCAGGCCAGGCAGGGGTCAAAGGAGTGCAGCGTGCGCAGGATCTCCACCGGCTGCTCCGGGTTCACCATGGGCGTGTTCATCAGGCTGGCTTCGAAGGCGCCGATCTGGCCCTTGGTGTCACGCGGGCTGCCGTTCCAGGTGGTGGGCACCACGCACTGATAGTTCTCGATGCGGCCGTCCTTGATCTTGATCCAATGGCCCAGCGCACCGCGCGGCGCAGCCACCGTGCCGACGCCCTTGGCCTCCTTGGGCCAGGTGGACGGGTCCCATTTCTCGACGTTGGCCGTGGCGGTGTCGCCAGCCTTGATGTTGGCGATCATCTCCTTGTAGTCGTCCAGCATCATTTCGCCGCAGTACTGCGACTCAAGCGCCCGGGCCAGCGTGCGGCCGATGGTGGTGGGCAGCAGTTGCTTGGCCGTGTAGTCGGTCGTCGGCAGGCCCAGGGCTTTGGGGAAGTCGGTGTTGATGATGCGGGCCGAGCTCTCGACTTGCTCCTTCACGCGCTGCGAGTACTTGTGGCCCTTGAGCGCATGGGCGTATCCCAGGATGTAGCGCGACAGCGGGCCGACCTCCACCGCGTGGCCGCGCCAGCGCGGGGATTTGATCCAGGAGTACTTGGCGCTCTCGTCCAGCTCCTTGATGTCGGTGCGCGTGCCCTTGGTCTTCTCGCCCAGCACGTAGTTGGGCTCGGTGACACCGTCCCAGGGGTGCAGGCCGCGCGACTCGTCCGCGTACTTGTACCAACTGTGCGGCACGAACTCCTGCACCTGCTCGGGATCCCGCGGATCGACCGGATGGATCTCGTCCCAGTTGCCGTTCAGGATGGCGCCGCCCGGCAGTTGCTGCGTGTCGTGCTGGCCCATCACCTTCTCGTAGGTACCGTAGTCCATCACGTTGGTGGCGGCCAGCCCCCCCCCATGCAGCCAGCCGGCCTGCTTGTAGATGGTGCCGATGGCCAGAACGTCCGGGATGTAGACGTTGTTGTTGAACTCGATCATTTCCCGGATGCGGGCCTCGACAAAGTTCAGACGCTCCATCGTGATGGGAGCACCGACCGCACCGTTGCCGTCGATGTTGATGGCGCAGGGAACACCACCCACCAGGTAGTTGGGGTGCGGGTTCTTGCCGCCGAAGATGGTGTGCACCTTCACCCACTCCTTCTGGAGGTCCAGCGCCTCCAGGTAGTGGGTCACCGCCATCAGGTTCGCCTCGGGCGGCAGCACATAGGCCTTGCTGCCCCAGTAGCCGTTCATGAAGGGGCCGAGCTGTCCGCTCTCGACAAACTTCTTGAGCCGGTTCTGGATGTCGCGGAAATAGCCCGGCGACGACAGCGGGTGCGACGGCGACACCGTCTGCTGCAACTCGCTCGTCTTCTTGGGGTCGGCCTTCAGTGCCGAGACGATGTCCACCCAGTCAAGTGCATGCAGGTGGTAGAAGTGCACCGCATGGTCGTGAACCTGCAGCGTCTTGGCCATGATCTCGCGGATCAGGTAGGCATTCTTCGGGATGGTGATGCCCAGCGCGTCTTCCACCGCGCGCACCGAGGTCAATGCATGGCAGCCCGTGCAGACGCCGCAGATGCGCTCGACGAAGGCCCAGGCGTCGCGAGGATCACGGCCTTTCAGGATGACCTCCAGCCCGCGCCACATCGTGCCTGTGGAGACCGCGTTGCGGATGACGTTGTTGCTGTCGACGTTGACTTCGCAGCGCATGTGGCCTTCGATGCGCGTCACCGGGTCGACGACGATGCGCCGCCCGGAGTTGTCCATCTTGAAGCCTTGAGTTTCGTAAGCACCCATGTCTTGTCTCGCTCTCAGACCTTGGTGGTCGTGTCGTTGTTCTGCTCGCGCTTCTGCGAGGCGCGCTTGATGACCGACGCGGCGGCATGCGCCACGGCGGCGGCGCCCACCACGCCCGCGGCCGCGCCGCCCACCTGGTCGGCGTTGGCCTCGATGCCGAACTGGTGAATGTCAGTCAGCCGGTTGTAGAAAGAGCCCTTGTCCCAGAAGCCGTCCTCCGAGCAGCCAATGCAGCCATGACCCGCCTTGATCGGAAAGCTCGTGCCCTCGTTCCACTGCACGGTGGAGCAGGCGTTGTAGGTGGTCGGCCCCTTGCAGCCAACCTTGTAGAGACAGTAGCCCTTGCGCGCCGACTCGTCGTCGAAGTGCTCGACGAACTGGCCCGCGTCGAAGTGGGGCCGGCGATAACACTTGTCGTGGATGCGCTGGCTGTAGAACATCTTTGGCCGGCCCTGACGGTCCAGCTCGGGAATGCGGTCGAAGGTCAGCATGTAGGTGATGACGCCGGTCATCACCTCGGCGATGGGCGGGCAGCCCGGCACCTTGATGATGGGCTTGTCGAAGATCACCTTGTGGACCGGCGTGGCCTGCGTCGGGTTGGGCTTGGCCGCTTGCACGCAGCCCCAGCTGGCACAGCTGCCCCAGCTGATGATGGCCTTGGCGTCCTTGGCGACATGCTTGAGCTGGTCGATGAAGGGCTTGCCACCGATGATGCAGCTCATGCCATCCTGGTTCAGCGGGGGGTTGCCCTCCACGGCCAGGATGTAGTTGCCCTTGTACTTGGTCATGATCTCTTCGAGGATCGCTTCGGCCTGGTGGCCGGCGGCAGCCATCAGCGTGTCGTCGTAGTCCAGCGAGATCATCGAAAGCACCACGTCCTTGGCCAGCGGGTGCGCGGAGCGGATGAAAGACTCGGAGCAGCAGGTGCACTCCAGGCCGTGCAGCCACAGCACCGGCGTGCGCGGCTTGGTCTCCATCGCGTGGGCGATTTGAGGCACGAAGGCCGGGCCGAGACCCAGCGACGTGGCGGTGAGCGAGCAGTACTTCAGCAGGCTGCGGCGTGAGATGCCTTGCCGGCGCATGACCTCGTAGAAGGTTTCCATCTGGGCTTGTCTCCTTGGCCTCTGTTGGGTGTTGTCGGTAGCCGCCCCTCGGCGGATGACGGAGTGCTTACAAGTCGCGCGCCAGCTCCGGCGGGTCCAGGGAAAACACTGAACGAGACTTGCAAGCCCTTGATCCGGCTCAACAAAAATCGAGCACCGGGCGCAACGGTTCGACACCCCTGCAAACGACGCTTCCATCGCGTCACCTGCAATGGAAGCAGCGCTTTCAGTCCAGGTGCCAGACGGCGATGGCCGCCTGAAGCCGCGACGTCTCCTGCCGCGCCGCGGTGCTGGCCTCGACGCTGTCGCGCGCCAGCGCGGCGTTGAGCCGGGTCGAGTCGTCCAGCGCACGCAGCCGCTCGTTGATCTGCTGCACGCCTTCGGACTGGGCCTGCGCGGCCTGACGAATCTGCGCCACCTGTTCGCCCAGCGCACGCATGCACTGCGCAGCGCCGTCGACCTGCGCGGCCATGTCGTGAGCCAGCCTCAGCCCCGCCTCGGTCTTCTCGCGCGACTCACCGCTCAGCGCGCGGATCTCCTGCGCCGCGTCACCGCTGCCACGCGCCAGCGCTCGCACCTCGGCGGCCACGACGCTGAAGGTGCGGCCCAGCTCCCTGTCGCGGCTGGCCGCCGCGGCCGCGTTCAGAGCCAGGATGCCGGTCTGCACTGAGATCGCGTCGATGCGGCCGCTGATCTCGGCAATGCGCTCGCCAAAGGCGGAGATGTCCTGCATCGACGCTTGGAGCGTTCGCGCCATGGCGCAGGCACCTTCCGTTTCCGCGATGGCCTGTCGCGAGGCCTCGTGGGCCAGGCGCGCCGACTCTGCCGTGCCCGTGCTCAACCCGTCGATGGCCGCCGTGTGACGGGAGGCGTCGCCGACGTCGCCCGCCTGCTCGGCCGAGCGCCCCGCCAGCCGCTCGGCGCCGTCCGCCAGCCCCGCCACCTGCACGCCGACCTGCTCGGCGTGATCGTGCGCATCGCGCAGTACTGCCGCCATCTTGGCGACGAGCTGATTCAGCGCGCAATTCAGATCGCGCAGCTCGCCAGCGCGCGGGCTGTCGTCGAAAGGGCGGTGGATGTCGCCGCCAGCAATCGCGATGGCCGCGTCACAAGCCACGCGCAACGGCCGCACGATGCGGCCCTGAAAGTACACGGCAATGGCGCCCGAGGCCACCATGCCCAGCAGGCCGCCGGCGATGGCCCAGGGTCGCCAGCCCCCCAGGGCCGCCAACACCGATGCAGCGAGCTGCGGCACGAGCGCAGCGCCCACCACCATCGCGAACAGCAGGGCCAGCAACCCGGCCGAGCCCTGCACGCGGCGCTGCACCGGCAGGTCCAGCGGGTTGCGCAGCGCATGCAACCATGTCGCCAGGCCGGTCTCGACGAGGCGGCCCTGGCGGATCTCGTGCTGCATGCCACCGCCGGCCTGCCAGGCCTGGTAGACGGCCTCCGCGCGGGCCACTTCCTGGTCCGAGGCCGGAAGTTGGATCGACGTGTAGCCCACCGCAGCGTCCCCGCGCCGCGCCGGGATCACGTTGGCCTGGACCCAGTAGTCGCGGCCATCACGGTGGCGGTTGCGGATCAGGCCCGTCCATGGCTGGCCGCGGCGCAGTGAGGCCCACAGATCGGCGAACACGCGCGAGGGCATGTCGGGGTGGCGCACCACGCTGTGCGGCGCCCCGACCACCTGTTCCGCCGCCAGGCCCGAGGCACGCTGGAAGGCGGAGTTGGCGTAGGTGATGCGGCCCTGCGCATCGGTGACGGTGACGATGGGCGCGCCGCCCGCGCCGGCGGCTGCGGGGTACGGTGTGTGAGCCACGGGGAAGTCTCCGGATCTGCTTGTTGTCAGAAGCCGCCACGCAAGCTCTGCGCCCGCATGGCCGCACCGGGGACAGCCGGATGCGTCGGTCACGCCGATATCGGAGCGGCATCGCAACTGGAAGGCATGCTTCCAGCCGCCATCCCCTTCAGTGCGCCGACGCGAGATGCCGGCGCAGGCGGCGCAAATTGATGATCACGGCCAGTGCAACGAACGGCACCGTGGCGCCGACAACCCAGGCCTCATTGGCGCCGAAGGTCTTGGCCAGCGGCTTGAGCGCGTAAGCCGCCAGACCCACACCGTAGTAGGTCATCGCGATCACGGACAGCCCTTCCACCATCTCCTGCAGGCGCAGCTGCAGCCCTTGGCGGCGGTCCAACGAGGCCAGCAGCGACTGGTTCTGGCGTTCGCGCTCCACCTCGGAGCGTGTCTGCAGCAGCTGCGCGGCGCGGGCGATGCGCTTGGATAGCTCGGCCTGCCGCGCCGCTGTAGCGGCGCAGCTCTCGACAGCCGGGCGGAAGCGCCGGTCCAGGAACTCCGACAGCGGCTGCAGGCCCGGCACCACGGCCTCTCGCAACTCAGCCATGCGACGGTCCACGATGCCGCCGTAGGCCCGCGTGGCCGAAAAGCGCGCGCCGTGGTCGGCCAGTGCATGCTCCACACGGGCGGCCAGCCCCACCAGTTCGTTCAGCAGCGCCTCGTCGCCGTCCGTTGCGCTGCGGAAGCGCTCCATCAGCGAGGCGAGCTGCTCCTCTTCCGAGCCCAGCTCCCCCATGCGACGCGCCGCCAGCGGGAGGCTCAGCAGCGCCATCATGCGGTAAGTGTCGATCTCGACGAGGCGCTGCGCAGTGCGGCCTGCGCGGCGGCGGTTCAGGGCATGGTCGAACACCAAGAAGCGCGTCACGCCACCGACGGCTCGCAGGTCCGTCACCACCGTGGCGGCGCCGCCCGCAATGCGATTGCCCACCACCAGCTCGTTGCCGAACAGCGGCGCCACCTCGCGGACATGCGGCGGCTCGCTCGCGCAGGGCAGCATCGATACCAGCGTGGCCGACACCATTTCGCCCGGCAGGCGCGCCAGCCAGCCCTCAGGCAGCACGTCCAGCCAGGCGGTGTCGAAGGCCTCGCCCAGCGACGCCGGGCCGCCCTCAGCAAAGACGCTGAAGCTGAAGAACTCGGTGTGCCGCTCCCACTTGATGCGCAGGCCACCCCATTGAAGGCGCAGGTGGGTGGAGCCACTGGCCTCGATGGCAGCGGGGTCCAGCTCGGCAAGGTGCGCCAGGCATCGCGCATCCTGCGCAGCATCGACACGCAGGATGGCGACAGACAGCACGCAGCCGGGCGAGGACAGCGTCTCGAACGGACGGGCATGCAGCTCATCGGCCAGTCGCTGGCGTTGCGGCAGTTCTGGGGGAAGGGTCAGGGTTCGCGGGACAGGCAGGGTGTTCATGGCCCCGCTTTTTGCACTTTGCGTGCCTGCGCCTTTCTGGAGCGGGACGCCCGCGCGGAGGGGGCCGCGCCGACCGGACCGGTGCGCAGTTGCTCAAGGATGAGACGCTGCCCGTCGTCGGCCAGGAACTGCTTGAAGGCCGACGCCACCTGTGGCAGCCGGCGCGTCGCCAGGTGCATGGCGTACCACTCGCGCTCTAGCGGATTGCCGGCCATCGGCAGCAGCGCCAGCAGCCCCGCCTGAAGCTCCAGGCCGCAGGTATGCAGCGACAGGAAGGCCGCGCCGAAGCCGGCCGCGCACATCTGCTTGATGGCCTCGTTGCTGGACATCTCCGAGCCGATGCGCAGCGGCAGGCCCGCATCCTTGTGCAACCGCTCCAGCGTCGTGCGCGTGCCCGAGCCGCGCTCGCGTACCAGGAGATTGGCGCTGGCCAGGTCCGCCAGCTCAAGCGGTCCTTGCGACATCAACGGGTGACGCGGGGACGCGAGGAAGGCCATCGGATGCTTGGCGAAGGCCACCGCCGTCGTCTTCAGCTCGCTGGGGGGGCGCCCCATGATGGCGATATCCACCTCCTGCGCGCCCAGCATGCCCACGATCTCGTCGCGGTTGCCCACGCGCAACTTGACCTTGACGTGCGGATGCTGGGCCGCAAAGGCCACCAACAGTGGCGGCAGCAGGTATTCGGCTGTCGTCACCGCACCGACGCGCAGCGTGCCAGAGAACACGCCGCGCTGTGCCGCCATCTCGTCACCGGCCTCGCGCCACAGGTCGAGGATGCGCGCCGCGTAGTCAGCCATCACCTCGCCTGCCGCACTGAGGCGGATGCCCCTCCCCTCGCGCTCCAGCAGCGGCGCTCCGGCACTCTCCTCCAGCAGCTTGAGCTGGATGGACACGGCCGGCTGCGTCAGGTGCAGCTCGCCAGCGGCACGCGAGACGCTGCCCAGTCGGGCCACTGCGTGGAAGGCTGCGAGCTGGCGGAAGGTGGCGTTCTTAATCATGAGTCGAAGCCAATCATTCACGTAAAAGAATTAACTATTACGAATGTATTCCCGTCCCTACATTCGCGTCCATCGCCACCGTCACCGAGCAAGGAGAGTGCCCATGGGCAACATGTCAGAAGCCACGCAAATCACCGACGCCAAGAAGCGCTATTCAGCCGGCGTGCTGAAGTACGCCCAGATGGGCTACTGGGACGCGGACTACGTGCCCAAGGAGACCGACATCCTGGCGCTGTTCCGCATCACACCGCAGGACGGCGTGGACCCCATCGAGGCTGCCGCCGCCGTGGCCGGCGAATCCAGCACCGCCACCTGGACGGTGGTCTGGACGGATCGCCTGACCGCCTGCGACATGTACCGCGCCAAGGCCTACCGCGTCGACCCGGTGCCCAACAACCCGGGCCAGTACTTCTGCTACGTCGCCTACGACCTCAGCCTGTTCGAGGAGGGTTCCATCACCAATGTCGCCGCCTCCGTCATCGGCAACGTGTTCAGCTTCAAGCCGCTGAAGGCCGCCCGGCTGGAGGACATGAAGTTCCCAGTCGCCTACGTGAAGACCTTTGCCGGCCCGCCGACGGGCATCGTCGTCGAGCGCGAGCGCCTGGACAAGTTCGGTCGTCCGCTGCTGGGCGCGACGACCAAGCCCAAGCTGGGCCTGTCGGGTCGCAACTACGGCCGCGTCGTCTACGAAGGCCTCAAGGGTGGCCTGGACTTCATGAAGGACGACGAGAACATCAACTCGCAGCCCTTCATGCACTGGCGTGACCGCTTCCTGTTCGTCATGGACGCCGTCAACAAGGCCAGCGCCGCCACAGGCGAGGTCAAGGGCAGCTATCTCAATGTGACGGCCGGCACGATGGAGGAGATGTACCGCCGCGCCGAGTTCGCCAAGTCGCTGGGCTCCGTGATCATCATGGTCGACCTGGTCGTGGGCTACACCGGCATCCAGAGCCTGAGCCACTGGTGCCGCCAGAACGACATGATCCTGCACCTGCACCGCGCAGGCCACGGCACGTACACGCGCCAGAAGAACCACGGCGTCAGCTTCCGCGTCATCGCAAAGTGGATGCGGCTCGTGGGCGTGGACCACATCCACGCCGGAACGGCAGTCGGCAAGCTCGAGGGCGACCCGCTGACCGTGCAGGGCTACTACAACATCTGCCGCGACACGCAGACGGCCGTCGATCTGCCCCGGGGCATCTACTTCGACCAGGACTGGGGCGCGATCAAGAAGGTCATGCCTGTCGCATCCGGCGGCATCCATGCCGGCCAGATGCACCAGCTCATCGACCTCTTCGGCGACGACGTCGTCCTGCAGTTCGGGGGCGGCACCATCGGCCATCCGCAAGGCATCCAGGCCGGCGCCACCGCCAACCGCGTCGCGCTGGAGGCCATGGTGCTGGCCCGCAACGAGGGCCGGGACATCGGAGCCGAAGGCCCGCAGATCCTGCGCGAGGCCGCCCGCTGGTGCAGCCCGCTGGCCGCGGCCCTCGAGACCTGGGGCGACATCACCTTCAACTACACGTCGACCGACACGTCGGACTACGTGACCACGCCTTCCGTGGCCTGAACACGAGCGAGACCACCATGCGAATCACCCAAGGCACCTTCTCCTTCCTCCCCGACCTGAGCGACGCGCAGATCGTCAAGCAGATCGACTACTGCCTCGCCAGGGGCTGGGCCGTCGGCATTGAGTACACCGACGACCCGCATCCGCGCAACACCTATTGGGAAATGTTCGGCAACCCGATGTTCGACATCGGCGATGCGGCCGGCGTAATGCTCGAACTGAAGGTCTGCCGCGAGAGCTTCCCCGGCCAGTACATCCGACTCTCGGCGTTCGACTCCACGCACGGCACCGAGTCCGTCGTGCTGTCCTTCATCGTCAACCGACCCAAGGTCGAACCGGGCTTCCGGCTGATCCGCGCCGAAGAGCCGGGCCGCACGCTGCGCTACGCCACCGAGAGCTACGCGGTGCAACGCTCGGCCGAAGGCCAGCGCTACTGAGGCCGCCGACATGAGCGCCGTGCAGCCCCCCCTGGCCGCCACGCCCTCCGCGCTGCTCGAAGCCTCGGGCGTGCGCGAGGTGTTGGACCAGCTCGACCGCGAGCTGATCGGCCTCGCGCCGGTCAAGGGGCGCATACGCGATATCGCCGCGCTGCTGCTCATCGACAAGCTGCGCGCCGAGCAGGGCCTGCAGTCCACGCCGCCTTCGCTGCACATGTGCTTCACCGGCAACCCCGGCACTGGCAAGACAACGGTGGCGCTGCGCATGGCGGCCGTGCTCAAGCAACTGGGCTACGTGCGCAAGGGCCACCTGGTGGCCGTGACGCGCGACGACCTTGTCGGCCAGTTCATCGGCCACACGGCGCCCAAGACCCGCGAGATCGTCAAGAAGGCCATGGGCGGCGTGCTGTTCATCGACGAGGCCTACTACCTCTACAAGCCGGAGAACGAGCGCGACTATGGACAGGAGTCCATCGAGATCCTGCTGCAGGTGATGGAGAACCACCGCGATGACCTGGTCGTCATCCTTGCCGGCTACCGCGATCGGATGGATACGTTTTTCTCCAGCAACCCGGGCATGGCCTCGCGCATCGCACATCACATCGACTTCCCGGACTACAGCGAGCCCGAACTGATGCAGATCGCGCAGCTCATGTTGCAGCAGCTCAACTACCGCTTCGACGACGCAGCCTCGCCCGCCTTCGCGCGCTACGTCGGCCTGCGCCGGCAACAGCCCCACTTCGCCAACGCACGCTCCATCCGCAACGCGCTGGATCGCATCCGCCTGCGCCATGCAACGCGCCTGTTCACGGCCGACGCGGTCCTGACGCGGGAACAGCTCTGCACGCTGCAGGCCGAGGACGTGCTCGCCAGCCGCGTGTTCGGCGCAATGGAGGTCAGCCATGGCGACTGAAGCGCTGATCTTCGACGTCGACGGCACGCTGGCAGACACCGAAGAGGCCCACCGGGTGGCTTTCAACCTCGCCTTCGAGCGCCATCGCCTCGGCTGGGTCTGGAGCCGCGCTGACTACCGTCAGTTGCTCGAGGTGACCGGCGGCAAGGAGCGCATCGCCAGCTACATCGATCTGCTGCCGACGTCCGCCCCGGAGCGGCGGCGCCTGATGGGCCTGGTGCCCGTGCTGCACGCCGACAAGACGCGCTTTTACACCGCGGTCGTCCAGGACGGCGGCGTGCCGCTGCGGGAAGGCATCGCCCGGCTCATCGGCGAGGCACAGGACCAAGGCTGCCGGCTGGCCATCGCCAGCACCACCACGGCGGCCAATATCCATGCGCTGCTGACGGCCACGCTGGGGCCGCGTGGACTGGACCTGTTCGCCGTGATCGCCTGTGGTGACCAGGTGCGTGCCAAGAAACCCGCACCCGACATCTACAAGCTCGCGCTGGCCACGTTGGGCCTGCAGCCCGAGCAGGCACTTGCGCTGGAGGACTCCGTCAACGGTCTGCGCGCCGCCACCGGCGCCGGCCTGTGGACGTTGGTGACACCAACCTTCTGGACCCAGGGCGGCGACTTCGCCGCCGCCGGCCTGGTGCTGCCTCATCTGGGCGAACCGCAGGCTCCTCTGCACGGCGAGCCCGGCTGCCTGCTGAAGACGGCCGGCTGGCTGCGCTTCGATGAACTGTGCGCGCTCGCCAGCCCGCCCCCACCCCTCAACGCCGTCCAGGCCCTGTACCGAGGCCTCCCGTCATGAACGCAACTGCCACCCCGCGCCCGCTGCGCATCGCGCCCAGCCTGCTGTCCGCCGACTTCTCTCGGCTGGGCGAGGAGGTCCGCGCCGTCATCGAAGCCGGTGCTGATCTCATTCACTTCGACGTGATGGACAACCACTACGTGCCCAACCTGACGGTGGGTCCCATGGTGTGCCAAGCCATCAAGCCTCATTGCCGGACGGCCGATGGCCGGCCGGTCCCCATCGACGTGCACCTGATGGTGTCCCCGGTGGACGCGCTGATCCCCATGTTCGCGGAAGCCGGTGCCGACCTCATCACCTTCCATCCCGAGGCCAGCCTGCACGTGGACCGCAGCTTGCAGTTGATCCGATCGCTGGGCATGAAGGCAGGCCTGGTCCTGAATCCAGCCACGCCGCTGCACGTGATCGACCATGTCATGGACCGGCTGGACATCGTGCTGCTGATGTCGGTAAACCCCGGCTTCGGCGGCCAGGCCTTCATCGAAAGCACGCTGCCCAAGATCGAGCTGCTGCGCAGGCGCATCGACGCCACCGGACGCGACATCTGGCTGGAGGTCGACGGCGGCGTGAACGCGCGCAACATCCGCCGCGTCGTTGCCGCCGGCGCCGACACCGTGGTGGCCGGATCGGCCGTGTTCACGGGCGGCGACTACCGCCGCAGCATCACCGCGCTGCGCGGCGAAGCAGAAGGTAGCCGGCCATGAGCGTGCCCATCACGGCCATCGCCTTCGACCTGGACGGCACATTGATCGACAGCGCTGCGGGCGTGGCCCTTGCGCTGAACGCGGCGCTGGCCTCGGTCGGCTTGGCCGGGTTCGAGCTGCCCATCGTGCGCAGCTGGATAGGCGACGGGCCGGACGCCTTGATCCAGCGCGCACTGGCGGCCTCGCGCCTCGGCAACGCCGAGCCGGCCATGCTGGCCGCACGGTTGCGTGAGGTCTTCGACCGCACGACGCTGGAGGACCCGTCGGCCCAGGGAGAGCCCTACCCCGACGTGACGGGGTTGCTGCTGGAACTGTCAGACGTCTACCCGCTCGCGGTAGTGACCAACAAGCCGACGCCGCTGGCACGGGCCGTGCTGGATGCCGCGGGACTGCTAGGCCATTTCACGACCGTCCACGGCGCCGACACCGCGGCGCAGCGCAAGCCGTCGCCGCTGCTGATCCAGCAGGCGGCGCAGAGGCTGGACGTGCCGACGGCTGAACTGCTGATGGTCGGCGACGGCCCGCACGACCTACATGCGGCGCGCGCCGCTGGCTGCCGCGCGGCCTGGGCGAGCTGGGGCTATGGCGAGGCACCCGCAGTCTTCGCTGCCGACCTCTGGCGGCTCGACGCCCCTCGCGTGCTGATCGCCCGCCTGCGACCGCCCGAGATGGCGCCGCGCCACGCACCGATTCACTGAGAAACAGGAGACCGCGATGCCCACCGGAGGACGTTCCACCCTCACCCAGTTCCTCATCGAGGAGCGACGCCGACACCCCGATGCCACCGGCGACCTGAACGCGCTGATCACCGACGTTTCGCTGGCCTGCAAGGCCATCGCGCGCAAGGTCGCCTATGGCGCACTGGCCGACGTTCTGGGCAGCGCCGGAACGGACAACGTGCAGGGCGAGGACCAGAAGACGCTGGACGTGCTGGCCAACGACATGTTCCTGCGGGCCAGCGAATGGGGCGGTCACGTCGCTGGCATGTTGTCCGAGGAAATGGAAGCGCACTATGCGCTGCCACCTCAGCATCCGCGAGGCAAGTACCTGCTGCTGTTCGACCCGCTGGACGGCTCGTCCAACATTGACGTCAATGTGTCGGTGGGCAGCATCTTCTCGGTGCTACGCGCTCAAACGCCCGGTGAGGATCCGCAGCCGGAAGACTTTCTGCAGCCTGGCAGCACCCAGGTCTGCGCCGGCTACGCAATCTATGGCCCGTCCACCATGCTGGTGCTGACGCTGGGCCGCGGCACGCATGCCTTCACGCTGGACCCGCAGCTGGGCGAATGGGTGCTCAGCCACCGCGACCTGCAGGTGCCGGAGAAGACCCGCGAGTTCGCGATCAACGCGTCCAACAGCCGCTTCTGGGAACCGGCCGTCAAGCGCTACGTGGACGAGTGCACCGCAGGCAAGGCCGGCCCGCGCGGGCACGACTTCAACATGCGTTGGATCGCATCGCTGGTGGCGGAGACACACCGCATCCTCATGCGCGGCGGCGTCTTCCTCTACCCGCGTGACACCAAAGACCCGACCCGCGCCGGCCGCCTTCGGCTGCTCTACGAGGCCTGTCCCATCTCCTTCCTGATCGAACAGGCCGGTGGCCGCGCCAGCACCGGCCGCAGCCGGCTGATGGACGTGAAGCCAGAAGGGCTGCACCAGCGCATCGGCTTCGTCTTCGGTTCGTCAGAGGAAGTGGCGCGCATCGAGAAGTACCACGCCGAGGAGCCTGGCCAGAGCTACGACTCGCCGCTGTTCGGCAAACGCGGCCTGTTTGCCGCCAACGCCTGAGCGCGCATCACCCACTGCACGGGCGCTCTCGCGGCGCCGGCCCAAACGCATCCGAAAACGAACGGGGAACCCCATGTCCGCCAAGCATCCCATCATCGCCATCACCGGCTCGTCCGGTGCAGGCACCACGTCAGTGACGCGCACCTTCGAGAACATCTTCCGCCGCGAAGACGTGGCGGCGGCCATCATCGAGGGTGACAGCTTCCACCGATACGACCGCCAGGCCATGAAGGTCGCGATGGCGGAGGCCGAGCAGCAGGACAACCCGCACTTCAGCCACTTCGGCGAGAGCGCCAACCTGTTCGGCGAACTGCAAGAGCTGTTCCGCAGCTATGGCGAAACCGGCAGTGGCCAAAGCCGCAAGTACCTGCACAACGACGAGGAGGCGAAACCCTACCAGCAGCCGCCCGGCACCTTCACCCCTTGGGAGCCGCTGCCGGCCAGCGACCTGCTGTTCTACGAAGGCCTGCATGGCGGCGTGACGACCGACAAAGTCGACGTGGCGCGCTTCGTAGACCTGTTGATCGGCGTCGTTCCCGTCATCAACCTCGAGTGGATTCAAAAGATCCACCGTGATCGCAGCACGCGCGGCTACTCCACCGAGGCTGTGACCGACGTGATCCTGCGCCGCATGCACGAGTACGTGCACTACATCTGCCCGCAGTTCACGCGCACGCACATCAACTTCCAGCGCGTGCCGGTGGTGGATACCTCCGACCCCTTCATCGCCCGCACCATTCCTACTGCCGACGAAAGCCTGGTGGTGATCCGCTTCGCCAACCCGCGCGGCTTCGACTTTCCCTATCTGCTGAGCATGCTGCACGATTCGTGGATGTCGCGCGCCAACACCCTGGTGGTGCCTGGCGGGAAGATGGAGCTGGCCATGCAGCTGATCTTCACGCCGATGATTCTTCGGCTGGTGGAGCGCCGTCGCAACCTGCTGGCCGCGGCATGAGGTCAGGCATGAAGAACACCTTCAGCCAGGGCTCCCGCGCCGCTTGCGCCAACGCGCTGCGCATGCTCGCCATCGACGCTGTGCAGGCCGCCAACTCCGGCCACCCCGGCATGCCCATGGGCATGGCCGACATCGCCGAGGCGCTGTGGCGCCACCACCTGCGCCACGACCCGTCCGACCCGGCCTGGCTGGACCGCGACCGCTTCGTGCTCTCCAACGGCCACGGCTCCATGCTGCTCTACGCGTTGCTGCACCTGAGCGGCTACGACCTGCCCATGGACGAATTGAAGCGCTTCCGCCAGCTGCATTCCCGCACGCCCGGCCACCCCGAGCTGGGAATGACGCCGGGCGTCGAGACGACGACCGGGCCGCTGGGCCAGGGCATCGCGAACGCGGTGGGCATGGCGCTGGCCGAGAAGCTGCTGGCCGACGAGTTCAACCGCCCGGGCCATGTCGTGGTCGACCATCGCACCTACGCCTTTCTGGGCGATGGCTGCCTCATGGAAGGCATCAGCCACGAGGCCTGCTCCCTGGCCGGCACGTGGCAACTCAGCAAGCTCATCGCCTTCTACGATGACAACGGCATCTCCATCGATGGTGACGTGAAGGGCTGGTTCGGCGACGACACGCCCGGGCGTTTCGAGGCCTACGGCTGGAAGGTCCTTCGCGAGGTCGACGGCCATGACTTCGACGCGCTGGACCGCGCCATCACCCAGGCCCACCGCGCCGACAGGCCCGTGCTGATCTGCTGCCGCACGACCATCGGCAAAGGCTCGCCCAACCGCGCCGGCACGGCCAAGGTTCATGGCGAAGCGCTGGGGCATGACGAGATCGCGCTGACGCGTGCAGCGCTGGGCTGGACGGCCCCGCCCTTCGAGGTCCCGGAGGACGTGCGGGCTGCCTGGTCCGCAAGCGAGCGCGGCGCGATCCTCAGCGGCGCATGGCGGCAGCGCTTCGCCGAGTACGCCCTCGCCTACCCGGATCTGGCCCGAGAACTGCTGCGCCGCCATGATCGCGGCGCGCCGCTGACGGCGCAGACCGAAGAGGCGCTGAGGCTGGCCTGCGACAAGGCCGAGGCCAGGGCGGCCGCCATCGCCACACGCAAGGCGTCGCAGGACGTGCTGCAGGAAGTCGCGCCCGCCATGCCTGAACTGCTAGGCGGCTCGGCGGACCTCACCGGCTCCAACCTCACCGACTGGCGGGGGCACCGACCGCTCAAGGGCGCCAGCACCGGCAACCACGTGCACTACGGCGTGCGCGAGTTCGGCATGGCCGCCATCATGAATGGCGCCATGCTGCACGGCGGCTACCGCCCCTTCGGGGGCACCTTCCTCGCGTTCTCCGACTACGCCCGCAACAGCGTGCGCATGTCGGCGCTGATGAAGCTGCCGGTCGTCCATGTCTACACCCACGACTCCATCGGCCTGGGCGAGGACGGCCCCACCCATCAGCCGGTGGAGCACGCCTCCAGCCTGCGGCTGATCCCGGGCCTGGACGTGTGGCGCCCGGCGGACGCCACCGAGACCGCCGTGGCCTGGCGCGAGTCGCTGCGGCGCGCGGACGGCCCGAGCTGCCTGCTGCTGACGCGCCAGGCGCTGCCGCATGCTGGCGACGGTCGCTCGCGCCAGGACGATATCGCTCGGGGCGCGTATGTGCTGCGCCGCCCGGCCGGTGAGCAACTGGCGCTGATGGCGAGCGGCTCCGAGGTTGGCGTGGCACTGGCTGCGGCAGCGCAGCTCGCCGAGGCCGGCATCCCTGCCCGCGTCGTGTCGGTGCCCTGCCTGGACGTGTTCGAGCGGCAGGACGCCAGTTGGCGCCGCGACGTCATACCGCGCCATCTCCCGCGTCTGGCCATCGAGGCCGGCAGCACCGGCCTGTGGTGGAGGTACGTCGGCGAAGACGGTGACGTCGTCGGCATCGACCGCTTCGGCGAATCGGCACCGGCAGGCGACCTGTTCCAGCTGTTCGGCATCACCGCCGATGCCGTCGCGACCCGCGCCCGGGCACTGCTGCGCTCCGCCGCCTGAATCCCCATCACTCCACACGAGAGACATCCCTTGACCACCCGCATCGCCATCAACGGCTATGGCCGCATCGGCCGGAACGTACTTCGCGCACTGTTCGAATCACAGCGCACCGACGACCTGGAGATCGTCGCCATCAACGACCTGGGCGATGCCCGCATCAACGCCCACCTGACCCGCAACGACACCACGCACGGCCGCTTCGGCTTTCCCGTTGCCGTTGATGGCGACCACCTGGTCGTGAACGACAGGCGCATCCGTGTCACCTCCATCCGCAACCCCGCCGAGCTGCCGTGGAAGGCCATGGACGTCGACGTCGTCATGGAATGCACAGGCTTGTTCACGAGCAAGGCCAAGGCTGGCGCCCATCTCGCCGCGGGAGCGAAGAAGGTGCTGATCAGCGCACCGGGCGGTGCCGACGTGGATGCCACCATCGTCTACGGCGTCAATCACGGCGTGCTGCGGGCTGGGGACACCGTCGTCTCCAACGCCTCATGCACCACAAACTGCCTGGCACCGGTGGCCCAGGTACTGCACGCCGGACTCGGCATCGCGCATGGGCTGATGACCACCGTCCACAGCTACACCAACGACCAGGTGCTGACCGACGTCTACCACGAGGACCTGCGCCGCGCCCGCTCGGCCACGCAGTCCATGATCCCCACCAAAACGGGCGCTGCGGCAGCCGTGGGTCTGGTGCTGCCCGAGCTCGCCGGCCGGTTGGACGGCTTCGCGGTGCGAGTGCCGACGATCAACGTGTCAATGGTGGACCTGGTGTTCACCGCACAGCGTGACACCACGGTGGAGGAGGTCAACGGGCTGGTGCGTTCAGCCGCGGCTGCAGGCCCTCTCGCTGGCATCCTGGGCTGGAGCGACGAGCCGCTGGTGTCTGTCGACTTCAACCACGACGCCCGTTCCAGCGTGTTCGACGCCACTTGCACCAAGGTGGCCGGCGGCCGCCTCGTCAAAGTCTGTGCCTGGTACGACAACGAGTGGGGCTTCTCCAACCGCATGCTCGACACGGCGCTCGCCATGTCCCGCGCCTGAGGGGCGACGACATGGCTTTCAAGACTCTGGATCAGATCAACCTGCGCGGCCAGCGCGTTTTCATCCGCTGCGACCTGAACGTGCCGCTGGACGCAGCGGGACGGATCGCCGACGACACCCGCATCCGCGCCAGCCTCGAAGGCATACGCCACGCGATGCAACAGGGCGCGCGGGTCATGGTGACATCGCATCTGGGGCGCCCTAGCGAAGGCGCGCTCGAGGCCCGCGACTCGCTGCGACCCGTGGCGCGGCGCCTGTCAGAGCTGCTGGGCGTGCCGGTGCCGCTGGTCGAAGACTGGCTGGAGACGCCCTTCGACGTCCCGCCAGGCAGCGTGGTGATGCTGGAGAACTGCCGCGCACATGCCGGCGAGAAGGGCAACTCGCCCGAGCTGGCCCACCGAATGGCGGCGCTGTGCGACGTCTACGTGAACGACGCCTTCGGCACGGCGCACCGCGCCGAGGCCACGACCGAGGCGCTGGCACGGCTGGCCCGTGAGGCCTGCGCCGGCCCGCTGATGGCGTCGGAGTTGCTGGCGCTGGGCCGCGCGCTGGCCGCGCCGGAGCGCCCCATGGCGGCGATCGTCGGCGGCTCAAAGGTGTCGACCAAGCTGGCCATCCTCAACGCACTGGCGCAGCGGGTGGAGCTGCTGGTTGTAGGCGGCGGCATGGCCAACACGTTCCTGCTGGCCTCTGGCCAACCCATCGGCAAGTCTCTTTGCGAGCCCACCATGGTGGATGCCGCCCGCGAGGTGATGGCCACGCTGAAGGCCCGCGGTGCGCACCTCTTCCTGCCCACCGACGTGGTGGTGGCCGACGAGGTCTCCGAGACCGCCCTGCCCGCCATCAAGGCCGTGACCGACGTGGCTGGCAACGATCTCATCCTCGACTTTGGTCCGCAGTCCATGCGCCGCCTCGTCGACGAGCTGCACGCCTGCAAGACCATCGTCTGGAACGGTCCACTGGGCGTGTTCGAGATCGAGAAGTTCTCCCACGGCACCCGCATGCTGGCCACGGCCATCGCCGGGGCCCCCGCCTTCTCGATCGCCGGGGGCGGCGACACGGTCGCCGCCATCAACCAGTTCGACGTGGCCGCGGGCATCGACTACGTATCCACCGCCGGCGGCGCCTTCCTAGAGTTCCTGGAAGGCAAGACCCTGCCTGCCGTGCGCGCCCTCGAAGACCGCGCCCATTGATTTCAAACCCGACAGGAGTTACCCATGGCCATGATTTCCCTGCGCCAGCTGCTCGACCATGCCGCCGAGCACCATTACGGCGTACCCGCCTTCAACGTCAACAACCTGGAACAGATCCAGGCCATCATGCAGGCCGCGCAGAAGACCGACAGCCCCGTCATCCTGCAGGCCTCGGCTGGCGCACGCAAGTACGCTGGCGAGCCCTTCCTGCGCAAGATGGTGGAGGCCGCAGCGGAGATGTACCCGGAGCTCCCCATCGTGCTGCATCAAGACCACGGCGCCAGCCCCGCCGTGTGCATGCAGTCCATCCGTTCGGGCTTTACCAGCGTGATGATGGACGGTTCGCTGTTGGAGGATGCCAAGACGCCGGCGAGCTACGACTACAACGTAGACGTCACGCGCCGCGTCGTCGAGATGGCCCATGCGGTGGGCGTCTCGGTAGAGGGTGAACTGGGCTGCCTGGGCTCGCTGGAATCCGGCACTGCCGGCGAAGAGGACGGCGTGGGCGCCGAGGGCGTACTGACGCACGAGCAGATGCTGACGGACCCCGAACAGGCTGCAGACTTCGTCGCGAAGACGGGCGTGGACGCGCTGGCCATCGCCATTGGCACCTCGCACGGTGCCTACAAGTTCAGTCGCAAGCCGACCGGTGACATCCTCGCCATCGACCGCATCAAGCAGATCCATGCGCGCATCCCGAACACCCACCTCGTCATGCATGGGTCCTCGTCGGTGCCACAGGAATGGCTGGCCGTCATCCGCGAGCATGGCGGCGACATCAAGGAGACCTACGGCGTACCGGTGGAGGAGATCCAGGAGGGCATACGCCATGGCGTGCGCAAGATCAACATCGACACCGACATCCGCCTGGCGATGACCGGTGCGATGCGGCGCGCAATGGCACATAAACCCGATGAATTCGACCCCCGGCGCTTCCTGAGCGCGGCCCTGGTCGCAGCACGCGACCTGTGCGCGGACCGCTTCGAGGCGTTCGGATGTGCGGGCATGGCCTCCAGGCTGCAAGGGCGCAAGACGGCTCACTGAGCCGCGCCGGGTTCTCCTGCCGCGCATCTGAAGGTCGTGGTGCCGGTGGGTAACACCGCATCCACGGCCGACACGCGCCATTGATTCAGCTCGAACAAGCCTGCGCGCCAGACGCGATCGCCATGCTGCCGCAAGCGCTCATCAAGCCGGCGATTTCCATGCCCGCCGAGGCAAAGGCCTGACCCAGGCCTCCCCCGCGGCCCCCCGGCGCCGGGCTAGTACTCGTCCCGCTCCACGCCCACGTATCCAGGAGCGAGGTTCTCGAACTTGGTGTGCATGCGCTGGAAGGCCAGCTTCACGGTCCCCACCGGTCCGTTACGCTGCTTGGCGATGATGATCTCCGCCACGCCCGGTTCCTTGCACTCGTCCTTGGTGTAGTACTCGTCGCGGTAGATGAACATGATGATGTCCGCGTCCTGCTCGATGGCGCCGGACTCGCGCAGGTCGGACATCATCGGGCGCTTGTCGGGCCGCTGTTCCACCGAGCGGTTCAACTGCGACAGCGCGATGACGGGGCACTTCAGCTCCTTGGCGAGCGCCTTCAGGCCGCGTGAGATCTCGCCCAGCACCGTCGCGCGATTCTCCTCACTGCCGCCGCCGTTACCCGTCATCAGCTGCAGGTAGTCGATGACGATGAGCCCGAGCTGGCCGCAAATGCGGGCCTGGCGGCGCGCGCGAGCCCGTACTTCCGAGGGGGACAGGCCTGGACTCTCGTCAATGAAGATGCTGGCCTTGCCGAGCTTGTCGACGGCTTCGGACAGCCGGCCCCATTCGTCGTCCTTGAGCTGACCGGTACGCAAGTGGCTCTGATCGATGCGGCCGATGGAACCCACCATCCGCAGCGCCAGTTGGGCGGCGCCCATTTCCATCGAGTAGATGACAACGGGCAGGCCCTCGTTGATGGCCACGTTCTCGGCGATGTTGACCGCAAACGCGGTCTTGCCCATGGAGGGGCGCGCGGCCAGCACGATGAGGTCACCGGGCTGCAGGCCGGCCGTTTGCTTGTCGAGGTCGTAGAAGCCGGTGCGCACGCCGGTCACGTCCTGATGGCCGGCCTCGGCCAGTTCGTTGACGCGGTCGATGAGCGCGATGACCAGGCGGTCCATGCTCTGGAAGCCCTGCTGGCTGCGAGAGCCTTCCTCGCCGATCTTGAAGATCTTGCCCTCAGCCTCGTCCAGGATCTGCGTGACGGCCTTCCCCTGCGGGTTCATCGCGGCAGTGGCTATCTCGTCGGACGTCGCCACGAGCTTGCGCAGGATCGCGCGCTCTCGAACGATCTCGGAGTAGCGGCGCAGGTTGGCCGCGCTGGGCACGCTCTGCGCCAGCGCGTTCAGGTAGGCCAGCCCGCCACACTCCTCGGCACGTCCCAGCGATGTCAGCTCGTCGAAGACCGTCACCACGTCGGCCGGCTTGCCGGCGTTGACGAGCTTGCCGATGGCCGCGAACACATGTTTGTGCTCGAAACGGTAGAAGTCGCTCTCGGTCAGCAGGTCGGCGGCCTTGTCCCAGGCCGAGTTGTCGATCAGCAGGCCACCGAGCACGCTCTGCTCAGCCTCGACCGAGTGCGGCGGCACGCGCAGTCGCGCGACCTCGTCGTCTTGGGAAGCAGCGGAGGAAGCGGGAAAGATCGCGGACATGCCTGTGGATAAAGCTGTGAACGGATTGGTAGCAACCGGTGGAGCGCGCGGGAAAACACGCCCCGAAAAGACAGAAGGCCGAAACCCCTGCGGGCCTCGGCCTTCGTTGCATGTTGCGGCCTTCGAGGCCGCAGCGCAAGCCGCTTTTACTCGGCTTCTGCAACCACTTGAACGTTGACCTCGACGACCACGTCCGTGTGGGCAACGACGTTCACCGGGAACTCGCCGACGGTCTTCAGCGGACCGTTGGGCAGACGCACTTGCGACTTGGCGATGGACGAGCCCATCTTGGTCAGCGCGTCGGCGATGTCGGCGTTCGTCACCGAGCCGAACAGGCGGCCGTCCACACCGGCCTTCTGGGCGATGCGCACGGTCTTGCCGGCAAGGGCTTCACCCAGCTTCTGGGCGGCAGCCAGCTTCTCGGCGGCAGCCTTCTCGAGCTCGGCACGGCGGGCTTCGAATTCCTTGATCGCAGCCTCGGTCGCGCGGCGCGCTTGCTTGGTCGGGATCAGGAAGTTGCGGGCATAACCGTCCTTGACCTTGACGACGTCGCCAAGGTTGCCGAGGTTGGCCACTTTTTCGAGCAGGATCACTTGCATGTCGTCAGCTCCTTAGACCTTGTGCTGGTCGCTGTACGGCAGCAGGGCCAGGAAGCGCGCGCGCTTGATGGCAACCGTCAGCTGACGCTGGAAGAAGGCACGCGTGCCGGTCAGGCGAGCGGGCGTGATCTTGCCGTTCTCGGAGATGAAATCGCGCAGCGTGTCGATGTCCTTGTAGTCGATCTGCTCGACACCGGCGACGGTGAAGCGGCAGAAACGCTTGCGACGGAACAGCAGCGACTGTTGGTTGCGCTTGGGCTTCTTGTCCTTGGAGAAGCGACCTTTACCACGGGGCGGGGGCATAGTGGACCTCTGTTAAATCTATCCGGATTCAATAACTTCCAGGTTCCGCGGCAGCGGGCTCGATCACGGTGACGTGGGCGATGAAGCCCCGGCCGTTGCGCTGGTGGGTCAGGAAGCCGCGAAAGATCGCGACGCCACCGACTCCCAGCGCCTGCAACTGCTTGGCCACCTCGCCCACCGCGACCGCCTTGATCTCCAGGGAGACCTTGCGCGGCTTGCCGGCTTCGACGACTTCGGACTCGGCCTTGAGGGCGGCGTCCAGGGCCATCATCCCGGCAGGGGTGTAGCGAATTTGTCCGAGTTGCTGGATCTGTGCCTGCAGGTGAAGCTGGTTCACGCGGGAGGCACGCTGCTCGAAAAACCTGGTTCTTTAGCGATGACCTGCGCTCAGGCCGCTTCTTGCTGCGGCGCCTTGCGGGCTTCTTCGCGCTCGACGGCCTTCATCATGACCGAGGGGGTCGTGATGGCCTTGTCCTGGACCACGGTGAGGTGGCGCAGCACGGCGTCGTTGAAGCGGAAGCCGGTTTCGAGCTCAGCCAGAACTTCCTTGCTGCACTCGATGTTCAGGCACAGGTAGTGGGCCTTGGCGAGCTTCTGGATCAGGTAAGCCATCTGGCGACGGCCCCAGTCCTCGACCCGGTGCACGACACCGCCGCCGGCGGTGATCAGGCCCTTGTAGCGCTCCAGCATGGCCGGAACCTGTTCGCTTTGATCCGGATGGATCAGCAGAACGATTTCGTAGTGACGCATGTGTACTCCTTGTGGATTCCAGCCCGGCAGGGTTGCCGTGCTGTGGAAGCCGCTCCACGGCGTCGACACGTGGTTGCGGCAAGGGGGAACCCGGGATTCTAGCCTGGGAAGGCCGATCTGCCAAATCCGGCCCGACTCAGGGCTGGTCGGGGCTGCGCAGCGCGTCGACGAAGTCGCGCTGCCGCGGACTCGGCGCCGCCGTCACCAGGCTGACCAGCACCAGCGCCAGCGCCCCGGCCGGCACGCCGAACAGCCCGGCCGCCGCTGGCTGTATGCCCCAGATCATGGAGACCGGTCCCGGCAGGCCGGTCAGGGCCCTGAGTCCCGGGTGGGCGATGACGAGGTAGACTAGGCAGACGCCCAGCCCGGTCAGCATGCCGGCCAGTGCGCCGGCACGATTGGCACGGCGCCAGAATACGCCGGCCACCAGCGCCGGGAAAAAGGTGGAACCGGAGATGGAAAAGGCCGCAGTGACGACGGCCAGGATGTCCGCCGGGCGGCTCGATGCGACGGCGGCGGCCGTCAGCGCCGCCGCCAGCAGCAAGGCCTTTGACAGTGTGACGCGCCGCGTGCGCGAGGCCTCCGGATTGATGGCCTTGTAGTAGAGATCGTGGGAAAGCGCGCTGGAGATGGCCAGCAGCAGCCCGTCGGCCGTGGACAGGGCCGCTGCCAGCCCGCCAGCGGCCACCATGCCCGAGATGACGTAGGGCAACCCGCCCAGCTCCGGCATCACCAGCATGACGAGATCCGGATGCAGCCGCAGCTCGCCCAGCTGAAGCCGGCCGTCGCCGTTCAGGTCCACGGCGGACAGCAGCGCCGGATCGACCCGCTGCCACTGGCGAATCCAGGCCGGCAGTTGCTCGAAGGATGTGCCGACAAGGCCGTTGAAGACCTCGGTCTTGACCATCACGGCCAGGGCCGGCGCCGTCAGGTACAGCAGGCAGATGAAGACCAGCGACCATGCGACCGACTCGCGGGCCGCCGCGACCGAGGCGGTCGTGTAGTAGCGCGTCAGCAGATGCGGCAGGCCGGCCGTGCCCACCATCAGGCACAGGGCCAGCGCGAGGAAGTTGCGCCGAGCCTCGCTGGCCTGCTCCCGCTCGGCCGGACTGCCGTCCGGGTTGCCTGCGAACGGCTGGGTGTGCGACACCAATCCCGACAACGGCTGGGCCTGCTGGGCTTCGGCGGCCTGTTCGCGCCGCCAGCGTTCTTCGGCCTCGGCAGAGGTGCGCGGCAGCGACGCACGCTGCTTCTCGGCCACCTGGATCTGGGCCAGCGGCGCATTCGCCGCCTTCAGCGCGGCCACGCTCGCAGCCGCCCTCGCCTGCTCGTCAGCCAGCGCCTTGGGCACGTCGGCCAGGCGCGCCGACGCGGCATCGGCACGCTGCTGGTGGATGGCACGCACCTGCAGTTCGCCCGGGTCCCGGATCAGCTCGCGCTCGCGCTCGGCCAGTTGATGAAGCTGCTGACCATAGACCAACTGGGGCAACGGCCAGCCCGTCTGCTTGACGCTCAGCCAGATGACCGGCACCAGGTAGGCCAGGATCATGATGATGTACTGGGCCACCTGCGTCCACGTGACCGCGCGCATGCCGCCGAGGAAGGAGCAGACCAGCACACCGCCCAGGCCGACGAACACGCCCACCTCGAAACCGAGGCCCGTGAGTCGCGTCGTGATGAGGCCC
>NZ_DASWYS010000224.1:0-1865 GCF_036404855.1 Roseateles sp.
AGATCTGGCGCGTCGCGTCGGCGGAGCGTTCGGCCAGCCGCTGCACTTCCTCGGCCACCACCGAGAAGCCGCGTCCCGCTTCACCGGCCGACGCGGCCTGGATGGCGGCGTTCAGGGCCAGCACGTTCGTCTGTTCGGTAATGTCGGAAATCAGCTCCGTGATTTCGCCGATCTCCTGCGACGATTCGCCGAGGCGCTTGATCCGCTTGGAGGTCTCCTGGATCTGGTCGCGGATGGCGTTCATGCCGCCGATGGCGTCCTGCACCGCCTGCAGGCCGGATTCGGCGGCCTGCAGCGAGGCCCGGGCCACCTGGGCCGACTCCTGCGCCTGGCTGGACACCTGGTTGATGCGCTGCGCCATGTCGAGCACCGACTGGCCGGTCTCGCGGATCTCGCGCAGCTGCTCGGTGGAGGCCGCCAGCAGCTCGGTCGAGGTGTTTTCCACCGCCGACGTGGTCTGCGCCACGCGGGTGGCCGTGGCCTGCACGTTGCCCACCAGCGACCGCAGTTCTTCCACGGTGTAGTTCACCGAGTCGGCGATGGCGCCCGTGATGTCCTCCGTCACGGTCGCTTCCTGCGTCAGGTCGCCCTCGGCCACCGTCTGCAGTTCGTTCATCAGGCGAAGAATGGCCGCCTGGTTGGCGTCGTTGACGCGCTTGGCTTCCTGCTCCTGCGCCTCGGCGGACAGCCGCTGGCCTTCGGCCATCATCTGGCGCTGGCGGCTGTCCTGCAGCTGCACGTAGGCCAGGCCGCCCGCGCACAGCAGCGCGAACACCGTGGACAGGGCCAGGGCCAGCAGCTGGCCGCCACCCAGGCCCGAGCGGCCGGAGAGGTCCTGCTGCAGCTTCTCCAGGCCCACGCGCAGCGGTTCGCTGTCGGCCACGATGGCGGCCTGCGCCTCGCGCGCGGCCACCAGGCCCTGCAGGTTGCCCAGGATGGCGCCGGCTTCGACGCGGGTCTCCTCGTAGCGCTGCAGCAGGGCCTGCAGGCGCTCGCGCACCTGCGGGTCGCGGGCGGCGCCCAGGCGCAGCTCGTCGCTGCCCTTGAGCAGGCCGTCAGCCACTTCCTTGAAGGTGATCAGGTCCTTGCCGAGCAGGAACACGGCCTCGGGGCTCACGCCCTCCATGGTGAGGAACTCGTTGGCGCTCTTGCCGATGCGCTGGGTGAGCATCACGAGCTGGCCCACGGCGGAGAGCTCGGCCGGCGAGGCTTCCTGCTGCAGCTTGAGCGAAGACACCGTCTCGGCCGTCTCGAGCAGGTCGGACGACTGCCGGTTGATCGTGCGCAAGGCGTTGCCCACCTGGGTCAGGATGTTCTGCTGCGCCAGCACTGCCGCCGCATTGCGCTCGGCCTGATCCACCTTGGGCAGGATCGCATCGAGATCCTCCGAGTACTCGGCGCCCAGAGCGTCGAGCGACATCTCGCTGTCGCCGCCCTTGAGGCCGCGCAGCGCGCGGGCCATCACGGTCGAACTGTCGCGCACTTCGGGGAATGCCGCCGGGCTGCCGATCAGCGCCTGCGAAACGCTCTTGGCCAGGCGCTGCGACTGCATCAGGGCCTGACCGCTGGCCGCCACCTGTTGACCCACCTTCTCGGTCTGGGTCAGTGCATAGAGGGTCACGCCGCCCAGCACCACCAGGCCAAGCGCCAGCAGAATGGCCAGCGTGCGTTGGTGCTGTTCGGCGGGTTTGCTGCCCAGCAGCGGCAGGCTCACCTGGCCGCTGAGATCGGTGCTGTCCTCGTCCACCATCGCATTGCCGACGAGCCCTTCCGATGCAAGCGTCGGCGCCAGACGGGCTGCCGCGAGCTCGGCGACCTCCTGGTCGGTGGCATTGGAAAGGTCGGGTTCGTCGCCGGCTTTTTTC
>NZ_DASWYS010000225.1:0-2424 GCF_036404855.1 Roseateles sp.
CTGTTCCCGGGCAGCGGCGTCAGCCGTCCTCCGGCGACGACCGCCACGACCACGCCGACGAAGCCGGCCACCGGCACGACCTCGCGTCCGGTCCCGCCGCCCGCGCCGGTCACCCGACCCGCTGCGCCGCCGGCTCCCGCGAGCAGCGGCTTCTCATGGCGCTGGCCTGCTGATGGTCACCTGATCGGTCGCTTCGTGGCGGGCGACGCCAGCAAGCAGGGCGTGGACATCGCAGGCAGCAGTGGGCAGGCGGTGCGCGCCGCTGCGGACGGCGTGGTGGTGTATTCCGGCGCGGGCCTGGTGGGCTACGGCGAGTTGATCATCGTCAAGCACAGCGAGGCCTGGCTTTCGGCGTATGGCCACAACCGCAAGCGGCTCGTCAACGAAGGCCAGAGCGTCAAGGCCGGGCAGCAGATCGCGGAAATGGGCAGCAGCGGCGCGTCGCGCGAGATGCTGCACTTCGAGATCCGCCACAACGGCAAGCCGGTCGACCCGCTGCAGTACCTGCCGCCACGCTGAGCGGCATCATGTGCGCGAGGTCGCCAGGGGAGCCGCCCGCTGGCGGCTGCTCCGGTTCGACCAGGAGACCTGACGCACAACGACGTCCCCCGGCGGTAGTCCGTGCCCCATGTGCGGTGCCCGGCGGTGTCGATGTGGATCCTCGTCGGCGTGTAGAAGCCCAGGCCCATCCGCAGCGAAGGGCCTTGCCTGCGCCAGAATTCGCACAGCGCTTCTGTGCGCGTGTCGTCGGTCAGGTCGAAATCGAGGGCGTTGTTGCGAAGATGGCGGCTGCGTGTGCTTCCGCCCGCGCACCGGTTCACCTCGGCGGAGCGGTAGCCAGAGCGGACATTGCCGCCGTCGACGATCCCCATGCGCTCCAACTGTGCCACCACGCGTAGCGTCGGCACGATCTTGTCCGCATGCTCGCGTGGCGGCAGCAGAAACTCCGGGCCGCAGGTGCGCCAGCGGCGACTGGACCGCAACAGGGCGGACATCGGAACCACCTCGCCAACGCCGGCCCGGGCCAGCGTGCCTTCGTAGTCGGCCAACGCCTTGGCGTCGGTGCTGCGTCGCCACGTTTCATAGCGCTCGGCGGCATCCGGGAGAAGAGGCGTACAGGCAGCAGTGACGAGGACGATGAGCAGCAGGAGCAGGCGCTGCAGCGTCACGCCGTGGTCAGCGTGGCGCCAACAGGAATCCGGCCACGACCTTGCGCGACTCACTGGCCAGCACGTTGAAGGTGCGGGCGGCCGCGGCATTGGTCATGACTTCGAGTCCCACGCCCTGGCGCAGGCAGGCGGCCATGACGGCGGCGGGCGGGAAGACCTGGCGTTCGCCCGTGCCCAACAGGACCACTTCCGGTTGCAGCGCGAGCAGCGGAAGCAGATCGTCCTGCGTCAGCGCAGCGCTGTCCTGGACCGGCCAGGCTTCGATGAGCTGCTGCGGCGAGAGGATGAAGCTGGATGACAGGGTGCGGTCGTTCACCCGGGCGACCTGGCCGTCGGCGGATCGCAGGGTGAAGGCGTAATCGGGAAGTTCGTGGCTGAGCTGCATGGCGGGCGGCCTGCGTGGCGGGCTCAGCCGCGCGGCAGCACGATCTGCCGGCGTTCCTTGCTGGGGCGGTACAGCACGGCGGTATGGCCGATCCGCTGCACCAGGGCAGCATCGGCCTGGTCGGCCAGCTCCCCGATCATGGCGTCGCGTGCCTCGCGGTCTTCACCGGCGACCTTGACCTTGACCAGTTCGTGCTGCTCGAGCACCGCGTCCAGTTCGGCGATGAAGGCCGGCGTGATGCCCTTGTTCCCGATCTGCAGCAGCGCCTTCAGGTCGTGGGCCTGGCCGCGCAGGAAACGGGTCTGGGCAGCGGTCAGGACTACAGGCATGCGGCACGGTACGGGTCGAAAAGGGGGATCAGGGTATCATGGCGACCCCCACGAACGGCTCCGGCGGCTCCCGTCGCAGCGTGCCCGGAGACCTTGCCGACATGGCCACCCGCAGCAAGAGCAGCCAGCGCTGGCTCAAGGAACACTTCTCCGATCCCTACGTGAAGAAGGCCCAGGCCGAGGGCCTCCGGTCCCGTGCCGCCTACAAGCTGGAAGAACTGCTGGAGCGCGACCGCCTGCTCAAGCCGGGCATGGTCGTCGTCGATTTGGGCGCCGCGCCGGGCGGCTGGTCGCAGTTCGTCCGTCAGGCAATGGGTAACAGCGGTCGGGTGGTGGCCATGGACATCCTGGACATGCCCCCGCTGGCGGGCGTGGACTTCCTTCATGGGGATTTCAGGGAAGACAGCGTCCTATCCCAGTTGGAAGCCATGCTGGACGGCGCGCCCGTGGACCTTGTGCTGTCCGATATGGCCCCCAATAAGAGTGGTGTGGATGCGGTGGACCAGCCGCGGATGATGCATCTGGCGGAGTTGGCGATGGA
>NZ_DASWYS010000226.1:0-7935 GCF_036404855.1 Roseateles sp.
GGCCAGCTCGGCGACGAGCGGGTCCACGACATCCGCAACTACATCAAGCGCGGCAAGCTGTGGGACGCCTTCACCTCGCCCACCCTCCCCGTCCTGCTGATCGACGAGATCGACAAGGCCGACATCGAGTTTCCCAACGACCTGCTGCGGGAGATCGACCGCATGGAGTTCTACGTCTACGAGACGCGGCAGCTCGTCAAGGCGAAACACCGACCGCTGGTCTTCATCACCTCCAACAACGAGAAGGAGCTGCCCGACGCTTTCCTGCGTCGCTGCTTCTTCCACTACATCAAGTTCCCCGACGCCGAGACGATGCACAAGATCGTCGACGTGCACTTCCCGACGCTGAAGAAGGACCTTCTGGCCGCCGCGCTGAAGAACTTCTACGACGTGCGCAACCTGCCGGGCCTGAAGAAGAAGCCCAGCACCTCGGAGCTGATCGACTGGCTCAAGCTGCTGCTGGCCGAGGACGTGCCAGTCGATGCGCTGCAGGCCAAGGACGACAAGGTCAGCATCCCGCCGCTGGTGGGTGCGCTGCTGAAGAACGAACAGGACCTGACCCTGTTCGAGAAGCTCGTCTTCATGCAACGCAACAACCGCTGATGGCCCAGGACTTCGACCGCGCGATGCGCGAAGCCCTGGCCGACGCCGTCGGCTTCGTCGCCGGCGCGCTGGCCGGCTGGTGGTTGGGCCGGCAGTTCGGCATCGACTTCATCAGCACCACCGACTGGAACGCACAGCAGATGGCGGGCCTTGTGCTCATCGTTGGTGGCTGCGGCGTGGGGCGCCTCGTCGCGCGCAAGCTGATGCTGAAGGACAAGGCATGAAGCCGGTACAACCCGTTACCCTCGCGGCCGGCCCCATCCGCCTGGTGCCGCTGACCCTGGATCATGTTCCCGGCCTGCAGGCCGCGGCAGCCGATGGCGAGCTGTGGAACCTGCGCTTCACCGGCGTGCCCCCACCCGACGAGACCGTCGCCTACGTCGAGGCAGCATTGGCCGGCCAGTCTGCCGGCCATCGCCTGCCCTTCGCGGTGCTGGACGCGACAAGCGGTGAGGTGTTGGGCTCGACCAGCTATCACGACATCGTGCCCGCGGTGGAGCGCGTCGAGATCGGCTACACCTGGTACGCCCGCCGCGTGCAGCGCAGTGCCGTCAACACGACGGCCAAGCTGCTGCTGCTGACGCATGCCTTCGAGACGCTGGGTGCCAAGCTCGTGGGGTGGCGCACCGACAACTTCAATCTCGCCTCGCAGCGCGCCATCGAGCGCCTGGGCGCCAAGCGCGACGGGGTGCTGCGCCATCACTGGCCGCGCCGCGACGGCACGGTGCGCGACACCGTCATGTACAGCCTGACCGTGGGCGAATGGCCCGAGGTCAAGGCCCATCTCCATTGGCAACTCACCCGGCCAAGATAAGCCCCGCGCGCCTGAACCACGGGCGCGTTCACCGAGACGAGAACTACATGAAGACAGGGAAGAAGACGAAGCCGTTCGATGTCAACGCCCTCTGGGCCCTGGACCGAATCGGTGAACCCAGCCTCAGCCCGGATGGCGCTCAGGCGGCCGCCGGCGTCACCCGCTACTCGATGGAGACGAACAAGGCGCAGAGCAGCCTGTGGCTGTTCTCGACGCTGGGCGGCGAACCACGCCGCTTGACCGAGGCCGGCGAGAAGGACGGCAACCCACAGTGGAGCCCGCGCGGCGACCTGATCGCCTTCACGGCCAAGCGCGAGCAGGCCGGTCAGCGTGACGAGGAGTCCCAGCTCTACGTGATCCCGCCGGACGGCGGCGAAGCCCGACGCATCGGCCAGGTGCCCACGGGCGTCGAATCTTTCAAGTGGTTCCCGGACGGCCGGCGCATCGCCTTCGTGTCCTGGGTCTGGCCCGACCGCAAGGCCGCCGCGCAGGGCGATGCCCTGAAGGACTTCAAGGCCCGCAAGGAGAGCGCCTACGTCACCGACGAGGCCCTCTACCGCTTCTGGGACCACCACATCCCCATGGGCCGCGTGCCGCACCTGCATGTGATGGACGTGGACAGCGGCAAGGCGCGCGACCTGTTCGAGGGCAGCGCCTGGGAGCTGAGCCGCGCCGAACCCGACGCCAACAGCTTCGACATCGCGCCCGATGGCCGCCGCATCGCCTTCGCCTTCGACCCGGGCACCGAGAAGACGCTGGACGCCCGCTACGCGCTGGCCGAGATCGACGTACGCACGCGCCGGGTCCAGACCCTGCTGCAGGACGGCGACTGGGACTTCGCCGCGCCACGCTACAGCCACGGCGGCGCGCACCTCGCCTTCCTGGCCAGCCACCAGGCCCGCGGCCACAACCAGCCCAACCGGCTGGCCGTGCTGGACCAGCAGGGCCGCTGGGCCGTCTTCAGCGACGACTGGGACCACGAAGTGAGCGCCCCCCTGCGCTGGACAGCCGACGACCAGAGCCTGCTCTTCGCCGCCGAGGAACGCGGCCGCCGCCACCTGTGGCAGTTCGCACTGGGCGACCGCCTGGCCGAACCCATCTTCGAGGGCGGCCACGTCGGCAGCTTCACCTGTGCCGCCGATCTCGTCGTGCTCAACCACGACGGCGTGCAGTTCCCGCCGCGACTGTCGGTCCTCGGCGAAGACGGGCTGCACCGCATCGAAGCGCTGAATGACGAGCGCCTGGCGGCCCACGACTTCGGCCGCCATGAGGAAGTGACGGTCCAGGGCGCGCGCGGCGACGACGTGCAGATGTGGCTGATCTACCCGCCTGGCTTCGACGCCAAGAAGAAGTGGCCCGTCATGCACGTCATCCACGGCGGCCCACACACCGCCTTCGGCGACAGCTGGCACTGGCGCTGGAACCATCAGGCGTTCGCGGCGCAAGGCTACGTCGTCGCCTGCGTGAACTACCACGGCTCATCCAGCTTCGGCCACTCATTCCTCGACAGCATCACCGGCCGCTGGGGCGATTACGAGCTGCAGGACGTCGAGGCCGGCACGGATTGGCTGCTGAAGAAGTCCTGGGTGGACAGGAAGCGCATCGTCGCCACGGGCGGCAGCTACGGCGGCTACATGGTCGCGTGGATGAATGGCCACGTGAAGCCCGGTCGCTACCAGGCCTATGTCTGCCATGCTGGCTGCTACGACTGGCAGGCCATGTATGCCGATGACGCCTACAGCTGGCACCGCAAGGAGCTGGACGCGGCCTACTGGGACGATCCGGCCAAGGTGGCCGCACAGAGCCCGCACGCTTTCGCCCGGCACTTCAAGACGCCCACACTCGTCATCCACGGGGCGCTGGACTACCGCGTGCCCGACGCGCAAGGGCTGGCCTACTACAACACGCTGAAATCGCTGGGCGTGCTGTCCCGCCTCGTCTGGTTCCCGGACGAGAACCACTGGGTGCTGAAGCCGCGCAACAGTCGGCTCTGGTACGGCGAGTTCTTTGACTGGCTGGCCCGCTTCGCGCCCGCCCGCCGCTAACCCCTGCATACAGGCCGCCCGCCGGTTGCCTTTCATAATCGGCAAGCCATGCTGATCCAGTTTTTCTACACGCTGCGCGCCGCCAAGCTCAAGGTGACGGTGCCGGAGTACCTGACGCTGCTCGAGGCGCTGCAGGCCGGCGTCATCGGCGGCCCGGACCATGGCGGCGTGGCCTCCATCGACGACTTCTACCACCTGGCCCGCACCAGTCTCGTCAAGGACGAAACCCAGTACGACAAGTTCGATCGTGCCTTCGCCGCCTACTTCAAGGGCGTGGAGATGCTGACCGACTTCACTGCCGAAGTGCCGCTGGAGTGGCTGCGCAAACAGCTCGAACTGGAGCTGACGCCCGAGCAAAAGGCCGCTATCGAGAAGATGGGCTGGGACGAGCTGATGGAGACGCTCAAGAAGCGCTTCGAGGAGCAGAAGGAGCGCCACGAAGGCGGCAACCGCTGGATCGGCACGGGCGGCACCAGCCCCTTCGGCAACGGTGGCTACAACCCGCAGGGCATACGCATCGGCGGCAAGGGCGGGGGCAAGAGCGCCGTCAAGGTCTGGGAGCAACGCGCCTACCGCGACTATGACGACACGCTGGAGCTGGGCACGCGCAACATCAAGGTCGCGCTGCGCCGGCTGCGCCGCTTCGCCCGCGAGGGCTCTGAGCTGGAGCTGGACCTGGATGGCACCATCCACGGCACGGCCGCCAACGCCGGCTTGCTGGACATCCGCATGCAACCCGAGCGCCACAACAAGGTCAAGGTGCTGCTGCTGATGGACGTGGGCGGCACGATGGACGAGCACATCCACCGCGTGGAGGAGCTGTTCTCCGCCTGCAAGAGCGAGTTCAAGCACCTGGAGTTCTATTACTTCCACAACTGCGTCTACGACTTCGTCTGGAAGAACAACCGGCGCCGCTTCGCCGAGAAGCTGAGCACCTTCGACCTGATCCGCAAGTACAACCGCGACTACAAGCTCATCTTCGTCGGCGACGCGACCATGAGCCCCTACGAGATTCTGCAGATCGGCGGCAGCGTGGAGTACAACAACGACGAGGCTGGCGCCGAATGGCTGCAGCGCCTCACCCACGCCTTCCCCAAGTACGCGTGGATCAACCCCGAGCCGCAAGGCGTCTGGCAGTACCGGCAGAGCATCGCGCTGATCCAGCAGCTGATGCAGCAGCGCATGTTCCCGCTGACCCTCTCCGGACTGGAAGGCGCCATGCGGCTGCTGAGCAAGTAATGGCGCGTCTGCTCGCGCTGCTGGTCGCGGCGCTGCTGAGCGCCTGCGCCACCCAGCCCCCGCCGCCCCCCCCTGCCGCGCCGGCGCCCGACATCCCTGCCGACGCGCCCGCCGTCTACAGCCTGGACATCAGCGTCGACGACGACCGCGACGGCAGCCTGCGTACGTTGCTGCAGCAGAACCTCGACCTTGCCCGCTACCGCGCCAGCGAGGCCGCGCTGAGCCGTGTCGAACTGGCACGCCTGGCAGCGGCCGCACCGTCGCAAGCCCAGGCACTGCTCGAGACCGAAGGGCATTTCAACGCCACGGCCGACGTGCAACGTGACGCCGAGGACGGCACGCGACTGCGGCTCAACGTCCAGCCCGGCCCGCTCACCCGCGTCAGCAAGCTGGAGCTGGAGTTCACCGAGGGCCTGGCCGAAGACGACGCCAAGGCCCTGCGCGACGTCCTGCGTGGCCTGTGGCCACTGAAGAACGGTGCCGCGTTCACACAGTCCCAGTGGGCCGCGGGCAAGAGCGAACTGCTGCTGCGCGCACGCACCGGCGGCTTCCCGCTGGCGCGCTGGGCCGATACCTCAGCCCGCGTCAACCCCGACGAGCACAGCGCCGAGCTCCACCTCGTGCTGGCCAGCGGCAACCGCGCGCGGCTCGGTGCGCTGCGCATTGAAGGGCTCAAACGCCAGAGCCGGCAGACCATCGAGCGCTTGGCCGGCTTCGACACCGGCGAGGGCTACACCGAGCAAAAGCTGGCCGAGTTCCAGGAACGCCTGGCCAAGACCCAGCTCTTCGACGCCGTGCGCGTTCAGTTGCAGTCCGAGACCCTGGACCCCGATGGCAGCAACCCTGTGCTGGTCACCGTCACCGAGTCCGCGCTGCAGCAGGCCACTGTCGCGGTGGGCTACCACAGCAACACGGGCCAGAGCATCAGCGTCGAACATCTGCATCGCCGCCCCTTCGACCTGGCCGTGCGTGCGCGCACCAAGCTCCAGCTCAGCCGTGACCTGCGCGGCGCCGAGCTGGAACTCAGCTCCCATCCCCAGCCCGACCTGCATCGCAACATCGCCGCGATGCAGTTCGAGCAGGACCGCTCGGGCGACACCATCGCCACCAACCTGGGCCTGCGGCTCGGCCGGCTCTACGAGTCCACCAACGACGAGCGCCTGAGCTACGTCGAGCTGTTGCGGGCCCGCGAGACGACGGGGGGACAGGTCAACACCAACCTCGCCCTCTCCATCAACCAGCAGTGGATACGACGCCGCCTGGACAGCACGCTGCTTCCCACCGATGGCCACCAGGCCCTCGCCCTGATCGGCCTGGGCTACGCGAAGGGCGGCGGCACGGAAGACAGCGGCCCCTTCGGCCGGATGCAACTCAAGCTCGGCGTCTACAAGCCGCTCGGCGCCAGTTGGTACGGCTCGGCGCGTGCCGAGGTGGCGCAGGTCGTCGCGCACGATCGCGTCGGCGTGCCCGAGAAGCTGCTCTTCTTGGCCGGTGGTGACGAGTCCGTGCGCGGCTATGCCTACCGCAGCCTGGGCGTGGAGCGCAATGGCCTGACCGTGGGCGGTCGCGTGCTGGCCACCGGCAGCCTGGAGGTGGCGCGCCCCTTCACGATGAGCATGCCCAGCCTGTGGGGCGCGCTTTTCATCGATGCGGGCAACGCCGCCTCGCGCTGGACCGACTACCGCCCCGTCGTCGGCTACGGCGCCGGCGTGCGCTGGCGCAGCCCCGTCGGCCCGCTGCGCGTCGACCTCGCGCGCGCGCAGGAGACCGGCAAGTGGCGGCTCCACTTCTCAGTGGGGATCGCCCTGTGAGGCGCAGCCTGCGCATCCTGCGCGCCGGCCTGATCGGGCTGGCGCTGGTCCTGGTCCTGCTGGTCGGCTTCGTCGCCTGGTTGCTGCACCGCCCCGCCGGCGGCGCCTGGCTGCTGGCCCACCTGCCCGGCGTGCAGATTGAGGCGCCCGAGGGCTCGCTGATGGGCGACTTCAGCGCCCGCCGCCTGCTGCTCACCTGGGCCGGCGGCGAAGCCGAACTGCGCGGCCTGCGCTGGAAGGGCTTGGGCGTCAGCGCCAGCGACGGCCTGCTGCTGGCGCGCGAGCTGGCCATCGACGAAATCGACATCCGCAGCCAGGCCAGTGACACCCCGCTCGCCATCCCGGCAGACCTGAGCCTGCCTCTGGGCGTGCACATCGCCCGCCTGCGCGTCGGCCGCCTGAGCTGGGCGCCGCAGCAGGCCCCGCTGCTCGGGCTGGACGCCCAGCTCGACCTGCCGCGCCGCGGCACCCACCACATCCAGCTCAAGGCTGCGCGCTGGCAACACCTCACGCTGGCCGGCGATGCCCGCATCGACAGTGCCGCACCGCTTCAGACCGACGCGACGCTGCGCGTGGCGCAGGCCGAGGCGACCGAGCTTCCGTGGACAGCCGTCGCCGCCGTCACCGGTCCGCTCGCCAAGCTCAAGGCCAAGGCCGAGCTGGAGGCCGCCCACCAGACGCTGAAGGCCGACGGCGAGATCCAGCCTTTTGCGACCTGGCCCGTCAACGCGCTGCAGCTGCAGGCCGACGCACTGGACCTGGCCGCCCTCGCCCCCGGCCTGCCGCGTACGGCGCTGAGTGGCACGGCCCAACTCAAGGCGCCGGCTCGCGATGCCGAGGCAACGCTGCAGGCCGAACTGCGCAATGGCGCCGCCGGCCGCTGGGACCAGGGCGCCCTGCCCGTCAACCGCCTCGTCATCGCGCTCGCCGGTCGGCCCGACCAGCCCACCAGCCTGCGTCTCACCGCCCTGGACGCCGAGCTGCCCGGCGGCGCGCGCGTAAAGGGCAAGGGCCAGTACGGTTCCAGCGAGGCCGACGGTCGCTGGCAGCTCGATGCCCGCGTGCAGGGCCTGCGCCCCGAGGCGCTGGACAGCCGCGCCGCGCCAGCCCGCCTGGACGGGCCGTTCAGCCTCGCCGGCAGCAAGGCGGGCCCGCTCAGCGCCCGGCTCGACCTCGGGGGCACGCTGGAGGGTCGGCCGCTACGCGTCAAGGCCCAGGTGCAGGGTGAGGGCAGCCAGTGGCGCATCGAAGAGGCCCGGCTCACCAGCGGCGACGCGACGCTGCAGGCCAGCGGCCGTGTCGACACGGCGGGTGCCGCGCAGATCAAGGCCCAGGTGCGCCAGTTCGACCCCCATCTGCTGTGGCGCGGCGCGCCGGGCTCCGCCTGGGCTCGCCTGCCCGGCCCGACGCGCCTGAACGCCGA
>NZ_DASWYS010000227.1:0-16223 GCF_036404855.1 Roseateles sp.
GCGTGACGTTGGGACTGCTCGTGAGGTCGTTGTCGATCTCGCGCTCGACGCTGGCGCCGTTGGGGATCCGGCCCGTGGTGGGCGTGTTGATCGTGACGCTGGAACCGCTCTGTCCCTGCGCGGAGAGCCCGCCGACCACCAGGTTGCCCTGTGCCAGTGCGTAGACCTCGCCGTCGGCCGCCTGCAGTTGTGTCAGCAACAGCACGCCGCCGCGCAGGCTCTTGGCATCACCCAGCGACGAGACGGTCACGTCGATGGTCTGACCACGCCTATAGCCGCTCGGGAAGCTGGCGCTGACCATCACGGTCGCGACGTTCTTGGACTTGGGGTCAACGTTGGGCGCCTGCTTGATGCCGAACTGCTTCAACAGGTTGTTGACCGACTGCCCCGAGAACTTGACCTGGGTGCTGTCGCCACTGCCATTCAGGCCCACGACGAGACCGTAGCCCAGCAACTGGTTCTCGCGCATGCCCTCGACATGTACCAACTGGCCCAGCGCCTGGGCGGCCTGCGCGGCCGGCACCAGCATCGCCAGCAGCAGCACGGCAGCGGCCGATGCGAAGAAGTGCTTCATGGATCCGGTCCTCAGAAGGGCATCAGCGGGTTGACGAACCAGCGCGTCAGCCAGCCCGGCGTGTTGGCGTTCGCCAGGTCGCCCTGGCCGGCGTAGGCAATCCGGGCGTTGGCGATGCGCTGGGACGAGACACGGTTGTCGCTGTCGACGTCGGAGGCGCGCACATAGCCGCCCAGCCGGATCAGCTCTTCGCCCTGGTTGATGTAGAGGCTCTTCTCACCCTGCACCTTCAGCAGGCCGTTGGGCAGCACCTCCCCGACGACCACCGTGATCGCGCCGGTGAGCGTGTTTTGCTGGCTGCTGGCGGCGCGACCGCTGAAGTCGCGCGCGCTGCCGATGTTGCCGCTGCTGCCGATGTTGCGAATGCCCATGGCGAAGTCGGCGCTGCTCTGCTTACCCAGCGTGGTGTCGGCCTTCTTGCTGGCTTGGGTGGTCTCCTGAAGCACCACGGTCAACACGTCGCCAGGACGGAAGGCGCGCGTGTCCGACGTCAGCGGCGTGGCGCGCTCGGCCACGAACACGCCGCCCGCCCGTGCCCGCGCGGGGCCCGCGGCCGGCATGGCGCTCGACAAGGCCTGCGGTTCCGCGCTGGGCAGCGGCGCCGGCACGAAAGCCGAACAGCCACCCAGTGCCAGCAGGGTAAGGGCAAGCAGCGGCTTCATGTCAGCGCACCGCCTGTGCCAGGGTCTGCAACATGTTGTCGGCCGCGGACAGCACCTTGGTGTTCATCTCATAGGTGCGCTGGGCGGCGATCATGTCGACCATCTCCTCGACCACCTGCACGTTGGAGCCTTCCAGCGCGCCCTGCTTGATCTTGCCCAGGCCGTCCGCACCTGGCACACCTTCCGCAGGCGCGCCGCTGGCGCTGGTTTCCTGGTAGAGGTTGTCGCCTAGCGCCAGAAGGCCGGTCGGGTTGATGAAGTTTGTGAGGCGCAGTTGCCCCAGCTCGGTGGGCGTGGCTGCACCAGCCAGCGTGGCCGTGACGGCGCCGTTCTCGCCGATGGTCAACGCCGTCGCGTTGGCCGGCACGGTGATCTCGGGTTGCAGCACCAGGCCTTGCGCATTGGTCAGTTGGCCATTGGTGTTGACCTGGAGCTGACCGGCGCGCGTGTAGGCCGCGCGACCGTTCGGGCCAGCGACCTGCAGGAAGCCCTGACCCACGATGGCCACGTCCAGGCTCTGGCCCGTGGTCTGCAGGCTGCCGTTGGTGAACACCTTCTGTGTTCCCACCAGCCGGGTGCCGTTGCCCAGTTGCACGCCGGCCGGCGCGGCATTGCCGTCGTCGCCCTGCGCGCCGGGCTGGCGCTCGACCTGGTAGAACAGGTCCTCGAACATCACACGGTCGCGCTTGAAGCCGACGGTGTTGACGTTGGCGAGGTTGTTGGCAATGGCCTGCAGCTTGGCGTCTTGCGCCTGCACACCGGTCTTGCTGATCCACATTGCGGGATTCATTGTGGTACTCCTTGAGTGAGTTAGTCGCGGATGAGGCGGTTGCCAGCCTCAGCCATGCCGTCTGCAGATTTGAACAAGCGCATCTGGATTTCGAAGTCGCGCGACAGGCTCATGGTCGTGACCATTTCCTCGACTGCGGACACGTTGCTGCCTTCCAGGCGCCCGTTGGCCACGCGCACGGCCGGATCGGCATCCAGCGGCGCACCATCGCGAGCCACCAACAGGCCTTGATCGTCCTTGCGCAGTTGGCTGAAATCGGGCTTGACGAGCTTGAGGCGGTCCACGGCCTGCAGTTCCGGGCCATCGCCGCTGCGCACCGAGATAACGCCATCGGCGCTGACTTCCAGCTTGGCGTAGGGCGGGAGCGTGATCGGACCGCCCTCACCCAGCACCGGGCGCTGGCCCAGCAGCAGGCGGCCATCCGAGTCCAGCGTGAAGCCGCCGGCACGCGTGTAGGCCTCGCCGGTGGTGCCGCCCTGCTCCGTCTGCACGGCGAAGAGACCGGGCCCCTGGATGGCGATGTCGAGCTCGCGACCCGTCTCACGCTGCCCGCCCTCACGGGCGCTGACAGCGTCACTGGCCAGCTGGTTGAGGTGGCGCGCGGCGTAGCCGGCGCCGTCCACCGCACGGGCGCTGGACACCTCCAGGTTGGCGCGAAAGCCCGCCGTGTCGGCGTTCGCCAGGTTGTTGGCGTGCACCTGCTGGGCACGAAGCACCCGCTCGGCGCCGCTCATGGCGGTGTAGATCAAGGCATCCATGGCTCAGCTGCCTCAGATGGCCTGCATCAAGGACTGCATCATCTGGCTCTCAGTCGAGATGACCTTGGTGTTGGCCTGGTAGTTGCGCTGGGCGGACATCAGGTCCACGAGCTGGCTGGTGACGTCGACGTTGGATTGCTCCACGGCGCCGACGGACAGCGTGCCCGTCATCGACGTGCCGGGCCTGGCGTACAGCGCAGTACCACTGTCGGGCGTGGCCTTCCAGCTGGTGTCACTGACGGCCTGCAGCGCGTAGGGATTGGCGAAGTTGGCCAGCGCCACGGTGCCCAGCGTCTGCTGCTTGCCGTTGCTGTACGTGGCGATGACGCTGCCGTCCTGCGACAGGCTGGTACCGGTCAGCGTGCCGGCCGCATTGCCATTGGCGGCGTTGGTCAGCGTCGTGGTGTCACCGGCGTACTGCGTCGTCCCCTTGTAGTCGACGGTCAAGGCGATGGGATCGACACCGGTCGGCGTGAACGTGAGCGTGTTGGTCGGCGCGCTGGAGAGCGTGCCGTCGGTGTTGAACGTCATCGGGAAACCCGCGGCGGCAGGCACGCTGCCGTCGAAGCTGTAGTACACGCTGACGGCGTTGCCGCCGGTCTTCACGTAGTACTGGCTCAGCGCGTGCTTGGCGCCTTGAGAGTCGTAGACCACCGACGTGACGGAGCTGTTGTAGCTGGTCGCGTCCGTCATGTCGAAGGGCGTGGTGGCCGGCACGGTCCAGTCCGCCGACAGGTTGCCGTTCAGATTGAGCTTGTCGCTCGCGACGGCACCAACCTGGGTGCTGCCGACACGCAGGTCGCCGAAGGCGCCGAGGCCGGCACCGGCGACCGGCTGGCCGTTGGCGTCCAGCACGGCGTTGTTGCCCTGCAGCTTGCGGCCCAGTGTGTCGACGACGTAGCCGTCCTTATCCACGTTGAACAGGCCCACGCGGGTGAACAGCGTCTCGCCGGAAGCATCGCGCACAGCGAAGAAACCGCTGCCCTGGATCATGGCGTCCATGCCGCCCCCCGTGTTCAGCGCGCCGCCGGACATGCCCATGCTCTGCGACACCGACGACACCTCGGCGCCGTTGGCGTGTGTGCCGGCATACATGGCCGAGAAATTGGCGCGGCTGCTCTTGTAGCCGTAGGTGCCGGTATTGGCGATGTTGTGGCTGATGGTCTCCAGCGAACCGTTGACCGCGGCAATGCCCGAACGTGCGATTTCAAAACTCATGATGGGATCCTTGTCGCTTCTTTGGGGGGTGGGGTTAGTGGGTCCCGGTCGCGTCGGCGACCAAGCCCTTGAACTGGGTGATGAGGCGGGAATTGAACTCGCCCAGGCTGCCAAGCTGTACCAGCGCGCTGCCGTCGCTGGCCAGCCTCACGCCGCTGATGCGACCGACCACTTCGGGCGTCACGCTTTGCTTGGACTCGTTCAGCACTGCGACCGAGTAGTTACCTTCGGCCAGCCCCAGAGCCTTGGGGTCCAGCGTGTAGCCGTGACTGCCAACGCCGAGATTGCCGAGCTCGATCTCGCGCTTGCGGCCTGCGGCGTCGGTCAACTGCAGCGTGGCCGGCGAGGCGATGTTCTCCAGCGTGAAGACCAACTCGACGGGAGCATCTTTCAGCGGCAGCTGGCTGGCGCTGACATGGACCGTGCTGCCGACCTGGCTGCCCAGGTTCAGCATCTGCAGGCTGGACAGGATGCTGTTGTTGTAGGCCGTTTGCGTGGTCAGCGCCTGCAACGACTCGACCTGGCTGAGTTGCGACAACTGATTGACGAACTGACTGGCATCCGTGGGTTCCAGCGGATCCTGATACTGGATCTGCGCGACCAGCAGCTTCGTGAACAGCTGCGAGATCTCGGCTGTGCCGCCATTGGCGGCCACGCCATTGCTGGCGGCACCCGTGTCGGCGTTGCTGCCATTGGTGGGATTGACGGCGCTCATGTTCAGGACTCCCCGAGGCGCAGCAGGGACTGCTGCATGGACTTGATCCGGCCTAGCACCTCGACGTTGGTCTCGAAGGCGCGCGACGCGGACAGCATGTCGGTCATTTCGGCGACCGGATTGACGTTGGGATAGAAGACCTCGCCGTTCTGGTTGGCCAGCGGGTTCTCCGGTTCGTAGACACGTCGCAGCGGCTCGTCGCTCTCCACCACGTCCAGCACCTGCACGCGGCTGCCGGCGAGCTGTTCGCCGGCCGAGCCGCCGCTGACGGGCAGCGCGGCGAACACGGGCTTCTTCGCACGATAGGCGCCGTCCTCGGTACCGGCCGCGGATTGCGCGTTGGCCAGGTTGCTGGCGATGGTGTTGAGCCGCGTGGTCTGGGCCGCCATGGCCGAGCCCGCGATCTGGCTGATCTGCTTGAAGGACATCTCTGTGTTCCTGTGCTGGCTTATTGCCCGTTGATGGCCTTGGCCAGGCCCCTGAGCTTCATGTTCAGGAAGGTGAGGCTGGCACCGAAGTCCTGGGCGTTCTGAGCGAACGCAGCCTGCTCCACCCCCAGCTCCACGGTGTTCCCGTCCTGAGCCGCATGGAAAGGCACGCGGTACTGCAACTCGCCAGCGTCAGTGTCGGCGAGCAAACCGTCCCCGCCCTCGTTGATCTGCCGCAAGGTCGCGGCAAAATCCACATCGCGCGCCTGGTAGCCGGGCGTGTTTTCATTCGCGATGTTCGAGGCCAGCACCTTGGTGCGCTCGGCACGCAGGCGCAGGGCGTCGGCGTGCTGGCCCATGGCCTTGCTGAAATCAATGCTCATGCTTCGCTCTCCGAGAAATCTGTTGTGGGGACTGCTGGTCCTGCCTGTGCTGACACTGGCCGCGAGCCTGGAGGTCCAGGTGCAGGACGCGGCCCGCCGCGCCGTGCTGGACACCGCCGACCGCGAGGGCTGGGTGGCGCCCGAACTGCAGTTCGCACCGCAGGCCGCGCGTCCCGCGCCGGCCTGCGCCGGCGGCTGGGACATCACGCTGCAGGACGCCCGCAGCCTGTCGCGGCTGCGCCTGGCAGCCCGCTGCCCGGGCAGCCCGACCGTGCCGGCCCAGAGCTTCGTGCTGCGCGCCAGCCTCAGCGCCGAAGTGCTGGTAGCCCGCCAAGCCGTGGCCGTCGGCCAGGCCCTGACTGAGGGCGACGTCGAGCTGCAGCGCCGCGACATCAGCCAAGCCAGTGACGCGCTGGGCCGGCTGGAAGACGTACTGGGCCAGGCCTCCCGCAGCAGTCTGCGCGCCGGCCAGATCCTGCAGAAGCGCCAGCTCGCGCCGGCCCAACTGGTACGCCGCGGCGAGCGTGTGCGCATCGTGGCGCACAGCGAGGGCATCGAGGTCCAGGGCGCCGGCGAGGCACTGGACGCCGGCGCGCGCGATGCCGTCATCCGCGTGCGCAACAGCGCCAGCGGCCGCGTCATTTCGGCGCGCGTGCTGGACGCCGGCTTGGTGGAACCCGTGCGCTGACATCAACGCCTCCCCTTGCCGATCTGGGCCGCCACGCGGGCCAGCTTGTCGGCATAGGCCGGGTCGGTGGCGTAGCCGCCTTGCTGCAGCGCGCGGCCATAGGCCAGTGCGTCGCTCCCGGTGCCCAGCGCAGCCTGGTAGCGCGGACTGCCGCTGAGCAACTGCGAGAAATCGCGGAAGGCGCTGCCGGCGTCGGCATAGCTGCGGAAGCCCGCTCGGCGCGACTGGGCCACGCCCTCCTCGTATTCGGTGGTCTGGATCTCGGCCACGTCGCCACGCCAGCCCGGCGTGGCCTTCAGCGCGAACAGGTTGTGGCTGTCGGCGCCGGCTTCGGTACGGATGGGTCGCTGGCCCCAGCCCGACTCCAGCGCGGCGTGCGCGGACAACACCTCGGGCGCCACGCCCAGCGCACGGCCGGCCTCTTCGGCCAGCGGCGCGATGCGGTCCAGCCAGGCCTGCTGGTCAGCGGACGGCGCCTCCACGGGGCCAGTCTGCATGCGGTGCACCTGGGCCTCTGGGCTGAGGGAGCCGGCCGCGTCGCCGCGCTCGATGAACTGGTTGACCTCGGCGTTGAGCTGGCGATAGAGATCACCAAAGCCACCGGCGGCACCGTTGGTGCGCGGTGCATCCGACAGGGCCGGAAATCCAGCTGCGCCGCCGATGTGGAAGTCAGGATTCAGCATAGAGCCCCTCCTCCACGCCCATCACGCGGCGCATCAGCGCCTGCTGTTCCGTGATCAGCTGGCAGTTGCGCTGGTTCAAAGCCTTGCATTCACGCACCTGGCCCTCCAGCGTCGCCCAGATGTCGCCCAGCGCCTGCGCCGCCGCCGGCGGCAGGCGCGACAGCAGACGACTCATAGAGGCGTCGCACTGCGAACCCAGCAACTTGCGCAGCAGCAGGCCGCGCACTCGGGTGTGGGCGTCCAGCTCATCCACCAACATGACGATCTCGTCAGCGAGCCGCTGCAGCGGCTCGGCCTGGTGGCGCAGCGCAGCCTGGAACTGGGCCTCCAACAGCTCGCGCAGGCGCCCGTAGGCCGCGCAATCGGCCTGCAGGTCGCGCAGCAGCGCTGCCAGCGCCTCGGTGCTCTTGCCTTTCACTGACCGGCTCCGTGGAAGCGTTGGATCAGGCGGGCCAGGCGGTCGGCATCGAAGCCGATCTCACCGCGGGCCAGGGCCTCGCGCAGCGCATCGACCTTGGCCTGGTCGATCTCGGGCAGGGCTGCCAGAGCGTCCTGGGCCGGGCCGAGCACGCGCGACTCGAGCTCAGCGTTGGCCGTGCCTAGCACGGCGGCGGCGGCCCCGCCGGCTTTCTCAATGGTCGGCTGCTCGCTGCGGGCGACGGGCTTGTCCACGGCATGGCCGTTGTTCGCGACGATCTTCATTCGGTCACCTCGTGTCTTGGTTCGCATGGCCGCTCACTCCTTCTCGCCGGGCAGCGCCCGGCGCAGCTCGCGCGCGGCTTCGGCAGATTCGGCGCTCAGCGCGGCCAGGCCCTGCCCGCTCGACGCATTCGGCGCGAGGGGCACGCTCTGCGGCGGTGCGCCAAACATCTGCGAGAGCTGCTGGGTTTGGCGGGGGGTCAGGATCATCAGTTCGATGCGGCGGTTCACCGCGGCGAATCGGTCGTCCGGGTCCAGCGGGGCGCTGTCGGCCATGCCGCTGACCTGCATGACGCTGTTCTCGGGCATGCCGCCTTCCAGCAGGTGCAGCCGGGCCGACATCGCGCGGTGCGTGGACAGGGCCCAGTTGGAGAAGGCGCTGGGGCCGCGGTCCACGTACTGCGAGGCATCGGTGTGGCCCACGATGAGCAGCTGATTGCGCATCTGCGCGAACACCGGGCCGAGCTTTTGCAGCAAGGCCTTGAAGCGCGGCGACGGCGCGGCGCTGCCGCGCACGAACATGCCGCTGGAATCGGTGTCGTGCAGCATCACGCGCAGGCCCTGCGGCGTGACTGCCATGCGCAGGTTGCCGCCCAGGCCCTCGTCCGCGCTGACGCGCTCGATGACGCGGGCCAGCGCAGCCAGCTCAGACGGGCGCTCGTAGGTGGCGCGGCTGCCCGGTGCGACGGCGCCGGGGCTGTCCGGCGCCTTGTAGCTGTAGTGCGACTGGCCTTGAGCAGGCGCCTCGCCGTAGGCCGGCACCGGGTGGCGATCGATCAGACTGCCGCGCGAGCCCGAGGCCAGCGAGTTGGTCATGCCGTTGCCGTCGTCCAGCAGGTTGGCACCAGCACTCTTGAGCACGACCTGCATGCGGTCGGAGTTTCGCGAGGCCAGAAGCCACATCACCAGGAACAGGCACAGCAGCGCCAGGCAGAAGTCGGCAAAGGCGACCTTCCAGGCGCCGCCATGTGATTCGTCGTGCGCCTTGCGCGAGACGCGCTTGACGACGGTGGCGTGCTGCCCGTCCGAGCGGCCGGGCTTGCCGTTAGGCTGCACTGCGTTCTCCCGACATGCGATCGCCTGCGCGGCGACGCGGCGTCTCTTCATCCGGCTCGCCCGGATCGTTCAGCTTGTTGATCCAGCCTTCCAGCAGCGCGAAGCTGGGCTTGATGTTGAGCTGCACCAGTCGGCGGCCGGCATCGATAGCCAGCAGCGGCGGCTTGCCGGCCACATGCGTGACCAGCACCACCTTGACGGATTCCAGCGCGGCCATCTCCTCGTTGACCACCTGTTTCATCATGTTGGCCAGCGGATCGAAAAGGCCATAGCAGAACAGGATGCCGATGAAGGTGCCCACCATGGCCGCCGCCACCATCAGCGCGATCTCGCCGGTGCCGGCGCCTTCGGCGACGGAGCTCATCGCAGTCACGATGCCCAGCACCGCGGCCAGGATGCCGAAGCCGGGCATCGCCTCGGCAATCTTGCCCAGAGAACGAGCGGGCTGGCTCAGCTCCTCATGGATGGCCTCCAGCTCTTGCTCGAGCACGCCTTCCAGTTCGTGAGCGTTGATCTTGCCCATGGCCATCAGGCGGAAGTTGTCGACGATGAAGTGCAGCAGCTTCGGCTCATCCAGGATCAGCGGGTAGCGCTTGAACAGCGGACTCTCTTCCGGGGCCTCGACGTGCGCGTCCAAAGCCTTCAGACCACCCGCAGCCGTTTGCAGCAGCTCATACATCAGCAGCAGCAACTGGCGCTGGAACTCCTCGCCGTCCTTGCGGCGCGCGACCACCTTGCGCAGTTGCAGCACCATCTCCGACAGCACGTGCTTGGGATTGCCCAGCAGGATGGCGCCGAAGCCCGCGCCCAGGATGATCAGCAACTCGACGGGCTGCCAGATCACGGCGAAGTTGCCGCCGTGGATCAGGAAGCCGCCGAAGACGCATCCGATGACGATGAGGATTCCGATAAAAGGCTGCATGGGTTTCGTCCTCGGCTTCAGGCCTGCTGCAGGAAGGCTTTCATCTTCCCGAGCGCAGCCTTGTTGATCTGGGAGACGCGCGCCTCGGTGAGATCGAGCACCGCGGCGATCTCCTTCAGGCTGGCGTCGAATTCGTAATAGAGCTGGATGACCTTCTGCTCGCGCTCGTTGAGGCTCTGCAGCGCCTGGGTCAGTGAGCGCGTGACCATCAGCTGGGCCTCGGGCGTGCGCGCGTCGCTGGGCAGGTTGCTCAGCTCGGCCACCATCTCGTCGAAGCTGGCCAGCTCCTCGGCCACCTCGTCCTGCTGGAAGGCCTGGTAGGCCTGCGGCGTGATCTTGAGGTTGCTCAGGATCTCGGCCTCTGTCGGCTCGCGGCCCAGCTTGCGTGTCAGCGCGCGCAATGCGTCGCGCAGCCTGTGGCTCTCCTGGCGCACCGAACGCGGCCGCCAGTCTTGGCGGCGCAGCTCGTCAAGGATGGCGCCGCGCACGCGCAGCGCCGCAAAGGCACCGAAAGCCTCGTCAGGCTGGCCATAGCGGCGCAGCGCCTCCAGCAGGCCCATCAGGCCGATCTGCTCCATGTCCTCGCGGTCCATCACGGCGCTGGCCTGGGTGCCGAGCTGACGCACGATGCGCTTGACCAGCGGCGCGTACTGGCGCAGCTGGGTGCGCTCGAAGTCCGGCCCCAACAGGCTGGTGCCTGGCTGGGCGTACTCGGCATAGGCGGCGGCGTGCATGGGCGATACCGTCACTCGATGATGAGCTTGCCGATCATCGCCTCGGCGAACGGCGCCTCGCGCCGCTCGGCCGCGTAGCTGTCGCGGTAGGCCTGGTTCAGCGCCTCGGCGAACTCGGGCACCGTCATGGCGCGTGCACGCTCCAGCGTGTAGGCCGACAAGGCCTTCACAGCCACGGTGCGCAGCAGCGGCAGGTGCTCTTTGGCGCGCTTCTCCTGGTCGGGCAGGGTCTTGAACACCACGTCCATCGCCATGTAGTGCGGCACGCTGGCTCCTTCGTCGCTGCGCATCATCACCAGCACCTTCTCAAGCGTGACGTACTTGTAGTCGGGCGCGGGCTTGCCGTCGTCGACAGGGGCCGCAGCCTCCGCCTGGTCACCCTGCGCGGCCCGGGCACCCATGGCCCACCAGACGGCCCCGCCCGCGGCGGCCGCGGCCAGCAGGCCGACCAGCGCGATCACGGCAATCAGTTTGAATTTCTGCTTCATGGTCTTGCTTCCGTTCGCTAGGTGCGGATCAGGCCTTCATGGACGCGAGGTCGGCCGCGAAGCTGGTCGCGTCCCCACCGTCCAGGCCGCGCCCCGGGCGACGCTGCTGCTGCTGCTGTTCCTGGCGTTCCTGCTGCTGGCCATCGCGCGCGGCCTGCTGCTGGGTGCCGCCGCGGGCGTCCGCCTCGCGGCCGGCAGCACTCTGTGCCACCTGCACGCTGACTTCGCCGACATGGCGCTGGACCAGACTCTGGCGCAGCGGCTCACTGACCTGCTGGATCTGGCGCGTGACTTCATCGTGGCTGGCGGCGATGCGCACCTGCAGCTCGCCGGCCTGCTGGCGGATCGCGATCTCGACGCGGCCGAGCATGGGCGGCTCCAGCCGGATGACGGCCTGGTCGCTGCGCGTCGCGATCTGCAGTTGCAGCCGGTCGCCCAACGCCTGCAGCAGCGGCTGCTGCCATTGGGTGGCCTCGCCCTTCAGTGCGACGGTGGGCGGCGTCAAGGCCGGCGCGGCGACCGGGCGCAGCGGCGCGGCCGCGGGGGCAGCAGCGGGCATTTCGCTGCCGGCGCTGCCACGCTCGACCTTCTGCGGCAAGGCGCCGGTCGTTTCATCCGTCTCGGGAGCGGGCTCGGCCGCCTTCGCCGTTGCAGCGATGGCCGGCGCGGCGGCCGCGGCCGTCTCGGCGTCAGCACCCGCCGGTGCCGACTGGGGCAACGGCAGGGCCTGCGAAACCGCTGCCGGCGCCGACCGCGGTTCGGCGGGCAAGGCAACCGGCGCCAGCACCGCGGGCAATGCGGGCTCGGAGGCGGGTGCGTCGGCCTCGGCAGCTACGCCCGCCATGGCGACTGCGGGTTGCGCAGCCGCCGGCAACGTCAGCAGCCCCAGCGCAGCCAACGCAAACGCGGATTGCGGGTCGACGGGCTCGGGACCTTCGGAGGTTTCGTCGGTGGACAGCGCCTCGGTGGGCTGCGCGACGGGCAGCGGCAGCGCCGGGGCACTCTGCTCGGCATCGACATCCAGGCTGGCCACCAGCGCGGCGAAACCGTCATCCGAGGGCAGCGCCGGCTCGGCGGCGGCGTCGGCCACGGTCAGCACGCCGCGCTGCGGACGAGCCGCGGCGGCGGGCGTGGACAGCAGGGCTGCGGTGTTCATGACTGGTCCTCCAACTGCTGGCCGCCGTGGGCGGCATAGGCGCTCCAGCGTTCGCGGCCCTCGCGCATCTGATTCAGGGTCTGTTCAAGCGACTGCATCTCGTCGCGGCAGAGCTGGCGTGCTTCGGCATGGGCCTCGCCGAGGGCGGTCAGGGCCTTGCGCTCCAGCTCGCTGGGCGCAACGGACGGCGCCCAGTCGCGCAAGGCAGCGCCCACATCGACGTCCAGGCGCTGCAACGCCCGCCAGTCGCGGTGGCGACCGGCCTGACGCAGGCCTTGGGCGAGGCGCAGCAGCTGCATAGCTTTATCCATGGCGGGCCTGCACGCCCTGCCAGCCATCGCGAATCTGGCCCAGCAGGTTGCGGACCTCGTCGACGATGGACACATCGAGCTCCACGCCGGCACGGTACAGGCGCTCGGCACAGTAGTCGTAGAGGCGGGCGAGGTTGTTCACGACCTCGCCGCCCGCTTCCATGTCCAGCGCGCTGGACAGGCCGTTGATGATGCCGACGCACTTCTCCAAGCTGGCCGCCTTGAGCTCGAAACGGCGTGCCTCAATGTGGCCGCGCGCGCGCGCCAGCTCGTCGAGCAAGCCGTCCATCAGCACCAGCACGAGCTGCACCGGCGATGCCTGCGCGGTCTGGGCCTTCAGGTTGACGGACTGGTAGCTTTGATAGGCGTCGTAGGTCATGACTACTTGGATGAGAAAAGACTGTCCAGAAGCCCGGAGGTCTGGGACATCTGCTCCTGCATGGCCTGCAGGGCGGAGAACTGCTTCAGGTAGCGCTCGTACATCTGATCGAACCGCGCATCGAGTCGGGTCTGGCGGTCGTTCAGCGCGCGCTGTTGGGTGGTGAGGGCGTCCTGGCGCTTCTTCAGCAGGCCGCCGGTGCTGCTGGTCCACTGTTCGGTGGCGTTGGCGAGGCTGCCCAGCAGGCCGCTGCGGCTGGTCAATGTGGCCTTGCCGAGGAAGTTGTCCAGTGCCTCGGGCGCGGTGGTCAGTGCCTTGGAGAGCTTGTCGCCGTCCAGGCTGAGCTTGCCGGCGCGATCCAGCGAGAAGCCCAGGGTACGCAGGTTCACGCCGCCGACGTCCTGGCGCATCAGGCCGGCGAGGCGGTCACGCAGCGACTTCAGGCTGGAGTCGCCGGCCAGCGGGCCAGCCGTGCTGCCCTCGCCACCGCTCTTCAGCAGGCTGTCCAGCGTGCTGCGCAACGTGTTGTAGGCATTCACGAAACCGGTGATGTTGTCCTTGGTGGCGCTGGTGTCCTGCGCCACGGTCAACGTCATCGGCGCACTGCCGGCAGCCTGGGCGGCCTTCAGCGTCAGCGTCACGCCGTCGATGGCGGTGATGGTGTTGCTGTTCTGCTCGATCTTCAGGCCGGTACCCTGGGCACCCAGCCAGACGACGGCGTTGCGCGCGGCCACCAGCTCCTTGGGCGGACCGTTCAGCACGGCAGCCAGCGTCGCGTCGACGTTGCTATCGGCGCTGACGCTGATCTCCCCGTCGCTGCCGCCCACGCCCGAGCTGAACACCAGGCTGGATTTGCCATTGACGGTGCTCACCATGGCGGTAACTTTGCCCTGGTTGCCGCTGGCGCCGTTCACGGCGCGGGCGATCTCGACATAGGACAGCGTGCCGTTGCCGTCCACGTCGGCCACGGCGAGGTCGACGTCGAAGCTGTCGCCGTTACCCAGCGACAGCGAGATCTTTCCGGCGGCATTGGCCGTCGTAGCCGGCAGGTCCTGGAAGGCGATCTGCTGATTGCTTGCCAGCTGCTCGACGAAGAGCGAGTAGCTGCCCGGCGAAGCCTTGCCGCTGGCCGTGGCGCTGGCAACGGCGGTGTCGGACGACGTGGCGCTCATCTTCAGCAGGCTGCTGCTGCTGGAGACGGAACTGAGCGAGCCCAGTGCAGTCTGGAAGCTCGACAGCGCGCTCTGAAGCTTGCTCAGGGCGCTGGAAGTGGTCGTCGCAGTGGTCTTCTGCGTGTCAATCAGCGACTGTGCGGCCGAGGTGTAGGCCTTGGCCAGCGAAGTGGCGGTGCTCGTCGGGTCGTAGGTCGTGGTGGTCATCAGCTGCTCCTCAGGACGGGGATGGGACTACCACCGGGAAAGACGACGCACGCGGCCGACAACTTAAGAAAGTCCTTCATGCCTGCCCCCGATGCCAGACCTGGCCCGCCAGTTCGTCCTGGCCCTTCTGCTGGCGCCGCTCGTCCTCGACCCGCAAGCGGACGCCCACGCGATCCAGCAGTTGGCCGACAGCCTCCTGCTTGCGCGCCACGGCCAGCACGGCCTGGCGCTGGGCGGCCACGTCGGCCTCATGGACGGCGAGGTTCTGGCGCTGCTGGTCGGCCCACTGCATGACGGCCTGCTTGTAGTCAGCACCATTGACGGCCAGGCTGGGGGAGGAAACGCCGGTGGCGCCCAGCTGCGCGTTCAGCGCCTCCAGTCGCTGGACGGCGGCCGCGCTGCGCGCGCGCAGCTGCTCCTTCGTGGCCAACTCGGCCTGGTGACGCTCCAGCTCGCGACCACGCAGGTCGACGAGGCGGCGCAGATTCAGCTGCAGTTGCTTCATTGCACGATCTCCGCGAGGCGCTGCAAGGTCTCGTCCAGCCGGGCTGGCTCGCTGACGCCCTGGTGCAGGAAGGCCTCGATCTGGGGGAACAACCGCACAGCGCGGTCAGTCTGTGGGTCAGCGCCAGGCACGTAGGCGCCCAACGGCATCAGCTCGCGCACCTGCTCGAACTTGGCCGCCAGCGCCTTGAGCTCGCGCGCGGCCTGCTGGTGCTCCTTGGCCGCCACCAGAGCCATGCATCGGCTGATGGACTGCGACACGTCGATGGCGGGATAGTGACCGCGCTCGGCCAGCGCGCGCGACAGCACGATGTGGCCGTCAAGGATGGCCCGCGCGGTGTCCACCACCGGATCCTGCTGGTCATCACCCTCTGCCAGCACGGTGTAGATGGCGCTCATGCTGCCTTGCGGGTTCTCGCCGTTGCCGGCGCTCTCCACCAGTTCGGGCAGCACCGAGAACACCGATGGCGGGTAGCCGCGCGTGGCCGGCGGCTCTCCGAGTGCCAGTGCCACCTCGCGTTTGGCCATCGCGTAGCGAGTCAGCGAGTCGACCAGCAGCAACACATGCTGCCCCTGGTCACGGTAATGGGCTGCGATGGTGTGGCACAGCTCGGTGGCACGCATGCGCATCAGCGGCGACTCGTCGGCCGGCGCCACCACGACGACCGCGCGCGCCAGGCCCGCCTCGCCCAGGCTCAGGTCGATGAACTCGCGCACCTCACGACCGCGTTCGCCGATCAGCCCCACCACCACCACGTCGGCGACGGTCTGGCGAGTGATCAGGCCCAGCAGCACGCTCTTTCCCACGCCCGAGCCGGCCATCAGGCCGACGCGCTGTCCCCGCCCCAGCGTCAGCAGACCATTGATGGCACGCACGCCCACGTCCAGCGGCTCGTGCACCGGCGTCTTCTTCAGCGGATTGACCTTGGGAGGGCGACTGGGCAGCGGGTGCTCGCCCGTCAGCCGGCCCAGGCCGTCGATGGGCTCGCCCAGCCCATTCACGATGCGGCCCAGCCAGGCCGGGCCGATCATGGAAGTGCGTTGCTCCGGTGCGGGCAGCACGCGCGCGCCGGTGCTCAGGCCCTCGGGCTTCTTGAACGGCATCAGGTAGGAGACCTCTTCGCGGAAGCCCACCACCTGCGCCGCGATCCATTCGTCGCCAGCGCCTTCGATCATGCAGCGCTGGCCGGTGCGCAGCGCGCAGCCGACGCTTTCCAGCAGCAGCCCGGAGGCCCCCACCAGCCGGCCAGTGGGCGTGGCCACCGGCACTTCGCCCAGCTCGACCTTGCGCAGCGCGGCGGCGATCATGGCGCGTTCTCCGCGGTCGGATCCAGCATCTGGGTCTTGACCTGGTCCATGCAGGCTTCCAGGCGCTGGCGGCAGCCGGCATCCGCCTCATGCCCGCCGGCCAGCAGCCGGCATTCGCCGCTTTCCAGCTTTGCGTCGGGCAGCAGCGTCCAGGCCTGGGCGCGCTCGGGCGCGAGGTCCTGGATGCGGCGCAAGTCCTCGGGGTTCAGGAAAACTTCCACGCCTTCGCGGCGCACCGGCATGCTGGCCAGTGTCTCGTCAACCAGGGCCAGCAACTGTGTCGGCTGCAGCGTCAGTTCGGCGCGAATGACCTGGCGCGCGACCTTCTCGACCAGGTCCACCACTTCCTTGCGCAGCGCCGACTGGTAGTCCGCCTGCAACTGGTGCA
>NZ_DASWYS010000228.1:0-10008 GCF_036404855.1 Roseateles sp.
CGCGCGACCAGGCCCGCCAGGTTGCGCGTGAGGGCGAGGCCGCGCTGCCGGCCGACCTGGCGCCGCTGCTGCGTGCTGCACCGCTGGGCGATGCGGGCCGCGCCGCGCTGGACGCCGACCTCGTCAAGGGCCATTGCGGCATGTTGGCCGGCGAGCGCTTGGTGGCTATGCGCTGGGCCCAGCGCGTGCGCGACGCGGCCATGTGGACCACGCTGCAGCAGGCCGCCGGCAGCCACGGCAGGCCGGCCGTTCTGTTGGCCGGCAACGGTCACGTGCGCGACGACTACGGCGTGGCGCAGCTGGCTCGCCAGCAGCAGCCGGCCGCGCGCGTGGTCAGCCTGGGCTTCACGGACGGCGGCGCCCAGTCCGCGGGGCAGCCCTACACCTACGTCTGGCAGACCGCCGCGCCCACCGGCCGTGGCGACCCCTGCGAGGCATTCAAGCAGCAGATGCGCCAGCGTGCCACGCCGCCGGCTGCAACGCCGGCCTCCGCGCCGGCGTCCTGACGCCGGCCTGGCGAGAAGGCCTCGACGTCCCCTGAAAAACCCCCGCAGGATTCGTGCGCTTCACGGCGGCGCCCTTCAACGTACTCGATGTTCTGCACCTGAAGCTCGGGATCGGCTCCAAGCAGTTGATTCTCTATCGAGATTTACTCAGAGGCCCCTCTGAACCCGCCAGTGAATCCGCCAGCAAACTTGAGTTTTGGCGACACGGTATGAGCAGGTAGCCACAGCCCCAGACAAGATCAAGCGAAGGCAATCTTGCGAACCACTTCGGGCAGCCTATCGAGCGTCGTCGGAGAGCTTGCGCGCCCGATCTAGCGGATCTTGCAGCCAGGTAGCGAGGTCTCGCACGATGTCGGGCAGCGGCTTTGGCGGAATCTCGTTCTTGAGCAGAAATGCCTTCCAGATTGCCACGCGGGTCGGATCGTCCGCAAACTCATCGGTCAGTCCGACCGGCAGCTTGGCGGGCACGTCCATGTCTCGACGCGAGAAGGTCGCAGCGATCGCCCTTGCCATCAAGGCCGGGTCCAAGGTCTCGCGATCAAGCATGACCCAGAGGTCGAGGTAGTCCTTCATGCGACTGTTCGTTATGCCCATAAGCGCGATGGCGTGCAGCTTCTCGGCGATGACGCTGTAGGCCGGATAGGTGCGCAGCTGCGGAGCGGGGAAGTCAGCGATCAAGACGGGGTATGTCGCGTGCACAGGCCCCGGCGTCACCGCGTCGCCGAATCCGACGTCGACCTGCACCTTGCACTTGGCTCGCGCAAGCTCGGCGGTGAAGACGATCCGCGCGCCGGCGTAGCCTGCGTCTTTGCGAATCTCCTGCGCCGTCACCGTAGCCGGGTCGAACACGATGCCGTCGTCGACCTCGATGGAGGCGATCTCCCGAAAGGTCTGCTCGAGGGACGCCAGATCACTGGCGCCAAAGCCCAGCAGGTCTACGTCGCGCGTCGGCCGGTGTGGCATGTCGTACCAAAGCGCGAACAACAGCGCTCCCTTGAGCAGGAAGTTGTCGGCGTGCGTCGAGCAGCTCATGCGGTACAGCAGGCGCTCGAGCGCGTACCGGACCAACACGCCGTTGAAGTCCGAGCCTTCGGCCTTAGCCAGGTTCAGCAGACGCGCTCGAACCGAAGCGGAAAGATCCTTGCTCACGTGAGCGCCTCCAGGTAGGGGCGCATCACGTTGGAGACACGGCAGATCTTTGCGTAGTGCCACAGGTCGTCGACCGAAGCCTTCTTCTGGGCCAGGGCGTCCTTCAGCGCCTCCAGGGCCACGTCCAGGCCGATCTTGTTGCGGTGCTTGAAGCAGTCGGCCACGGTCTTGGCGACGTTGTAGACGCGCAGTTGCACCTGATCACGCTCGAAGGCCTCAACGCCCTCGGAGTAGCTCGCTCCGGTGAACTGGACCATCTTGATCGGGGGATGCTCGATGCGAGGAGCATGGCTGCCGCGTGGCATGGCGATCCAGACCCGGCGCGGCAGCTGTGTCGTCAGTTCATGGAACTGCAGCGCGGTGAGCAGGCAGAACACCGCCTGCGGTGCCTTGATCGCGACCGCGGTTAGACCCAGAAACTCCGACACGTCGGCCTCGGGAAGGCGATACAGGCCACGCCCGACTCGTTCCAGTTGCCCGCTGGCGGCAAGCCGGCTGAGCACGACTCGCGGCGCGCCGAGCACCTCCAGATCGCCCGCGCGAACCAGTCCTTTGGTCCGCGCGAGCTCGAGGACGAGCTGAGGATGAGATCGCGGCGGCACGTTTGTTCCATTTATACGTCAGATAATTGTAATCGACGACAAAATGAACGCTCAGCAAGCGACCGCACGCACTGACCGGGGGTCAGGTTTCGGATGAAATCAACAGAGAGACGTCCGCTGGTACGACGAGGTGAGCGTCATGAACTCGCTCTCGGGGTGATTGCCAAGCCGCTGAAGCGCGGCGGGTAAAGCGGCGGGTGAATTGGGAACTTGGGTCTGCATGGCCCCGCATGGGGCATCATTCAATGTTCTGCACCTGAACCTCGGGGTCGAGGCCAAGTGGTTGATCCCTATGGAGCCCGGCTCTCATGCTGATCGAAAACCCCACGAAGTACCCCACACGAAACATGAGCTTTGGTGACACGTGATGGGACTTTTTCGAGGCTGACCGCCTCAGCGAAGCGCGACAAGAAAGTGTACCAGTGGCCCCTCTGCTGCAGATGCGGGCTGCGGGTTCAGTCGGCGTCGTCTGTCTGCCCATCGAAAGCCAGATGGGCGCCGGTGTCGGTCGACGGAATCCGATAGCCCATGGCTTGGTAGCCGCGCCGGCGCTTGTCCCACATTCGCAGGAGGGCTGGGTGCCCCGCGTCGACGAAGTCGATGACGCGCACACGTGTCTTGTCCGCATGCTCGCGGTGCAGTCGTCCGGCATATTGCTGCAACGTGCCCTTCCACGAGATCGGCATGGCCAACACCAGCGTGTCCAGTGGTGCGTGGTCGAATCCCTCGCCGATCAACTTGCCTGTGGACAGCAGTACGCGTGGCGTGTCCGGCGGCAAAGCGTCGAGCTCCCCGACAAGGGCCGTGCGCTGCTTCCTCGACATGCGGCCATGCAACGTGAACAGCGTCGACACCCGGCCCGCCAGCATCGCTTCAATGGCGCCAAGGTGGTCGGTCCGCTCGGTCAGGACTAGCACCTTGTGTCCCTGCTCGAAAGCGCTGGCAACCTCGTTCGCGATAGCCTGGATGCGGCCGGCGTCATTGGCGATGTGTCGGAAGACATCTTGGATGCCGGCATCGGCAGGTAGCCGGATGTGGGCCGACAGATAGCGGGGGATCACGTCCAAGGACTGAGGTGCGCCCGTCGGCCGGGCGGCCGTGTGCCGCATGGGCCCGCATTGCATGAAGATGATCGGTTGTCGTCCGTCGCGCCGGATCGGCGTGGCGGTGAGCCCGAGCACGTACTTGGCCCGCACCCGTTTCATGATGGCTTCGAACGAGACCGCCGAGAGATGGTGGCATTCGTCGACGATGACTTGGCCGTAGTTCTCGACGATCTCGTTCGTTTCGCCCTGCCGGGACAAGGACTGCATCACGGCGATGTCGATCCGGCCGGTCGGCTTGGCCTTGCCGCCGCCGATGGCGCCGATGACACCCTTGCCCACGCCCAGGAAGGCTTGCAGCCGCTCCTGCCACTGCTTGAGCAACTCGGTGCGATGGACCAGCACCAACGTGCTCACGCCTCGGCGGGCGATCAACGCCGTCGCCGTGACTGTTTTGCCGAACGCTGTCGGCGCGCACAGGATGCCGGTGTCATGATGGAGCATGGCGGCGACCGCTTGCTCCTGGTCCGAGCGCAGCTTGCCGGCGAAGCTCACATCCAAGGGTTCACCGCTTAACCGCTCGTCGCGCAGTTCACAGCGGATGCCGTTGTCGCGCAGGAGCTCTTCGACGGCATCCAGACAGCCGCGTGGCAGGGCGATGTGGTTGGGAAAATTCTCCGCGCAGCCGATCACGCGCGGCTCGTTCCACACTGACAGACGCATCGCCTGCGCCTTGTAGAACTCGGGGTTCTGGAATGCTGCCAAACGGATCAGGCGGTTCGCCAGCGCCTGCGGCAGAGAAGCCTTGTCAAAGTACAGCAAGTTGGCCGAGGTCACGGTCAGCGACGCGGGCATGCTGCCGGCCAAGCGCTGCCCGACAGTTGCGGTGCGTTTCCAGGGCTCCTGCTGGTCCTCTTCAGCAATGAAGGTGACGTCGAGCGGATGCGAGCTACCGGTGGCGCGCAGGATCGTTGGCTCTATGTCGTGCGCTGCCATGGTCGGGACCGAGGCGAGGAAGGCCCATTGGTCCGCATGGGGGTGTAGCCCGTCATCGACGAATACGCTGCCACCGCTTTCGCGCGGTAGCTTCTGCAGCGGCAGGCGATCAGGTTGCCGAAGCCGCCCTTGGGCATTGTGTCCTGGTTCGGGAACAGCCGGTCGTAGGACGTGAGCTTCAGTTGCCTGGTGCGGGCGCAGGTGTGGCTGATGATGGCCGTCCCAAGTCGGCGAGCATCCCGCGCGGCGACTCTCGAAGAGAAGAACACCCATGCGTGCGCTCCCTCGCCGGAGCGGGAGACCTCCAGCGCGGCCGGCACGCTGAGGTCACGGCAGGACTGGACGAAGGCCCGAGCATCGCTGCGCCACTCGGCATCATCGAAGTCCACCGCGAGGAAATGGCAACTGTCGTCCTCCAGCAGGGGATAGACACCGACGGTGTGTCGACCGGCGAGATGGTCGTAGATCGTCTGGTCGGTCAAGGGGACCAGCAGCCGATGACCGCAATCTGCGCACTTGATCCGCGGCTTCTCGCAGACGCCCGCCCGCCACTCGTTGGCGCATGCAGGCGAATAGCCAGTCTTGCCCGCTTTGCTTTCCCAGCGCACGGGGTAGACGTCCGTGCGGCCACGAAACAGGCGGCGAAAGAGCGCGACCTTCTCGTCGGTGGTGAAGGGCGTCACCACCGCGGCCGGTGCTGACGTGGTCGCCGGTTTGGTCACCTGCCAAGCGATGCCATGCGCGTCCAGCAATCCAGTCAACCGGGAGTTCTCGGCGCGCAGCCATGCCATTTCCTGCGCGAGTTCGTCGCCACGGTCAGTCGTCATCGGAAGCCTCACCCTGACCACAGCCCCGCTTCTGAAAGCCGGCGCAGCAACGCGCCCCGTGCGGCATGACGCACCAGCAGGCGTCGCAGGTCGCGGTCAAAGGCCTTGTGGCTGGAGACGAGCGCGTAGCCCTCCGCCAATTCCGTCAAGGCGCGAACTGCCTGCGCATAGCCCGAGGCCGACCCGCGCTGCGCCAGCGCATCGACCACTGCCCAGCGCTTGTCCACGTCGGCCATCAACCGCCGCAGGGTCGCTTCGCGTTGCTGGCGGTGCTCGGCCTCTCGTCGCGCGCGCTCATTGGCTTCATGTGCCCGGCGGACGCCCGACGCCGATCGGGCGAGTTCGCGCAGTTGACCCACGCTGCGCTGTGGCGCAGCGGCTGCAGGCGACGGTCGTTGAGCCTTGAGCCAGGCTGCATGACGTGATCTGACCTGGCGCTCAGCGACATGTCCATGGCCCTGCGCGATCAGCTTCAGAATCGCCGTCATATCGTCGCGCGGCAATTCCTCTAGCCAAGCATCCATGCGATCGTCGAACACGGCGTTGTCTTGGGAAGCCCGGCCGCTCCCCGCCATGGCAGCGCTCAGCATGTCGGGATCGATCTCCAGGAACTCCACCAGCGCTTGCTGTGGCGCGGACAAGGCCGACAAGCCGGGTGGCACTTCCGGTTCCAACACGTCGTCCCGGAACCCGTCCAGACTGGCCGCAGCCAGCCAGCCCAGGTAGATCGGACGCAGGTCGCCGCGCAGCAGTTCGTCGCGTAGTGGCGCCAGGCGACGCATCCAGCGGCTGCCGTCGTCCAGGTCGAGGCGCTCGTGGTTCTCGCTGTCGTCGAGCGACCAATCGATGATCCAGTGTGATTCGTTGGCCTCGAACGTCAGGGCATGGCGTGACGTGAAGGGCTTCAGCTCGGACTTGCAGAACGTGGCCAGCGGCACGCGCAGGGCGAGTCGGCAACTGCACCAGTTGGCGGTGTAGACGAAGGCGTCGAAGTAGCGCCGCATCCAGTCGGCCGGATCGGCCTTCAGATTGCCCCACGCGTAGTGGTTGACGAAGCTGGAGGGGGTGATGTCGGCGCGTGTGGAGACGGCGCGCAACTCGGCGAGCTCGGTGTCGGTCAGCGGCCCGTCGATGGCCGCGAATTCGTAGTACTGGTACTCGCGCATGATCAACGAGGTTCAGGTGGCTTGCGCTGGCGTGTCGGCTTGCGCGCGGCGGTTGCCGGCCTGACGGCACGAAATGCGGAATCGTCGCCGAGGTGAATGTAGAGATGGCCGTGCAATTCATCGCCCACGATCTCCGCGTGCCCCCGACCGGTCATTTCGTCGCCTTCGTCGAAGCCGTGCCAGGTGAACTGGATGCGCTTGCTCTGCTGAGCGTTGAGCTTGCAGTCCATCTGTGCCTGTACCAATCCGAACTGAAAGCTGCCGGAGCGGCCTGCGCCGAACGTGATGTGGCCGGGCTCGTCCATGTCCACGTAGTCCTGATCCCAGCCGGACATCCAGACGATGCGCCAACGGCTGGCGAATGGGTTCTGTGCCACGACGGCTATGCCTTGCCGGCGTCTGTGGGCGGCGAGGCCAGCTCGTACCAAACGCCACGGCCGGCGCCGTGCTGGCCCAGGTGACCACGCTCGACCAGCGCCCGGAAATGCTGCTTGAGCGTGTTGCGGTTGCCGCCGGTCAGCCGGATCGCATCGCCGATCGTGATGCGCCCGTGCTCCCGCGCGAACTCGACGATCTGCAGCGACAGCTCGGGCAGTGCGGCCAGCACCAGCTTCTCGCGCTCGACCTTACGGTTGAGACGGCGCACCTGTTCGGCCAGCGCGCGCAGGAAGAAGAGCAACCAGGGTTGCCAATTCGGAGTTTCGGTGCGAATCGTTCCCTGCGTCTGCCGCAACGCAAGGTAGTAGGCCTCCTTGCTGTGCTCGATCACGCTTTCGAGCGAGCTGTACGGCACATAGGCATAGCCGGCCTGCAGTAGCAGCAAGGTGGTCAGCACGCGGCTCAGTCGGCCGTTGCCGTCCTGGAAGGGATGGATCTCCAGGAAGACGACGATCCAGATGCCGATCTGCAGCAGTGGATGAAGTTGCGGTCCTGCTCCCGGCGTGGCGCGCTCATCGTTGAAATGAGTCACGAGTTCGGTCATCAGGCGCGGCGTGTCGAAGGGTGTCGCGGTTTCGAACACCCCGCCAAGTTGTTTGCCGTCCTCGTCGAAGGCGACCACGCTGTTCGTAGAGGTCTTGTAATTGCCGCGGTGCCACGCGTCCTTCTCGCTGTAGGTCAGCAGGTCGCGGTGCAGTTGCTTGACGTGGTTTTCGGTCAGGGTAATGTCCTGCCACGACGAGAACACGAGTTCCATGACCTCGGCATAGCCTGCAACCTCTTGCTCGTCACGCGTCGTGAACGACTTGATTTGCAGGTTGGACAGCAAGCGCTCGATCTCACGGTCCGACAGCTTGCTGCCCTCGATTCGAGTGGATGAGCCGATGCTCTCGATGGTGGCGACTCGGCGCAGTGCGGATAGCCGATCTGGCGCCAGCGTGCCGAGCGCGCGCCATGCCCCTTTGAATTCATCGATGCCTGCGATGAGGCTCAGGATCTCCGGGGTGATCTGGACAGTCTGGGATTGGATCATTGGTGCCAATAGTACACCCAATAACACCCAATAATTTCCCGTGCCCGACGAGGGCTTGGCGCATTCTTTGACCCATTTACACCCATTCCTTTCCGGCGCGCAGGCCTCCTTCTCTACAAGGCAGGTCGCCCGGCGCGCTCGCGGTCAAGTTCCGAGACTTTCGTCGGGGCTCAGGGCGAGGGGGCAGTCGCGAGTTGCCGCTTCGCCGATGGCCTTGGTCATCCACGACGGGAGTGCTGCTCGATGGGCGGCCTGAGTCCGCCACTCAGCCTCCTGAAGGGTCCGGCGCAGCGTCACCAGCGACTCGTGGACGTGGGGCGCTCCCATCCAGGCGAAGGCCCGAACCGCGGCCCCCGCGGGGCCCTGCCCCAGGGCCAGCATCCAGCGTGGCGCGTACTTGATCGTCACCTCCGACTGGCCGAGCTTCAGCCGTCGCGTCCGTCCCGATGCCTCCCGGATCGGGACCTGTGCCGTGTCTCCAGCAGATCCTGACGGGGTTGAGCTCAGTCAAAGCTGCCAAGCACTGCTTCGGCTGGTCATCGGCCGGCGTGGTGCCGCGGCGCTGAAGGAGCGCAACAGCCCGTCGGCAAGCGCCACGCAAAAGCGACCAGATAAGGGAGCGGAACCGGGCGCAAGGGGAGGGGCGTCCTACCGCCGCAGCCGGCGGCACGGTGCCCGGCCTGCACACGGCACGCACGGTTACCCACGCAGGGCTGTCAGGGGATCGTCTTCAACGATTTACCCGCCAAAACACATGGGCTTCGGTGGGACGGGATGGCACTGCATGAGCACGCCATTGGGACGGCGTGGGTCGCCAAGCTGAAGAAAGCGGCGGGGAAATCGGAAATTTGGGACGGCCTGGCACCGGATGGGGCACTACTCAATGTTCTGCACCTGCTCGCGCATCTGCTCGATGGCGACCTTCATCTCGACGGAGATGTTCGTGAGCTCCAGTGCGGCTGATTTGGAGCCCAGCGTGTTGGCTTCGCGATGCAACTCCTGGATCAGGAAATCCAGCCGTTTGCCGAGTTCACCGCCCTTCTTCAGCAGGCGCGTCAATTCGTCAAGATGGGCGCGCAGCCGCGCCAGCTCCTCGGCCACGTCGATGCGAATGGCAAAGCCTGCGGCCTCGTTCAGCGCGCGCTCCTGCAAGGCCTCCTGGGGCACGCTGCTGGCGGCGCCAGTGGCCGCCAGCGCTTCCTGCCAGCGCTCCAGAAAGCGCTGCTGCTGGCGGGCGACGACGGCCGGAAGCAGGGGCTCGGCCTCGTCGGCCAGTTCGCGCAGGCGCTTGATGCGCTCGGCCAGGATGGCGACCAGCTTCTCGCCCTCGCGCTCGCGGGCTTCGGCCAGGCCTTGGACGCAGGCCTGGGCAGCTTCCAGGGTGGCCGCGTCGAGCTGGGCCGGCACGGCCGAGCCGCTCTTGCACCAGTTCAGCGCTTCGTGGACGGACAGCGGCGCGGCCTGCGGCATCCAGGCGCGCACCTTGGCCTCGAGATTGGCCAGGCGGTTGAGCTGTTCCGGCTGAGGCTGGGGCCAACCGCCCTCGGCCTCGCGCTGGGTGTTGATGCGCAGCTCGATCTTGCCGCGCTTGAAGCGGGCCGCGATGAGTTCGCGCAGTTGCGGCTCCAGCCCGCGAAGCTCCTCAGGCATGCGCATGGACAGGTCCAGGAAGCGACCATTGACAGACCGCAGCTCGACGCTGACGGAAGCTTGTATGGAAGTGTTGCCGTCCTCGGCTTTAGGGGGCTGGGCCAGGGAATTGGCGTACCCGGTCATGCTGTAGACTGGCATTTCGCACTCGCAGAACAGACGTTAACTAAGAGACTCAAGCGCGATTATGTCCAAGCCGAAGCCGGCGCCCTTGCCCGCAGGCACGGTGGTTGGGGGCTACCAGATCATCAAGCGACTGGCGGCGGGCGGATTCGGCGTGGTCTACCTCGCCGAGGACCCCGACCACCACCTGGTCGCGCTCAAGGAGTATCTGCCCTCGTCGCTGGCCGAGCGCTCGCCGGGCGAACTGACGCCCCGCGTCAAGCCCGAGAAGCAGCCGCTGTACCGGCTGGGGTTGAAGAGCTTCTTCGAGGAAGGCCGCTCGCTCGCGCAGATCTCGCATCCCAGCGTCGTGTCGGTGCTGAATTTCCTGCGCGAGAACGAGACCGTCTACATGGTCATGAACTACCTGCAGGGCGACACGCTGCAGGACTTCATCGTGACCGCGCGCGACATGAAGCGCGACAAGGTGTTCCGC
>NZ_DASWYS010000229.1:0-10477 GCF_036404855.1 Roseateles sp.
GCACGAGTTCGCGCTGAAGCTGGCGGCCGAGCGTGGCGCGGCCTATGTGCACCCCTTCGACCACCCTCTGCTGTGGGCCGGCCACGCCACGCTGATCGATGAAGTCGTCGAGGCAGGGCTGGCCTTCGACGCGGTTGTCACGGCCGTAGGCGGCGGCGGCCTGTTCTGCGGCATCGTCGCGGGCCTGCGCCGCCATGGCCTCGACCATGTGCCGGTCATTGCCGTAGAAACCCAGGGCGCCGCGAGCCTGCAGGCCAGCCTCGGCGCCGGTGAACTGGTCACACTGCCAGCCATCACCTCCATCGCGACCTCGCTGGGCGCGCGCCGTGTGGCCGCCGAAGCCCTCGAGCGCGCCCGCTCGCATCCCACGATCACCGTGCAGGTCAGCGACGCCGAGGCCACCGCGGCCTGCGTCCGCTTCGTCGATGCGCAGCGCGTGCTGGTCGAGCCGGCCTGCGGCGCGGCCCTCGCGGCGGTGGATCACCACGCCCGCCCCTACCGGCGTGTGCTCGTCGAAGTCTGCGGCGGCATGGGTGTTTCTCTGGATTTGCTGCGCCAATGGAGCAGCCCCGCGACAATGCCGGCATGACGACGACCAACCACCAGCTGCAGGACCTGCTCGACAACAACAAGCGCTGGGCCGAGGAGACCGAGGCCCAATCGCCTGGCTTCTTCTCGCGCCTGCTCAAGCAGCAGACGCCGCAATACTTGTGGATCGGCTGTGCCGACAGCCGCGTGCCGGCCAACGAGCTGGTGGATCTGCTGCCGGGCGAGCTGTTCGTGCACCGCAACGTCGCCAACGTGGTCGTGCACTCCGACCTGAACTGCCTGTCGGTGATGCAGTTCGCCGTGGACCAGCTCAAGGTGCGCCACGTCATCATCGTGGGCCACAGCAACTGCGGTGGCGTGGTGGCGGCGCTGCGCGACCTGCGCGTGGGCCTCGTCGACAACTGGCTGCGACATGTGCAGGACGTGCGCCACATGCATCAGGCCTGGCTGGACACCATCCCCGACGCCAATCGCGTCAACGCGCTGTGCGAGCTCAACGTACTGGAGCAGGCACGCAACGCCTGCCACACCACGGTGGTGCAGGACGCCTGGACGCGCGGCCAGGAGGTGGTCGTGCACGGTTGGGTCTACGGCCTGCACAACGGCCTGCTGGAAGACCTGCAGATCTCGGCCGCGCGCGTGGAGGACATCGAGCCGGCCTACCGTCGCTCGCTGGCGTTGGTGAAGGCCCGCCATACCGGGTGAGAACCCTTGGGTTTTGCCTTGCAAAACCTTGCAAAAGCTGCCGCTGCGTGACGCAGCCTGGAGATTGGTAGGGAAGGGCGAAGAAGCGGCCCTGAAGCACCAGTTCCCCCAGGGGTGCATGGCATTCTCGCGCCGACCCGAACACGGGAGGAGACGAGATTCATGGCCGACATGCGGCACTTCCTTTTTGCCGCTGCGGCGGCCATCGTGGCAGGCTTGGCCCAGGCCGAGCCGCCGCGGCTTGAGCTGAGCTGGACGCTGGAGCGCGCGGGCGTCAGCAGCGCCGCACCCGATGGGCAGACGCAGGCCGTGCTGGCGCTGCGCAATGCCGGTACCGCGCCCCTGCCGGTGCAGGGCTGGTCGCTGTACTTCACCGTGCTGGCGGGGCTGGAGCCGGGGCCCATGCCCGGTGGCATGCGCGTCGAGCAGGTCAAGGGCACGCTCTACCGGCTGCGCCCCGCCGAGGGCTTCCCGGCGTTGGTGCCCGGCGCCGAGCAGCGCGTGACGCTACGCCATCCAGAGATCCTTTGGCAGCCCGCCAAGGCGCCACAGTCCCCTTTCGTGGCCGAGGACGCCCATCCGGAGGCGGCCGTGCCGGCGCAGGGGTGGCGGCTTGATCCCATCGATCGCGCCCGCATCACGCTGCCGACGGGCGCGGAGCCCCTGGCCGACGCGCAGTCGCTGTACGCGCGCTATGCGGCGATGCAACCTGTGGACCGGAGCGAGTTGCCGCCGGTCTTCCCCAAGCCGCTGCAATGGCAGCGTGCCGCAGGCGAGTGGCGGTTGCAGGCCGCGCCGCAGGTCGTCGCGCCGACGCAGCTGGCGGCGCAGGCCCGCCAGCTGCAGGGCTGGCTGGATGGGGTGTTGGCGCACCAGCAGCGTGACGGCAGCTTCAGGCTGGAACTTGGCCGAGTGACCGGCCAGGCCAGCCCCGAGGCTTACGAGCTGCGCATCACGCCGCAGGGCGCCACGCTGCGCGGCGCAACGCCAGAGGCCGTCGCGCTGGGCCTGCAGTCGCTGCGCCAGCTGCTGCCGTCCAGCGGCCCGGTGCCCGGCCTCGCGCTGCCGGCGCTGCATCTTGTGGACGCGCCGCGTTTCGCCTACCGCGGCCTGCTGCTGGACGTCGCGCGCTCCTTCATGACGCCGCAGGAAGTCGGCCGCGTGCTGGACCTGATGGCGCGGCTCAAGCTCAACACGCTGCACCTGCACCTGTCCGATGACGAGGGCTGGCGGCTGGAGATCGCCGCGCTGCCAGAGCTCACTGCCGTCGGCGCGCAGCGCGGGCTTTCCTCCGATCCGCTGGCGATGCTGCCACCGGCCTATGCCTCGGGACCGAAAGCTGACACGCCGCCGGGCAGCGGCCACTACAGCCGCGCCGAGTTCATCGCGCTGTTGCGTCAGGCGGCGGACCTCGGCATCACCGTGATTCCCGAGTTCGACCTGCCCGGCCATGCACGTGCCGCGGTCGTCGCGATGGAGGCGCGCCATGCGCGACTGGCTGCCAGCGACCCGCAGGCAGCCAACGCCTACCGACTGCGCGACCCGGCCGACCGCTCGCGCTATCAGTCCGCACAGCTCTACGACGACAATCTGATGGACCCGGGCCTGCCGTCCAGCTACCGCTTCATCGACACCGTCGTCGCCGAGGTCGTCGGCCTCTACCGCGAAGCCGGCGTGCCGCTGCGCCGCCTGCACCTGGGCGGCGACGAGGTGCCGGCCGGGGCCTGGCAGCAGTCGCCTGCCAGCCAGGCGTTGATGCAGCGCGAAGGCCTGAAGGACGCGCCAGCGCTGTGGAGCCATTTCTTCGACCGCATGCAGCGCCTCGCCGCGGCCCATGGCGTCGCCCTGGCGGGCTGGGAGGAGATGGGCATGCGCGGCGGCCGGCCCAACCCGCGCCTGGCCGGACGCGACGTCGCGCTCTACGTCTGGAACACGATGGCCGGCGCCGAAGACCTCGGCGTGCGCCTGGCTAATGCCGGCTACCCGACGGTGATGGCCTCTGCGCGCCATCTCTATTTCGACATGGCCCACCTGCGGGACCCGCACGAGCCGGGCCACGATTGGGCAGCCATCGTCGACCTCGACCGGGTCTTCGGCTATGTGCCGCTGAACCCAGCGCGGCAGGGCGGCGGCGCCTTGACGGCCAGGCTCGCCCGACTCACGCCGGCCGGGCGCCGCAACGTGCTTGGCCTGGAGGCGACGCTATTCACCGAGACGGTGCAAAGCGCCGCGCGCGCCGACTACATGCTAATGCCGCGCCTGCTGGCCATGGCCGAGCGCGCCTGGAGCGCCGATCCGGCCTGGGCCTCGGCCCCCGCCACCCGGGCCCCCGCGCTGTACCGCGCCGACCTGGCGCGCTTTCTGGCCCAGGCCGGCACCCAGGTGCTGCCGCGGCTGGATGCGGAGCGGCCCGACCTGCACTACCGCATCGCGCCGCCCGGCCTGCTGCGCGACCCGCGGGACGCCGCCCGCGTGCTCGTCAACTACCCCTGGGCCGGTCAGCCGCTGCGCTACACGACCGATGGCAGCGCGCCCACAGCCGCGAGCCCGCTCGTCACCGGCCCCATCGAGAGCCGCGGCCCCGTGCGCGTGACCGCCTTCGACAGCCGCGGCCGCCCGGGCCGCAGCAGCCAGCTTCCCGCCTTGAACAACGACAACGCCAAGGAAACTCCATGACATCTTGCAAGACCCTGTGTCGATTTGCCACCCCGGTCGCGCTGGCCTGTGCCTCGCTGGCCGCGCAGGCCCAGACGCAGCCCCAGACCTCAGCGCCGGCCAAGCTGGACCAGGTGCAGGTCAGCGGTATCCGCAGCGCCATCGAGAGCGCCATCGGACTCAAGCGCAATGCCGATTCCATCATCGAGGCCATCAGCGCCGAGGATCTCGGCAAGCTGCCCGACACCAGCATCGCCGAATCGCTGGCGCGCCTGCCCGGCCTGGCGGCCCAGCGCGTCAACGGCACGACCCAGGCCATCTCCATCCGCGGCATGGCGCCCGGTTTCGGCGTGACGCTGCTGAATGGCCGCGAGATGGTCAGCGGCGGCTCGGACCGCTCGGTGGAGTTCGACCAGTTCCCCGCCGAGCTGCTGTCCGGCGCCACCGTCTACAAGACGCCCGACGCCGCCCTCGGCACCCAGGGTCTGTCGGGCACCGTCAATATGCGGACGGTGCGCCCGCTGGACTTCAAGGGCCGCCAGGGCAACGTCAACGCGCGCATGGAAGCCAGCTCCAACAGCGAGCAGATTCCCGGCCTCAGCAACAAGGGCAAGCGCCTGAGCGCGTCCTACATCGACCAGTCCGCCGACCGCAAGTTCGGCTTCGCCGTCGGCGTGGCGCACCTCGACAGTCCCGAGCAGCAGCAGCACTACTCCAACTGGTGGTTCGCCAACACCGCCCGCACCGACATCTACGACCCCGCCGCCAACGGCTGCGACCCGGACTGCGGCATCCCCGGGCTGGCCCGCGACGCCGTGTCGCTGCAGGCCTTCGAGGCCACCGCCTTCGCGACCACCCAGGTGCGCAACGGCTTGATGAGCGTCCTCGAATACAAGCCCAGCGACAGCGCGCATACCGTGCTGGACCTCTACCACTCCACGTTCCGCAAGACGTTCGAGGGCCGCGAGTTCCAGGGCGGCATGAGCGTCTGGGCCGGCTCGTCCTACCGCAACCCGGTCTACGCCGACCATGGCGGTGACAAGGTCGTTGTCGGCGGAGCCATCGACAACATCGACGGCAAGGTGCTGTCGCGCGCCAACACGCGTCGTGACCGGATCTCCGCCGTGGGGCTGAACCACGAGCAGAAGCTTGGCTACGGTTGGACCGCTGTGGGCGACCTGTCCTGGTCGCGCGCCAACCGCGACGAGAGCACCGCCGAGATGTACGCCGGCCCCGGCAGGCCGTCCGGCTTCACGAGCACGGACATCTCCATGACCGGCTTCTCCCACTTCGTGCCCTCGGTCGACTGGGCCGACCCGACCCTGGTCAGCCTGCAGGGCTACTGGGGCCAGATGGGCGAGTCGCGCGTCTTCCGCGTGCGTGATGACCTCAAGAGTGCGCGCCTGACGGCACGCAAGAGCCTCGACTGGGGCGCATTGCAGCAGCTGGATTTCGGTGTCAACTACGTGCAGCGCAGCAAGGACTACAGCGCGCTCAAGTACGCCTACGACCTCAAGTCGGGCGCGAACAGCCTGGCCTTCCCCACGGGTATCCTGAAGTCGCCGGCCACGCTGGGCTTCGGCAGCCTGCCGTCGGTCGCCAACTTCTTCGTCGGTGACCTGCTCGCCACCGGGCTGTTCAGTTCGCGCCTGGACGACCTCAGCTCCGCGCCCGATCGCCAGTGGGCGGTGCGCGAGAAGGTGCTGACCGCCTTCGGCAGGCTCGACCTGGACTTCGATATCGGCGTGCCGGTGCACGGCAACGTCGGCCTGCAGGTGGTTCGCAGCCGCCAGCGCGGGCTGGGCCTGGCCTGGATCGAGGAGGACGAGGCCACGGTGCCCGTCAGCGGCGGCAAGAGCCGCACCGACGTGCTGCCCAGCCTGAACCTGGCGGCCGACCTTGGTGCCGGCACCACGCTGCGCTTCGCGCTGGCCCGCGTGCTGGCCCGGCCCAACATGGAGGACATGCGCGCCGGGGTGTCCGGCATCGCGCGCTCGACCACCGGCCAGGGCTTGTGGTCGGCCGCGGGCGGCAACCCGCGCCTGGATCCCTGGCGCGCCGATGCCCTCGACCTGTCGCTGGAGAAGTACTTCGACAAGCACAGCTACGTATCGCTGGCCGCCTTTCGCAAGAACCTGAAGAGCACCGTCTACGCACAGAAGATCGCCTGGGACTTCACCGGCTACCCCGATCCGCTCAAGGGCGATTCGCGCTACCCCATCCGCAGTTACGCCGGCCAGCTCGACACCGTGGCCAACGGCAACGGTGGCCACGTGCAGGGGGCCGAGCTGACCGTGTCACTGGATGCCACCCGCCTGACCCCGCTGCTGGACGGCTTCGGAGCCATGCTGTCGCAGTCCAACACGCGCAGCAACATCCACCAGAACAACGACCTGGACAATCCGCTGGAAGGCCTCTCCGGCACCGTGCGCAGCCTCATCTTCTACTACGAGAAGAACGGCTTCGAGGCCCGTATCGCGCAGCGCTACCGGTCGCGCTACATGGCCTCGGTGCGCAACATCTGGGGCGACATCGGCTACACGACCATCGAGCCAGAGCGCATCGCCGACCTGCAGCTGGGCTACAACTTCGAGGCCGGGCCGCTGAAGGGGCTGTCCATCAACTTCGAGGTCAACAACCTGACCGACGAGCCCTACCAGAACCGCATGACGGTGGACTCCAACAGCGGCAAGGTGCCGGGCGTCTTCTACCCCGGCGTCTACGAGCGGTACGGTCGCCAGTACCTGCTCGGCGTCAACTACAAGTTCTGACGATGAGCCGGCAACTTCGATGCGCGGCGCTGGCCGCGCTGCTGGGGCTGGCCGCCGCGCTGGCGCCGGCCGGCGAAGTGGAGGACTGGGCCCAGTTTGGCCGCTACCGTGCGGCCAACGCGGCGCTGCAGGCCCAGCCGCCCGATGCGGCGCGCGTGGTCTTCCTGGGAGACTCGATCACCGAAGGCTGGGGCGAGCAGCCCGCGGGTCCGTTCTCCGACCGCCACCACGTTAACCGCGGCATCAGCGGCCAGACCACGGCGCAGATGCTGCTGCGCTTTGGCCCCGACGTGCTGGCGCTAAGGCCCCGCCTCGTGGTGCTGCTGGCCGGCACCAACGACATCGCCGGCAACACCGGACCGATGACCCCCGAGGCGATCGCCGGCAACGTGCGATCCATGGTGCAGCTAGCGCGCGCCGAGGGCGTGGAAGTGGTGCTGTGTGCGGTGCTGCCCGTGAAGCGCTACCCCTGGGCGCCCGCCCTGAAGCCGGTGCCGCAGGTCGCCGAGTTGAACCGGTTGCTGTACGGGCTGGCGCGCGAGTACCGCACCAGCTGGGTGGACTACCACGCGGCGCTTGTCGACCGCGACGGTGGCCTGCCGGCGGCCTACTCGGGCGATGGCGTGCATCCCAACGCAGCCGGCTACGCGGTGATGCGCAGGCTCATCGAGCCTGCGTTAAGCGCCCACCGCCATGACTGAGGCCCGCCGCTCGCTGGCGCTGGACGTGTTCCGCGGCGCCACGCTCGCGTTGATGATCGTCGTCAACATGTCGATCAGCGAGACCCTGTCCTACGGCCCCCTGCTGCATGCGCCCTGGCACGGCCTGACGTTGACCGACCTGGTCTTCCCCAGCTTCCTGTTCGCGGTGGGCAACGCGCTGGCGCTGACGCTGCCGGGCTATCGGTCGCTAGGTACAGAGGCCGTGTTGGCCAGGATCGCGCGGCGCGGCGTATTGCTGTTCCTGCTTGGCGTCTTCGTCAGCAACTTCCCGTTCGGCACGCTGGCCGGGGGCGGCTGGACCTGGCTGCCCACCGAGAAGCTACGCATCCTCGGCGTGCTGCAGCGCATCGCGCTTTGCTGGGCGGGGGCGGCGCTACTGCTGCACTTCTGCCGCCCGCGCACGGTGGTGGTGGGCGTCGCGGCCTGCCTGCTCGCGCACGGCTTCGCGCTGCAGTTCGGCGGTGACCTCAGCCTGGCCGGCAACGCCGCGCGGCGCCTGGACCTCTGGCTGCTCGGCGCCACGCATCTCTACGGCGGCGAGGGCCTGCCCTACGAACCCGAGGGGCTGCTGGGCACGCTGCCGTCGTTGGTCAATGTGCTCGCCGGTTATGCGGCGGGTGAGTGGCTGCGGCGCGGCGGCCGGCTGGGGTCGCTGTTGGCGGCCGGCGCACTCGCGCTGGCGGCGGCCCTGCTCTGGGCCGGCTGGCAGCCCGTCAACAAGAAGCTGTGGACGGGCTCCTATGCGCTGCTCTGCATCGGCGTGGACTTGCTGCTTCTGGCCGCCTTGAGCGAGCTGCTGGACCGGCGCGGCTGGCGCTTCGGCACGGCGCCATTCGTGGCGCTGGGCCGCAACACCCTGTTCATCTATCTGCTGGCCGAGGTGGTGATGGCGCTGCTGTGGACGCTGCGGCTGGGCGGGCAGCCGGCCTTCGAGTGGATCTTCGCCCACGTCTTCCAATCCTGGGCCGGCAGCAAGCCCGGCTCGCTGGCCTTCGCCCTCGCCTTGCTGGCCTGCTGCACGGCGCTCGCGCTGTGGATGCAGCAGCGCCGCTGGTTCGTACGAGTCTGACCTTCATGCAATCCAACACCACTCCCTCCGGCCGCGACGTGCTGCTGCCGATGTTCTTCATCGGGCTGATGTTCTTCATCCTGGGTTTCGTCACCTGGCTCAACGGTTCGCTGATTCCCTTCCTGAAGGTCGTCTGCGAATTGAGCAACTTCCAGGCGCTGTGGGTCGCGTTCGCGTTCTACATCGCCTACACGGTGATGGCGCTGCCATCGGCGGCCCTCCTCGCGCGCACCGGCTACAAGCGCGGCATGACGCTTGCGCTGGGCGTCATGGCGCTGGGCGCGCTGCTCTTCATCCCGGCCGCGCGCACGGGGCTGTACCCGATCTTCCTGATCGCGCTGTTCACGCTCGCCTCAGGCATGACACTGATGCAGACGGCCATCAACCCCTACATCGTCTGCATCGGCCCGCGCGAAAGCGCCGCGCTGCGCATTTCCATCATGGGGCTGTTCAACAAGGGCGCCGGCATAGTCGTGCCGCTGGTGTTCACGGCGCTGATCCTGTCCGGCATGGAGCAGGTCTCCGAGGCCAGCCTCGGCGCGCTGGATGCGGTGGCGCGCGAGGCGGTGCGCAACGACCTGTCGCAGCGCCTCGTCTACCCCTACGCGGTGATGGCCGGCGCGCTGCTGCTGTTCATGGCGCTGATCCACTTCTCGTCGCTGCGCGAGCCGGTGCTGGACGCGGCCGGCGCGCCTGCCGATGCAGGCTCCTGCCAAGGCTTGCTGCAGCACCCGCAGCTGGTGCTGGGCGCTGTCACGCTGTTCGGCTACGTGGGCGTGGAGGTCATCGCCGGCGACACCATCTCGCTGTACGGCCACCAGCTCGGCGTCGCGCACTACGGCGTGCTGACCTCGTACACGATGGGCTTCATGGTGCTGGGCTATGTGCTGGGCGTGTTGTTGATCCCGCGCCGGCTGTCGCAGCGTGCGGCGCTGGCCTGGTCGGCCGGCAGCGGCCTGGTCTTCGCGCTGGGCGTGGCGCTGGGCTCGTCCACTGACAGCGGCTGGTCGCAGGCCCTGCTGGGCTGGGCCGGCGTTCCGGCCGTGCCCGACACGGTGCTGTGTCTGGCGCTGCTGGGCCTGTCTAACGCGCTGGTCTGGCCGGCCGTCTGGCCGCTGGCGCTGGAAGGCCTTGGCAGGCACACGGCCGCCGGCTCGGCGCTGCTCATCATGGCCATCTCCGGTGGCGCGCTGCTGCCGATGCTGTACGGCCACCTGGCGGACGTGCGCGGGTCGCAACCGGCCTACTGGGTCCTGCTGCCCTGGTACGGACTGATCCTGTTCTACGCGCTGGCGGGCAGCCGGCTGCGGCGCTGGGCAGCTACCTAGGCGGGCTTGGCGGGCAGCGTCACGCGCGCCTCGAAGCCACCTTCGGGGTGGTTGCGCAGCACGAGGCTGCCTCCGTGGTCGGCGACGATGTCGCGCACGATGGACAGGCCCAGCCCCAGGCCGTCCTTGCGCAGGTGGCGGGCCGCGTCCAGCCGCGTGTAGGGCTGGCCCAGCCGCGCCAGCGCGGCCTCCGGGACGCCGGGGCCGTGGTCGCGCACGGTCAGCTCCAGGCCGGCCTCGCCGGCGCTCATGCGCAGTTCGATGGGGCGCCGCTCGCCGCCGTAGAACACCGCGTTGTCCAGCAGGTTGCCGAGGGCGCGCTTGAGCGCCAGCGGCTTGCCCAGCACCTGCATCGGCAGTGCCTGCAGCTCAACCGGGTGGCCAGCCAGCCGGGCGTCGCGCGTGAGCTTCTGCAGCACGAGGTCGATCCGCACCGGCACGCGGTTCTCGTGGATGTCGGCGTCCTTGACGATCTGCAGCGCGGTCTTGACCATCAGGTCCAGCTCATCAAGGTCCTCGTGGAACTCGTCCTGCACGGCGGGGTCGTCGAGCAGCTCGCTGCGCAGGCGCAACCGCGTGATCGGCGTGCGCAGATCGTGGGAGATCGACGCGAACAGCCGCTCGCGATCGCTGATGTAGAGGCGGATGCGCTCCTGCATGTCGTTGAAGGCCTGGATC
>NZ_DASWYS010000230.1:0-4846 GCF_036404855.1 Roseateles sp.
GCGGAGTCCGACGGCGGCTGCAGCGACGGTGGCGACGAGCAGGCGGCCAGGCTTCCTAGAATCACGGCCAACGTCCCACGCGCCCACCATCCCATGCTGCTACTCGCCCTCGAAGCCCTCGGCGCGCTGCTGATCTTCGTCTTCATCATCTGGTGGACCATGTTCTCGGGCCGCAAGAAGGGCGAGCGCCACGACGACCGCTGACCTTCACGCGGGCCTGGCGCCGGGTGGCGCCCCTGCCAGCCCGATCCGGCGATGTGCTGGCGACTCATGCCACGGCACGGACCGCAAGGCCGGCCAAGGTACTGCGTGAACGGCGAGCCTCATTTCGGCGGCACCAGGAAGCTCAGCGGCGCGCGCCGCAGACGCGCGCGGATGGCGGCATACACGCGCATGCGGTCGGCCAGGCGGATGCCGCGCGAACGCATGGCGACCTTGAAGGCGCACAGGAAGCTGACGCCGACGTTGAGGATGCCGATGCCGGCGATGCACAGCACGCATGACCAGAAGGCCCACGTGCCCGTGACGCCGAAACCGAGTGCACCAACGGCGGCGGCGAGCTGGCCGGTGGACAGCGTCACGTGGCGCACCTCGACGGGCAGGCCGAAGAAGCCGCCCAGCGCCGGCACGACGCCCAGCATCAGACCCAGGCTGATGTTGGCAGTCAGGCCCGAAATGTTGGCTCGCCACCAGCGCGACCAGGCCTGGGCCCGCTGCTGGCCCAGCGTGGCGACGATGCGCGGGTTCCAGGCGATGGCGCTGTCCAGGCGGTGGAAGACGAACCAGTTCTCGACCCAGCCGGCAATGAGGCTGGACGCGAATAGCAGCGTGCCGGTAAAGGCCGCGAACACCAGCGACGGGCCGAACAGGCTCAGCGAATGCAGCACATACTCGGCGTCCTGCACCCCCACCAGCGGCATGCCGAAGGCTGCCCAGCACAGCCCCTGCACGACCAGCACCAGCGGCGCGACGACGCTCAGGTTGCCGATGACACCCGCCACCTGTGAACGCACGAGGTGGCCGACCTCGTCGACAAAGTCCTCCAGCGCGTCTTCGCGCTCAATGTGCTGCAGCTTGTCGGCCATCGCCGGCGCCGTCATTGCCGGCTGCTTGGTCGCCACCGTCCAGTGCAGCAGGTGGATGAGGACAAAGCAGGCCGCGTAGTTAACGCCGGCCCAGAAGCCGCCCCAGAAGGCCGTGAAACCCAGCAGCGCAATGCCGAACTTCAGAAAGGTGGTGCCCGCCAGCACTGCGCCGCCGCCGGCCGCGCGCCGGAGCATGTCGCGGTACTCGTCCCGACTGCGGGTGATGTAGTGCTCGCCCGTCTCGGCGCTGCGCTCGGCCACCTTGCGCGCGAGAAGCGAGTAGTGGCGCGCGAACAACGTGCGCAGGCTGCGCCTTTCGTGCACAACGCGCACGAGTCCGGCCACCAGGCGCAGCAGTTCGCGCTGCGGCTCGCGGGACAGCAGGCAGGCCAGCAGCGCTTCGATGCGGTCCAGTCGCGCGGTGAGCTGCTCGACCGAGAACATCAGATCCACCGAAACGCCATGGGCCTCGAGGTGCTCGGGCACGGTCTGCGCTGCGGCGCGGCAACGGTCCAGCAGCGCGCGCAGGTATTGCGTGGCCGGCACGAGGGCCGCGCCGTCCTCGGCCGACAGCGCCCTCTCGACAGCTTCCCACGCCGTGGGCAGCTGGTGGAAGGGCCTGCCCTGCACTGCCACCTCGTCCATGCGCACCCGCAGCGGCCCAGCCAAACCGGCGGCATGCACGCTGCTGACGAGGACCGTGATGGCGGCACGCGCCTCGACGCGCCAGCCGTCGTCGGGCGTCGCGGCGAACAGCAACCTCAGCCGGGCCAGCAGTTCGTCGTCGATGGCGGCGATCCAGTCCTCGTCGGCGTCACTGCCGAAGAGCAGCTCGAACAGCGCAGCGAGGTCGCGCGTGTCGGTCGTGGCGGGCAGCAGGCGTCGGCGCAGGCGGCCGAGGAACTCGTGCCAGAGCGCCATGCGCGGCGCGAAGCCCACCTCGGCAAACAGCGCGACCGCGTCGACGTCGTTCCAGACGCCGCCGATGACGTTCGCGAAGGCCCAGGCGTGCTCGGGATGACGCTCCAGCACGTTGAGCAGGTGCTTGAGGCGCACCAGGGGCAGCGGCGTGCCGGAGGCCTCCTCGCGCGGCGCATGGCGCAGCCATTCCAGCAGGCGCACCAGCCAGAGATTGCGCTCGGCAAGCGTGGCCTGCGGGTCGGCCGCGTTCAGGAGGGCGGTAAGGTCCCAGGTCAACGGCGGATCGGCGTTAGTGCAGGGAGGCGCTGTCGGCGAGCAGGAACTCGTCGACATCGGCGTGGAAGACCTCGCAGCCCTCTGTCACGCACAGGAAGCGCCCGCGCATCGTGCCCTGCGGCGTCGCAATCTGCGCCCAGGAGCTGTACTGGAAGCTCTGGCCGGGTGCCAGCACCGGCTGATGGCCGACGACGGCCAGGCCGTCGACGAGCTGCACCTGACCGCGCGCATCGGTGATCTCCCAATGCCGGCCGATGAGCTGCGACAGCACGTCGCCGCTGTTTGTGATCGTGACCGTGTAGCTGAAGGCGTACAGGCCTTGCTCAAGATGGGTCTGCTCGGGCAGGGCCTGGACCGCGACGCTGCAACTGAAACGGGGGTTCGCCATCAGGTGATTGTCGGTGCCGAACGCTATGCTCGCTGCATGTTCGTCAGGATGCGTGATCCTAAGTGCTGCGCTGGCCGTTGCTGCTGAGCGCGCTGCTGTGTCTTTCGGCACACGCGCAGGAACTGTCACTGCGCACCGTCCAGCAGAGCGGCGCGACGATCAAGTACGACCCGGACGGCGGCCCGGCCAGGCCGGGGCTGTGCTTGGAGATCCTCCGCGCCGTGGAACGCGCCGACCCGGGACTGCACTTCACGGGGCTGGAGCAGCAGGTGCCGCTCAAACGCGTCGAGCGGCTGCTGGCCGAGGGGCAAATGGACAGCTTCTTCTGCCTGCTGAGGACGCCCGAGCGCGAGAAGCAGTGGCGCTACGTGCCGGTGCCGCTGTACACGATCCGCCACGTCGTCCTGCAGCGCGCGGACGACCCCCGCCCGCTGGCCAGCCTGGCCGAGCTGGCGACGCTGAGCCAGCGCAAGCCGGTGCTGATCTCGCGCGGCTCGGCGCTCGCACGCCGCCTCGTGGCCGCCGACGTGACCATCGCCGAAGTCGCCTCCGAGCGCGAGGCGCTGCAGATGCTGGCGCTGGGCCGCGCCGACGCCGTCTATGGCCAGGACATCAACCTGCAGCGCCACGTCGCCGACAGCAAGATGGGCGACAAGCTGAAGATCGGCCGCACCGTGTTCCACGAAGAAGCGCAGTACCTCACCATCCGCACCGACCTGCCGACCGCGCAGGAGGAACGCCTCACGCAGGCGCTGCGCAAGCTGGAACGCGACGGCACGTTGCGCCAACTTGCCGAGAAATACCGATGAAGCCCCTCTACCTGCCTCCCGACGGCCGTCCCCGCTGCGCCTGGTGCGCCGCCGCGGCCGGCGACGACGCCTACCTGCGCTACCACGACGAGGAATGGGGCCACCCGGTGGCCGACGACTTCCGGCTGTTCGAGAAGCTGTGTCTGGAAGGCTTCCAGAGCGGGCTGTCGTGGCGCACCATCCTGAACAAGCGAGACGCCTTCCGCGCGGCCTTCGCGGGCTTCGACTACCACCGGGTCGCCCGCTTCGGCGAGGCTGACGTGAACAGGCTGCTGCTGGATGCCGGCATCGTGCGCCACCGCGGCAAGATCGAGGCGACCATTCACAACGCCGGGCGTTGCGTGGAGCTGGTGGCGGCGGAAGGCTCGCTGGCTGCCTACCTGTGGCGCTTCGAGCCGCCACGCAACTCGGTGGCCCACAACCTGTCGCAGTCCCCCGCGTCCGAGGCACTTTCCAAGGACCTGAAGAAGCGCGGCTGGAAGTTCGTCGGCCCGACCACCATGCACGCGCTGATCCAGGCCATGGGCCTGATCAACGACCACCAGCCCGGCTGCCACCACTGGGCCGTGGTGCACAAGGCACGCGACAGCTTCAAACGCCCCGTCTGAAGCCCCGAAACTAGAATTGAGGGCTATGGCCGCCCCTCAATACCGCATCGCCCCCAGCCTCCTGTCCGCCGACTTCGCCCGCCTGGGCGAGGAAGTGAAGAACGTGCTGGCCGCCGGCGCCGACTGGATCCACTTCGACGTGATGGACAACCATTACGTGCCCAACCTGACCTTCGGCCCCATGGTCTGCGAGGCCCTGCGCAAGCACGCGGTCAAGCCCGACGGGACGCCGGCCGTCATCGACGTGCACCTGATGGTGCAGCCGGTCGACGCCCTGGCCCAGGCCTTCTGCCGGGCCGGCGCCGACATGGTGACCTTCCATCCCGAGGCCAGCGCCCATGTGGACCGTACGCTGCAGCTCATCAAGGCCGAGGGCAAGCAGGCGGGCCTGGTCTTCAACCCGGCCACGTCGCTGGACGTGCTGGAGTGGGTCATCGACAAGGTCGACATGGTGCTCTTGATGAGCGTGAACCCCGGCTTCGGGGGCCAGAGCTTCATCCCGAGCGCGCTGGCCAAGCTGAAAAAGGCGCGCGAGCTCATCGACAGGAGCGGCCGCGACATCCGCCTGGAGATCGACGGCGGCGTGAAGGTCGACAACATCCGCGAGATTGCCGCGGCAGGCGCCGACACCTTCGTCGCCGGCAGCGCCATCTTCAATTCCAAGGACTACGCGGCCACCATCGCCAAGATGCGCGAAGCCATCGCGTCCGCGACCCAGGGATAAACCGGCGGGCGCTGCCGGCGCCGCAGCCCGCTTCA
>NZ_DASWYS010000231.1:0-10425 GCF_036404855.1 Roseateles sp.
ATGGACAGACGATTTCCAAGCCCTCGGTGGTCGCCCACATGCTGGGCCTGCTGATGGCCGGCGCCGGCGCCCGCCAGCGCGGCGCACTGGGCCGGGTGTTGGAGATCGGCACGGGCTGCGGCTACCAGGCCGCCGTCATCACGCTACTGGCGCGCCATGTCACCTCCATCGAGCGCCTGCAGGGCCTGCACGACAAGGCCAGGCTCCATCTGCAGCGGGTGGCCTTGCCCAAACCCCACGCCGTGCCACGTCTGGTCTGGGGGGATGGTCGTGTCGGCCATTCGGCCAGCGGGCCCTTCGACAGCATCATCGCCGCGGCTGGCGGCGAGGACATCCCGCAGGCCTGGCTGGAGCAGCTCGCGCCCGGCGGACGTCTCGTCGCCCCGACCGCGGCGAGTGGCCGCGGGCAGGTGCTCGTGGTGCTGGACCACGTCGTCGAAGGCGGTGTCGGACGTTGGGTTCGGAGCGAACATGAGGCCGTTCTCTTCGTCCCCCTAAAATCTGGCGTTGTCTGACGGGGCCGCCGGCGCACCGCGCCACACAATCGGGTCGGCCTCCAACGTGCTCCAGCCACACGATGCCCTATAGCCTGCGCCTTCTACTCGTCGTCACCACCTCGCTGCTACTCAGCGCCTGCGGCACTTCGCTGCATCAGGCCCCGGTCGAGGACCGCAACCCGCTGCCCCCGAAGCCGGCGGCTTCGGCACCCGCTCCCGCGGCCTCTGCTCCCGTCACGGCCGAGGTCAAGCCGCCGCCCGGTGCCGAGAACGCAGGCAAGCCGGGCTACTACACCGTCAAGCCGGGCGATGCGCTGATCCGCATCGCGCTGGACAACGGCCAGGGCTGGCGCGACATCGCCAAGTGGAACAACCTCGACAACCCGAACCGCATCGAAGTCGGCCAGGTGCTGCGCGTCGTGCCACCGGGCGTGGATGCGAGCGCTGTCACGGCCAAGCCGGTCGCGAGTGCGCCCAAGGTCGAGTCTCGTCCGCTGGAGAGCAAGCCGCCCGTCGCTGCGGCCAGCGCGCCGGCGAATGGAGCTGCCGCCACGTCGTCCACGGCCGCCGCATCCTCCGACGAGGATGGACTGGCCTGGGGATGGCCCGTCGCGCATCCCGTCAGTGCCGGCTTCGACGAGCAGCGCAACAAGGGCCTGGACTTCGCCGGCAAGGCGGGAGACCCGGTGCTGGCCGTCGCTGACGGACGCGTTGTTTACGCCGGTTCGGGGTTGCGCGGCTACGGCAACTTGGTCATCATCAAGCACAACAACACCTACCTGACTGCGTACGCCCACAACCGGGCGATGCTGGTCGAGCAGGACCAAGTCGTACGCAAGGGTCAGAGGATCGCCGAGATGGGTTCCACCGAAAGTGACACCGTCAAGCTGCACTTCGAAGTGCGCAAGCTCGGCAAGCCCGTCGACCCGGCCAAGCTGCTGCCGGCGCGCTGAGGACGTCGGCAGGCAGATCACACCACTGGGCCAGCGAACCCGCCATGAAACGCGCTGTGCCCAAGCCCAACGGTCATGAAGGCGTCAGCCCTGAGCCTGGCGTCATGCTGTCAGCCTTGAACGGCCATGGCGGCGATGCCGAACCGGCCGCGGAAGCGCCCGATGACGAAGGGCAGGTGCTTCGTGCCACGGGCGACGAGGTCGAGCTGGGCAATGCGCTGCAGGCCTACCTTCGCGACATCCGCCGCACGCCGCTGCTGACGCCGCAGGAGGAGTTCGACACTGCCCAGGCGGCGCGCTCGGGCGATTTCGAGGCCCGCCAGGCCATGATCGAGCACAACCTGCGCTTGGTCGTCAGCATCGCCAAGAACTACCTGGGCCGGGGCCTGCCGATGAGCGATCTCATCGAGGAGGGCAACCTCGGCCTGATGCATGCGATCAGCAAGTTCGAGCCCGAGCGGGGCTTCCGCTTCTCGACCTATTCGAGCTGGTGGATACGCCAGAGCATCGAGCGCGCGTTGATGCACCAGGCGCGCCTCGTGCGCCTGCCGGTGCACATCGTGCGCGAATTGAATCAGGTGCTGAAGGCGCGACGTGCGCTGGAAGCCTTGCAAAGTGCCAACGGCTCGGAAGGCCGCGTGCGGGCCGAGGACGTGGCCCTGGCTTTGGGGCGGCCGGTCGACGAGGTGGCGGAACTGCTGGCCTATGCCGAGCTGCCCAGCTCCCTCGATTCGCCGGTGGATCGCAATGGCGAGGGCGGCGAGTCCATGCTGGATCTCGTCGCCGACGACCAGGCCATCGATCCGATGGGTCTGCGCCTGTCGCACGAGGTCGAGGAACTGCTGCAGCACGGCCTGGCCAGCCTGAACGATCGCGAGCGCGAGGTGCTGTCGGGCCGCTACGGCCTGTCCGACCGTGAGCCGGAGACGCTGGACGTACTGGCCATCCGACTGAAGCTGACCCGCGAGCGCATCCGCCAGATCCAGATCGAGGCGCTGGCCAAACTCAAACGCAACATGATGCGCCACGGCGTGGACCGGGACAGCATCTTCTGAGGTTGCTGAGGCCTGCCGGGATAATCCGGCCCCATGAATCAGATGACGGATTGGCTCAAGGTCGAAAGCATCGAACTTGAGGCGCAGGGCGTGGCGCACAACGCAGAGGGCAAGGTGGTCTTCATCGACGGCGCGCTGCCGGGCGAGGTGGTGAAGGCTCAGATCTCGCGCCGCAAGAACAACTGGGAGCAGGGCCAGCTCACCGAGATCAAGAAGGAAAGCCCGCTGCGCGTGACGCCGGGCTGCCCCCATTTCGGCCTGCATGCCGGGGCCTGCGGCGGCTGCAAGATGCAGCACCTGCAGGCTGGTGCGCAGGTTGCCATCAAGCAGCGCGTGGTCGAAGACCAGCTTTGGCACCTGGGCAAGGTCAAGCCCGAGGTGCTGCTGCGGCCCATCGAGGGGCCGACCTGGGGCTACCGCTATCGGGCGCGCTTCTCGGTGCGCTATGTGCAGAAGAAGGGCGTGGTGCTGATCGGCTTTCACGAGCGCAAGAGCCGCTACGTGGCCGACATGCAGGTCTGCAAGGTCGTGCCGCCGGTGGTCAGCAACCTGCTGATGCCGCTGCGCGAGCTGATCGCCCACATGGAGGAGCGCGACCGCCTGCCGCAGATCGAACTGGCCATGGGCGACGAGGTCATCGCCCTGGTGCTGCGCCACCTCAACCCGCTGCCGGCGGGCGACCTGTCCAAGCTGCGTGAGTTCGCGGCCCGACACGGTGTGCAGTGGTGGCTGCAGCCCAAGGGGCCGGACACGGTCAAGCTGCTGGACGAGGGCGGTCCCGAGCTGGCCTATGCGCTGCCGGAGTTCGGCATCCGCATGCCGTTCAAGCCGACGGACTTCACCCAGGTCAATCCGCACATCAACGCGTCGCTCGTGGGCCGCGCGCTGCGCCTGCTGGCGGTGCAGAAGGATGATCGCGTCATCGACTGGTTCTGCGGGCTGGGCAACTTCACGCTGCCGCTGGCGACACAAGCGCGCGAGGTGCTCGGCATCGAGGGCAGCGAGACGCTGGTGCAGCGTTCGCGCGAGAACGCCAAGGCCAACGGCCTGGCGCACAAGACCAGCTTTGTCGCGCGCAACCTCTTCGAGATGACGCCCGAGCTGCTGGCGCTGGACGGCACGGCCGACCGCTGGCTCATCGACCCGCCGCGGGAGGGCGCCTTCGCGCTGGCCAAGGCGGTCGCGGACATCGCCCAGGACCCGTCGTTGGCGCCGGGCTGGACGGCGCCGAAGCGCATCGTCTATGTCAGTTGCAATCCGGCTACGCTGGCGCGCGACGCGGGCCTGCTGGTCAACGTCGCCGGCTACCGCTGCACGGCTGCCAGCGCGGTCAACATGTTCCCGCACACGGCCCACGTGGAGAGCATCGCCGTCTTCGAGCGCTGACCGTACCGCCTGGATCGATGGACGGAGCGAAATCCGGCCTGCCGTACTGCGGCGGGCCGGATTTTTTGCTTTCCGGCCTCCGTGTTAGTCCGGAATCGGCGGCCGGCCGATATCGACAAAATGAGTAAACAAAATTGTTTAGTTCAATTGGAGACAAGAGGCCGGCCATGTCGATTCGCACCCCTCTCCCGCGCCTGCTGGGCGTCGTCTGCCTGGCCCTGGGCCTGGCGTCCGCCGCGCTTGCCCAGACCGCGACCCTGCCATCGCTGGCGCTCAAGCGCGGCGTCAATGCGCTGGGCTATGACCCGCTGTGGAGTGAGCCGGCCAAGGCGCGCTTCCAGCCGCGGCACATGCAGGCCATCCGCGACGGTGGCTTCGACCATGTGCGGCTGAACCTGCATGCTTTCGAGCACATGGACGCGGAAGGCCGGCTGTCGGCGGCCTGGTTGAAGACGCTGGACGAGATGACAGCCGCGGCGCTGAACGCAGGGCTGCAGGTCATCCTCGACCAGCACAACTTCAACGACTGCGCCAAGGAGATCGACCGGTGCCGCACGCGCCTCAAGGCGTTCTGGCGCCAGATCGCGCCGCGCTACAAGGATGCGCCGGACGCCGTGCTGTTCGAGATCCTGAATGAGCCCAACGGCGCGGCAGACGCCGTCTGGAACGACATGCTGGCCGAGAACCTGGCCATCATCCGTGAGACCAACCCGAAGCGCCGCGTGGTCGTCGGCCCCCGGTTCTGGAATTCTCTGGACCACCTCGACAGCCTCAAGCTGCCCGAGTCCGATCGCAATCTGGTCGTGACCTTCCACTACTACACGCCGATGGAATTCACCCATCAGGGGGCGTCGTGGACACCGCAGTTCCAGAAGCTGTCCGGCGTGACCTGGGGGACGACCTCGGATCACGAAAAGCTCAAGCAGGATTTCGACCGCGTCAAGGCCTGGGCCCAGCGTTCCGGTCGACCCATCTTGCTCGGCGAGTTCGGGGCGCTGGAGACGGCCGGCATGGCGCAGCGCGTGGCCTGGACAGCGGCGGTCGCCCGCGCGGCCGAGGCGCGCGGCTTCAGCTGGAGCTACTGGCAGTTCGATTCCGACTTCGTCGCCTGGGACATGAAGGCGGACGGCTGGGTGAAGCCCATCCTCAGCGCGCTCGTGCCGGTCGCCGGTACGGGTTCTCAGGCGATGGCGCGCAGCAGCGATCCGGCGCTGGATCACCTGATCAACTCGCCCAAGGTCAGTGCCTGGTCGGTCTACGGCGATGGCCAGTCCACCCAGCAGGTGGCCTGCGAGGCCACGGGCAAGACCTGCCTGCGCGTAGACCTGCAGGGCAAGCGCGCCAACCCCTGGGACAACGGTGTGATCGCCCCCATCACCGGCGACATCCGTAAGGGCGACAAGCTGCAGGTGCTGGTCTGGATGCGGCTGGACACCGACGACGCCAAGGCCAAGGTCAGCGTCCCCGTCTCGCTGCAGCTGAACGCGGCGCCTTACACGGCGCTGTTGTCGGGCGTGGCGACGCTGACCAGCAAGCTCGAGCCGGTGGTGCTGAACGGCACCGCCCAGGCCGACCAGGCGGCGGGGACGGTGATGCTGTCGGCCCATGTGGGCCAGGTGGGCCAGCCCCTCTGGTTCAGTGCACCCTTCGTGCTGCGCAACTACACCCCGGCCAAGTAGGGGCAGGGCGACCCGGAAAAGACAAATGCGGCCCGCGGGCCGCATTTGTCATGGGGGAAACGCAGAGGCGCGCGTCAGTCGCGGTCGCCGCCGAAGATGCCCAGCAGGGACAGCAGGCTCTGGAACACGTTGTAGAGGTCCAGATAGATGGCCAGCGTGGCGGAGATGTAGTTGGTCTCACCGCCGTCGACGACGCGCTTGATGTCGTACAGCATGAAGGCCGAGAACACGCCCAGCATCAGCACCAGGATGGTCAGCATCAGGGCGGACGACTGCAGGAAGATGTTGGCGATGCCGGCGACGAGCAGCACGACGGCGCCGACCGTCAGGAACTTGCCCATGGACGACAGGTCGCGCTTGATGACGGTCGCCAGCGTGGCCATCGCGAAGAAGACCGCAGCCGTGCCGCCGAAGGCAGTCATGACCAGCGACGTGCCGTTCTTGAAGCCCAGCACATAGCCCACCAGGCGGGACAGCATCAGGCCCATGAAGAAGGTGAAGGCCAGCAGGGCGGCGACGCCGGCGGCACTGTCCTTGGTCTTCTCGACGACGAACATCAGTCCGAAGGCGCCGGCGAAGAAGATGATGGCGCTCATCCCCGGGCCCATCGTGGCGAACAGGCCGGTGCTCACACCGATCCAGGCGCCCAGCACGGTCGGCACCAGGGACAGGGCCAGCAGCCAGTAGGTGTTGCGCAGCACGCGCTGACGGTCAGCGGCCAGACCCATCCCGGCATGGCCGTATTGGGTTTGCAAGCTTTCGTTCATGACGATCCTCCGGGAGACGATTGGAAACCGCAAGGATTCTAGGGCGGTACCGGGCAGCTACATTGGGGCCTGCCCCCGGGAAATCAAGACCATGAAACAGCAAGCTCAACTCGAACTCCAAGACGTCAAGCGCATCGCCGCAGCGGCAGAGGCTCATGCCATCGGCAAGGGCTGGGCGGTGTCCATCGCCATCGTCGACGCCGGCGGCCATCTGCTGTGGCTGCAGCGCCTGGACGGTGCTTCGCCCAGTTCGGCCCTGTTTGCACCCGCCAAGGCACACACCTCGGCGCTGGGACGGCGCGAGTCCAAGGTCTACGAGGACATGATCAACGGCGGCCGCCAGTCCTTCCTTAGCGTGCCGGGCATGAGTGGCATGCTGGAAGGCGGCGTGCCCATCCTCGTCGACGGCCAGTGCGTGGGCGCGGTGGGCGTCAGTGGCGTGAAGTCCAGCGAGGACGCCGAGATCGCCAAGGCGGGCATCGCGGCACTTTGAAGGGGCACGACCGGGTCACGAAGGCTCGGTACTAACCCTTGTCGGCTATACTCGATAGGTTTACCTGAACCCCACGCTGCCCGGCAAAAAACCGCTCTGGTTTCTTCAAGTTGATCCGTCTCAGGACGGATCGATGCTGGGCAGGCGCCCCACTTGCGGAGACCCTTGTGCTGACTGACCTGCTCCATCCCCCTCAAGCAATCTTGGCTCTGGCGGATGGGACGGTGTTCCGAGGCCAGTCCATCGGTGCCACCGGCCAGACCGTCGGCGAAGTGGTGTTCAACACCGCGCTGACCGGCTACCAGGAAATCCTGACCGACCCGAGCTACTGCAAGCAGATCGTCACGCTGACGTATCCGCACATCGGCAGCTACGGCGTCAGCGAAGAGGACGTGGAAGCGTCCAAGGTGTTCGCTGCCGGACTGGTCATCAAGGACCTGCCCATCCGTGCGTCCAACTTCCGCTCGGGCAAGACGCTGGACGCCTACCTGCGCGAGCAGGGCACGGTGGCCATCGCCGGCCTGGACACGCGCCGCCTGACGCGCGTTCTGCGCACCCAGGGTGCACAGAACGGCTGCATCCTGGCCCTGCCTGCCGGCGAGGCGTTGACGCAGGCCCATATCGACACGGCCGTCGCTGCCGCCAAGGCCGCACCGTCGATGGCCGGTCTGGACCTGGCCAAGGTCGTCAGCCGCACCCAGAACGAAACCTGGACGCAGACCGAGTGGCAGCTCGGCAGTGGCTATGGCACGCAGTCGGCGCCGAAATTCCACGTCGTCGCCTATGACTTCGGCGTTAAGAGCAACATCCTGCGCATGCTGGCCGAGCGCGGCTGCAAGGTCACTATCGTGCCGGCGCAGACGCCTGCCAGTGCCGTGTTCGACCTCGAGCCGGACGGCGTGTTCCTGTCCAACGGCCCCGGCGACCCGGAACCCTGTGACTACGCCATCAAGGCCACGGCCCAGCTGATCGAATCCGGCATCCCCGTCTTCGGCATCTGCCTGGGCCACCAGATCCTGGCGCTGGCCAGTGGCGCCAAGACCTTCAAGATGAAGTTCGGCCACCACGGCGCCAACCACCCGGTGAAGGACCTGGACAGCGGCCGCGTCGGCATCACCAGCCAGAACCACGGCTTTGCCGTCGACCCCGAGACGCTGCCGGCCAACCTGCGCGCCACGCATGTCAGCCTGTTCGACGGCACGCTGCAGGGCATTGCGCGCACCGACAAGCCGGCTTTCAGCTTCCAGGGGCACCCGGAAGCCAGCCCCGGCCCGCACGACATCGCCTACCTGTTCGACCGCTTCATCGGGCTGATGGCCAAGGCGTAAGCCCATGTTCGGCATCACCGACCTCGGCACCTACCTCGCGGCAGCGATCTTCATCATCCTGCTGCCGGGGCCCAACTCGCTGTATGTGCTGTCCGTCGCGGCGCAGCGCGGCGTGCGCGCGGGTTACACCGCGGCCTGTGGCGTGTTCGTCGGTGACACGGTGTTGATGACCGCGGCCGCGGCCGGCGGCGCTTCGCTGCTGATGGCCAGCCCGCAGATCTTCTTCGTCGTGAAGATGGTTGGTGCGATCTACCTGGGGTGGATCGGCATCCAGTTGCTACGCGGTGCGCTGCGCAGCTGGCACGGCGACGCCAAGGCCGACGACGCGCCGCGCACCGTCGATGCCAGCCAGCCGTTCCGCAAGGCCCTGGTCGTCAGTCTGCTGAACCCCAAGGCCATCGCCTTCCTGCTGTCCTTCTTCATCCAGTTCGTCGATCCGGCCTATCCGCATCCGGCACTGACCTTCCTGATCCTGGGCACCATCATCCAGGTGCTCAGCTTCATCTATCTCTCGACGCTGATCTTTGCCGGCGCCCGCCTGGCCGCCGCCTTCCGTGCGCGCCGCCGGCTGTCCAGCACGGCCAACGCCAGCGTCGGCGCACTTTTCGTTGGGTTCGGGGCCAAGCTCGCGACCGCCACTCTCTAAGCAGACCGCCATGCCGAAACGTACAGACCTCAAGAGCATCCTCATCATCGGCGCCGGCCCGATCATCATCGGCCAGGCCTGCGAGTTTGACTACTCCGGCGCCCAGGCCTGCAAGGCGCTGCGCGAGGAGGGCTACAAGGTCATCCTGGTGAACAGCAACCCGGCGACCATCATGACGGACCCGGACACGGCGGACGTCACCTACATCGAGCCCATCACGTGGCAGGTGGTCGAAAAGATCATCGCCAAGGAGCGTCCGGACGCGGTGCTGCCGACCATGGGTGGCCAAACGGCGCTGAACTGCGCGCTGGACCTGCACAAGCACGGTGTGCTGGCCAAGTACGGCGTCGAGATGATCGGCGCCAACGAAGTCGCCATCGAGAAGGCCGAGGACCGCCTGAAGTTCAAGGATGCGATGACGAAGATCGGCCTGGACTCGGCCAAGTCGGGCATTGCGCACACACTGGAAGAGGCCTGGGGCGTGCAAAAGCGCATCCATGCCGAGATCGGCGGCAATGGCTTCCCGATGGTCATCCGCCCGAGCTTCACGCTGGGCGGCACGGGGGGCGGCATCGCCTACAACCCGGAAGAGTTCGAAGAGATCTGCAAGCGCGGGCTGGACCTGTCGCCGACCAACGAGCTTCTCATCGAGGAGAGCCTGATCGGCTGGAAGGAATACGAGATGGAAGTCGTCCGCGACAAGGCGGACAACTGCATCATCGTCTGCTCCATCGAGAACCTGGATCCCATGGGCATCCACACCGGTGACTCCATCACCGTGGCGCCCAGCCAGACGCTGTCGGACAAGGAATACCAGCTGCTGCGCAACGCCTCCCTCGCCGTGCTGCGCGAGATCGGCGTGGACACCGGCGGCTCCAACGTGCAGTTCTCGATCAACCCGAAGAACGGCCGCATGATCGTCATCGAGATGAACCCGCGCGTGTCGCGGTCGTCGGCGCTGGCGTCCAAGGCCACGGGCTTCCCCATCGCCAAGGTCGCGGCCAAGCTCGCGGTCGGCTACACGCTCGACGAGCTGAAGAACGACATCACGGGCGGTGCCACGCCGGCGTCCTTCGAGCCCAGCATCGACTACGTCGTCACCAAGATCCCGCGCTTTGCCTTCGAGAAGTTCCCGATGGCCGATTCGCGCCTGACGACGCAGATGAAGTCCGTCGGCGAAGTGATGGCCATGGGCCGCACCTTCCAGGAGTCCTTCCAGAAGGCGCTGCGCGGCCTGGAGACCGGCATCGACGGCCTGACCGAGCGTTCGACAGACCGCGAAGAGATCGAGCAGGAGATCAGCGAGGCCGGCCCCGAGCGCATCCTGTTCCTGGCCGATGCCTTCCGCATCGGCATGTCGCTGGACGAGATCTTCGAGGAGACCGCGGTGGACCCGTGGTTCCTGGCTCAGATCGAGCAACTGGTGCAGATCGAGGGCGATCTGAAGGGCCGCACGGTGGAGTCGATCACCGAGGCCGAGCTGCGCCTGCTGAAGACCAAGGGCTTCTCGGACAAGCGCCTGGCCAAGCTGTTGGGCACCAACCAGCACGAAGTGCGCGCCCGCCGCCATGCGCTGAACGTGCGCCCGGTCTACAAGCGCGTGGACACCTGCGCTGCCGAG
>NZ_DASWYS010000232.1:0-16740 GCF_036404855.1 Roseateles sp.
CGTGAAGGCGTCAGGACCTAAACCTGGTGCGTCTACCAATTTCGCCACCCGCGCGGGTCTTGCTTGGACTGCTGCTTGCTGCCGTTTGGCATGGTGCAGCAACCCCGTAGGCGATTCGGCAAACCGGCGATTGTAGCGATCTCCCGCGCTTTGCCCGCCGCCTCTTGTGCACGGGGCGGCAAAACCCTGACGAACAGCGTCAGAGCTGGCTGCCGGCTTCGTCGTGCAGCGGGCTGTGCGTCCGGGTGTGCTCCTCGGGCCGCTGCACGCGGAACCACGCCGCGTACATGGCCGGCAGTGCCAGCAGCGTCAGCACCGTCGCAACGATGAGCCCGCCCATGATGGCCACCGCCATCGGCCCCCAGAACACGCTGCGCGACAGCGGGATCATGGCGAGCACGGCGGCGGCGGCCGTCAGCACGATGGGGCGGAATCGCCGCACGGCCGACTCGACGATGGCCGACCAGTCCGGCACACCGCGGGCGCGGTCCTGCTCGATCTGGTCGATCAGGATGACCGAGTTGCGCATGATCATGCCCATCAGTGCAATGACGCCCAGCAGCGCGACAAAGCCGAAAGGCCGGTTCAGCAGCAGCAGCGCCATCGCCACGCCCGCGATGCCAAGCGGCCCGGTCAGGAAGACCAGCATCGCGCGACTGAAGCTCTGCAGCTGCAGCATCAGCAGCGTGAAGGTGATGAAGAGCATGACGGGAACACCGGCAGCGATGGAGCCCTGGCCCTTGCTGCTCTCCTCCACGGCACCGGCGATCTGGATGCCGTAGCCCGTGGGCATCTGCTTCTGCAGCTCGTCGAGCTTGGGCCAAACCTCCTTGGTCACGGTCGCGCCCTGCAGGCCCTCGGCGACATCGCCCTGCACCGTCACCGCGTAGTTGCGACCTTCGCGCCACAACACGCCAGGCTCCCAGGCGAACTCCACGCGGGCGATCTGCGTCAGCGGGATGGCGCGACCGCTGCTGGTGGGCACGTAGGCGTTGCCGATGTCGGTGATGACGTTGCGCTCTTCCTCAGGCTGGCGCAGCACAATGTCGATGAGTTTGTCGGCCTCACGGTACTGCCCGATGACGGTACCCGACAGCAGCGTGCGCGCCGACTGCGCCAGGCTCTGGCTGGTGACGCCGAGTGCCCGCGCCTTGTCCTGATCCACGTTCAGGCGCAAGGTCTTGACGTTCTCGTTCCAGTTGTCGTTGACGCCACGCATGTTGGGACTGGCGCGCAGGATGTCCTTGGCCTTGTCGGCCCACTCGCGCACGACCTTCGGGTCCGCGCCGGTGACGCGGAACTGCACGGGGTACTGCACCGGCGGCCCGTTGGGAAGCAGCTTGACCCGGCCGCGCGCCTCCGGGAACTCTTCCGCCAGGACGGCAGGCAGGCGCTTGCGCAGTTCCTCGCGCTCCGCCAGGCCCTTGGGCAGCAGGATCGACTGCATCACGTTCGTCGCCGGGAAGATGGTGTCCAGCGGCAGGTAGAAGCGCGGCACGCCGGAACCCACCCAGCTCGTGACCGTGGCGATGCCGGGCTCCTTCAGCATGCGGGCCTCGAAGCGCTTGGCCAGCGCCTCGGTCTCCTGGATGGTCGACCCCTCGGGCAGCGAGAGATCCACCAGCACTTCGGGGCGGCTGGAGTCGGGGAAGAACTGCTGCTGCACCCGGCCCATGCCGGCGACGCCCAGCCCGAACACCAGCATCGTGAGGCCGATGGTCTTCCAGCGGTTCTCCACGCACCACCGCACCAGGTTGCGGAAGCGGTTGTAGAACGGCGTGTCGAAGAGCTCGTGCACCTCGCCCTCCGTCGCCGGCCTGGCCTTGAGCAACAGGGCGCCGAGGTAGGGCACGAAATAGACGGAGGCCACCCAGGAGATGACCAGCGCCGCTGCGGTCACGGCAAAGATGGCGAAGGTGTACTCGCCTGTCATCGACTTCGCCAGCCCGATGGGCAGGAAGCCCACCGCCGTGATCAGCGTGCCCGTGAGCATCGGCATCGCCGTCACGTCATAGGCGTAGGTGGCCGCGTGCATCTTGTCGTAGCCCTCTTCGAGCTTGCGCACCATCATCTCGACCGCAATGATGGCGTCGTCCACCAGCAATCCCAGCGCGATGATCAGCGAGCCCAGCGAGATCTTGTGCAGGCCCACGCCCCAATAGAACATGGCGACGAAGGTGATGGCCAGCACCAGCGGGATGGTGATGGCGACGACCAGGCCGGGCCAGATGTCGATGCGCAGCGGCCGCGTGTGCAGACCCAGAGAGATGAAGCTGACCGCCAGCACGATGATGACGGCCTCGATCAGCACGTGCACGAACTCGCCGACCGACGTCGTGACGGCCTTCGGCTGGTCCTGAATCTGTTCGAGATGGATGCCGACGGGCAGGTCGCGCTCTATGGCCTTGAAGGCGACCGTCAGGGCCTTGCCCATCGCGATGATGTCGCCGCCCTTGGCCATGGAAACCCCGATCGCCAGCACTTCCTTGCCCTGGTGGCGCACCGTGGTGGTGGGCGGGTCGACATAGGCACGCTTGATCTCGGCGATATCCCCCAGGCGCAGCTGGCTGGCCACACCGGTCTGCGGGTTGACGGCGCGGATGGGCACCTCCGCCAGTGCCTGGGCCGACGTGAACTGACCCTGCACCCGAATCTGGAAGTTGGCGCTGCCCGCGTTCAACACGCCCGCACTCTCCACAGCGTTCTGCGCACCAACCTGGTTGATCACCTGGCTGAAGTCCAGGCCCAGCTGGGCCAGGCGCTTCTGGGAGATCTCGACAAAGAGCTTCTCCGGCTGGATGCCGAAGATCTCGACCTTGGCCACGTCCTTGACCTGCAGCAGCGCCTGGCGCACGCGGTCGGCGTGCTCCCGCAGCTCTTCGCGGCTGAAGCCGTCACTGGAAAGCGCGTAGATGGAGCCGTAGACGTCGCCGAACTCGTCATTGAACAGCGGGCCCAGCACCCCCTGCGGCAGCGTGGCACGCATGTCGCCGACCTTCTTGCGCACCTGGTACCAGATCTCAGCCACCTCCTTGGGAGGCGTGTTGTCCCTGAGCTGGAAGATGGTGATGGATTCGCCGGGCTTGGTGGACGAGCGGATCTTGTCTGCGTAGTTCACCTCCTGCAGCGTCTTCTCGATCTTGTCGGTGACCTGGTCGGCCATCTGCTGAGCGGTGGCACCCGGCCAGTAGGCCTGGATGACCATGCCGCGGAAGGTGAACGGCGGATCCTCGTCCTGGCCCAGCTGGAAGTAGGCGGCGAAGCCCATCAGCATCAGCACCACCATCAGGTAGCGCGTCAGGGCCGGATGCTCCAGGGCCCAGCGCGAGACGTTGAAGCCGCCAGCGTAGGGTTGCTTGGTGATCGGGGAGCTGTTCATTGCGCGGCCCCGGCTCAGCGCGATGCCGCAGGGACCGCGGGGACCGGCGCCTCACCCGGGGTGCGTGGCGGCACGTAGCGCTTCACCTTCTGGCCGGGGTTGAGCACGTGCACGCCGGCGACGACGACCTCTTGGCCGGCACTCAGCCCGCCGGCGATGATGACCTGGTTGCCTTCGGCGCCGCCCACTTGCACCGGCACGGGCTTGACCGTCATCGACGCACCGTCCAGCGTCCAGACGGCGGTCTTGCCGCCCTGCTGCAGCACCGCGGCCAGTGGTAGCTTGATGACGCCGGCCGTTTGCGGCAGGTCGAGCACGACGGTGGCGGACTGGCCCAGCCGCACGTCCAGCTTGCCGGCATCGGCCTTGATGAGGAAGGTGCGCGTGACCGGATCGGCCGCGGCGGCCACCTCGCGCAGCGTCAGCGGCCAGGTCTTGTCGCCGCCCCACAGCCGCGCCTTCAACGCACCGGGCTGGCCAGCGGCGGCCTTCACACGGGCGATCTGGTCTTCCGGCACCGAGAAGACGATGTCGCGCGGGCCGTCCAGCGCCAGGCTGACGACCGGCGTGCCGGCGGCCAGCACCTGGCCCGGCTCGGCGTTGATGCCGGTGATCACGCCCGGTCCATCGGCCACGAGCTGGGCATAGCCGGCCTGATTGCCCTGCACATCGGCCTGGGCCTTGGCCTGTTCCAGTTGGGCCTGCGCGGCCTTGAAGGCCGAGTCGCGCCGTTCCAGTTCGGCCGCGCTGATGAAGCCCTGGCGCTGCAGGTCGACGAAGCGCTTGTAGTCGGCGCCGGCCTGGTCGCGGTTGGTGCGGGCGGCCGCCACGCCGGCGGCCGCGGCGGCCTGCGCCAGCCTCAGATCCTGCGCGTCAAGGCGGGCCAGCACCTGCCCGGCCTTGACGGTGTCACCCAGGTTGACGGCCCGGCTCAGCAGCTTGCCGCTGACGCGGAAGGACAGGCGGGACTCAATGCGCGGCTTCACCTCGGCCGCATACTCGTGGCTGGCGCTCGCCGTGCCGATGCTGACGAGTTCGGTGCGCACCGCCCGCTCCGGCTCGGGCGCGGCGGGCTGCTTCCCGCAACCCGACAGCAATGCCGAGAGCAGTGTCACCAGCAGCAGGGGCGACGCGAGACGCAAAAGATGGGGCATGCAGACCTCGGCAGGGGTAAAGCGGCCGGGAGACTTTAATGACCGGCGGGTCAATAATGTATTCAGAGCCTGTGACAACTGTCAAACCTTGCAGAATTTCGCTGTTGTGCCGGGGCTTTGCAAGCGGAACTTGAGAAAAAGCTTGAGCGTCGACCACTACGAGAACTTTCCCGTTGCTTCCGTGCTGTGCCCGCCCGCGCTGCGGCCTGCGGTCGTTTCGATCTATCACTTCGCGCGCACGGCCGACGACCTGGCCGACGAGGGCGACGCCCGTACCGACGAGCGTGTCCAGGCGCTGCGCGACTATCGCGCCGATCTGGCCGCCACCGTGGCCGGCCAGTCGCCCTCTTCGCGATGGCTGCACGTCTATGCCCCTCTGGCGCGCGAGATGCACCGCTTGCAGCCGCCGCTGCTGCACGACCTGCTGGACGCCTTCGAGCAAGACCTGGCGCCGCCGCGCTATCTGGACCGCGCGCACCTGCTGGACTACTGCCGCCGTTCGGCCAACCCGGTGGGCCGCCTTCTGCTGGGGCTGTATGGGGTGGATGATCCGACCTCGCTGCGCCGCTCGGACGCGATCTGCTCGGCGCTGCAGCTGATCAACTTCTGGCAGGACTTCAGCCGTGACGGTCCCAACGGCCGGCTCTACGTGCCGCAGGCGGACCTGGACCGCCACGGCCTCAGCGCCGACGATGTGCTGGCCTGCCGCGACAGCCCGGCAGCCCGTGCGCTGATCACCGAACTCTGCGCCTGGGCACGTGGGCTGATGAAGGAAGGTGCCCCCTTGGCCCTCGCCCTGCCCGGCCGCGCCGGCTGGGAGCTGCGCTTCGTCATCCAGGGCGGCCTGCTCATCCTCGACAAGATCGCCGCACGGAATCACGACAGCTTGCTCCATCGCCCCGCACTCAGGGTTTGGGACCTCCCTCGCCTGACCTGGCGCGCCCTGACAATGCGGGCCGCATCATGAGCCCAGAGCAATACGTCCAGGACAAGGCCGCCGCGAGCGGTTCGAGCTTCTATTACGCCTTCCTGTTCCTGCCGCCACACCGGCGCGCGGCGATCACGGCCTTCTACGCCTTTTGCCGCGAGGTGGACGACGTCGTCGACGAGACCCAAGACGCCGGCGTCGCCGCGACCAAGCTGGCCTGGTGGCGCAAGGAAGTGGCCGGCGCCTTTGCCGGCCAGCCCAGCCACCCGGTCATGAAAGCGTTGATGCCCCATGTGCAGGCCTTCGACATCCGCATCGACCACCTGAATGCCGTCATCGAAGGCTGCGAGATGGACCTGCAGCAGACGCGCTACCTGGACTTTCCCGGCCTGGCACGCTACTGCCACCTGGTGGCAGGCGTTGTCGGCGAGGTGGCCAGCGGCATCTTCGGCCGCACCCAGCCGCAGACCATCGAGTACGCCCACAAGCTGGGCCTGGCCATGCAGCTGACCAACATCATCCGCGACGTCGGCGACGACGCCCGGCGCGGCCGCATCTACCTGCCCGTGAACGAGCTGCAGCAGTTCGGCGTCAAGGCCAACGAGATCCTGCTGCGCAGCAAGCCCTGGGGCTACAGCGATCGCTTTACCGCACTGATGAAGTTCCAGGCCGCGCGCGCGCACCAGCTCTACGACGAGGCCCTCGCGCTGCTGCCCCAGGCCGACCGCAGCACCCAGAAGCCCGGCCTGATGATGGCCAACATCTACCGCGCCCTGCTCGTCGAGATCGAGCGCGAGAACTTCCAGGTACTGCACCAGCGCATCTCGCTGACGCCGCTGCGAAAGCTCTGGATCGCGATGAAGACCAATTGGAAGAGATGACCCACCTCCAACCGGCCAAGCAGCCACGCACGCGCGCCCGATGGCCCGGCCAAGCCGGCTCCATGGGATTCGCTCGGTCGTGAGGACAGCCGTCATCGGCGGTGGCTGGGCCGGCATTGCGGCCGCGGTCGCGCTGGCCGACGCCGGCCACGACATCACCGTCTTCGAGATGGCCCCGCAGCTCGGCGGCCGCGCGCGCAGCGTGGCGGGCCAGGATGCTGCCTGGCCCTACGACAACGGCCAGCACATCCTCATCGGCGCCTACCGCGACAGCCTGGCACTGATGCGCCGCCTCGGCATCGCCCCCGAGCAGGCGCTGGCGCGGCTGCCGCTCGCCCTGCCCTATCCCGGCGAGCCCGGCCTGCGACTGCCGCCCGGGCCGCCGCTGATCAGCTTCACGCGCGGCGTACTCTCCCACCGCGGTTGGCCACTGTCGGCCCGACTGGGGCTGTTGAGTGCCGCCACAGGCTGGCTGGCACGCGGTTTTCGCTGCGCGCCGGGCCTCAGCGTCGCCGAGCTGTGCGTCGGCCTGGCTGCGGCCGTGAAGCGCGACCTCGTTGAGCCGCTCTGCATTGCTGCGCTGAACACGCCCGCGGCCGAGGCCAGCGCCCAAGTCTTCCTGCGCGTGCTCAAGGACGCCCTCTTCGGCGGCGCCGGCAGCGCGGACCTGCTGCTGCCGCGACAGCCGCTGTCCGAGTTGCTGGCGGGGCCGGCCGCCGCGTGGCTGGGGCCGCGGCTGCGCCTGGGCTGCCGGGTGCGAGAGATCGCGCCGAGCTGGCGCGTCGACGGCGAGACCTTTGACGGCGTCGTGCTCGCGTGCACCAGCGTCGAGGCCGCCAGGCTGACCGCGGACCTCGCGCCGGACTGGTCGGCGGCGGCCGGTGCGCTGGATTTCGAGCCCATCATCACCGTCTACCTGAACAGTCCGGGCAGCCGCCTGCCCACGCCGATGCTGGCGCTGCGCGACGGGCCAGACGCACCGGCCCAGTTCGTCTTCGACCAGGGTCAGCTCGGCGGCGCGCCGGGCCGCTTCGCCTTCGTCGTCAGCGGCGCGGCGCCCTGGGTCGAGCGCGGCGGCTGTGCCGAAGCCGTACTGGCCCAGGCCCGACGCGAACTCGCCTGGACCACGCCCCCCACCGTCGACAGGCTGCTGGCCGAGAAGCGCGCGACCTTTGCCTGCACGCCGGGTCTGGCGCGGCCGCCCGCCCGGATCGCCCCAGGCCTGTTCGCGGCGGGTGACTACGTCCAGGGCCCCTATCCCGCCACGCTCGAGGGCGCCGTGCGCGCCGGCCTCGCGGCCGCTCAGGGCATGGGCACCGGTGCGAAGGGCGCCGCCAGCGGCTCGCCCACGAAGACCCCCTGAGCCGGCCAGGCCACGCTGTGCCAATAGGCCTCCAGCGCACTGACACCCTGCGCATAGGCCTGGAGCAGTCGCTGCGGATGCGGGAACTTCTGCAGGTGATTGCAGGGCTCGCTGACGGTCCCGTAGCTGGCCGTTGCGCCGGCATCGATCCAGTCGAGGATGTTCATCTGGCCTTCGCCCACGGGCCGGTCGAGCTGGCCCCCAAACGAGGTCAGGTGGTCGGCCAGCGCGCCGGGCAGCCACTCGCCGCCCAGCGGCGCGGGCACCCGGGCCAGGCCGGTCTGGTAGATCAGGGTGCGGCGCATGGGGGGCAGCGCGTCGCTCTTCACGCGCACGACCTCGAAGCCGGGTGCACCGGGTACCGGGCCGGCCGGCGGGAACAGGCGCTCGCGGACGTTGCGCGCGGCATCGGGCGTGGCCGCGAGATAGGCCACGGCCGCCTCGGGCACCACGTCGGCCAGCCGGTGATCGGCGGCGATGCCGCGTTCGATCATCGCCATGGCCGCTGGTACCGAGCGGGCGGCCAGTTGCATCGTCGGTCGCAGCCCAATGACCAGCCAGGGTCGGGCGCCGAAATAGCTCGTGTAGGGACTGGTGCGCGTGGCAGCACAGGTGTTGGCGCAGAGATCGGGCTGCAGGCCCAGCCCCAGCGCACTGGTCAGCGAATTGCAGCCGACGGCATAAGGCTGCACCCAGGCCAGCGCCAGGCCGTTGACGTTCTCGGGCATGTGACTGCGCAGCGTCTGGTCCAGCACCGCGAACTCCTCCGGCGTGAGGCTGGCCCTCATGGGCAACTGGACGCGCAGGATCTGCTCGGCCGGAATGCCGCGCCGCTTGGCGTAGTACTCGCCGATGGTGACCGAATAGGGGTCGGCCGTGTTGATGACCAGGCCCAGCTCATTGGCCGTGATGCGCCCGTACAGCCGCGGCGCGCGCAGCCAGCGCGCCTCCGTCAGACCACTCGCCGCAGGAGGTGCCGGTTCAGCCGCCTGGACCGCTCCTACGCAGGCCAGCAGCAGCCCCACCAGGACTTGCCATCTGCTGAAGCACGCTTTCGCCATACAAAACACCCGCAATCTCCCCCACAATGACGCCATGAAATCCAAAGAGGCCCGGCAAACCCCGGCCATCCAGGTACTGGAGCGCATGTTCGCGCTGCTGGACGTGCTGGCCGGCCACCAGGACCCTGTCTCGCTGAAGGCCCTGTCCGAGGCCACCGGCCTGCACCCCTCCACGGCCCACCGCATTCTCAATGACCTGACCCTGGGCCGCTTCGTCGACCGGCCGGAAGCGGGCAGCTATCGGCTCGGCATGCGCATGCTGGAGCTGGGCAACCTCGTCAAGGCGCGGCTGGACGTGCGCGACGCGGCGCTGCCGGCGATGCGCGAACTGCACAAGTTCACCCACCAGCCGGTCAATCTGTCGGTACGCCAGGGCGACGAGATCGTCTACATCGAGCGCACCTACTCCGAGCGCTCAGGCATGCAGGTCGTGCGCGCCGTCGGAGGCCGCGCACCGCTGCACCTCACGTCGGTAGGCAAGCTCTTCCTAGCGGGCGACGACAGCCCGCGCGTGCGGGCCTATGCAACGCGCACCGGCCTGTCGGGCCACACACGCAACAGCCTCACCGACATCGGCGCGCTGGAGCGCGAGCTGGCCATGGTGCGCCAGCGAGGCATCGCCCGCGACGACGAGGAACTGGAGCTGGGCGTGCGCTGCATGGCCGCCGGCATCTACGACGACCAAGACAAGCTGGTGGCCGGGCTGTCCATCTCGGCGCCCGCCGACCGGCTGGAGGAAAGCTGGGTCGTGCGGCTGAAGGAGACCGCGGCGCAGATCTCGGCCGCGCTGGGCCACCGGGCCTGACCTCCGGGCTGCGCGCCCCTTTGAAAACAAACGCGGCGCCGAGGCGCCGCGTTTTTCGTTCAGGCTCAGCCCGCTCAGAGCTTGGAAGACACCGTCGCGTTGTCACCCTGGCTGGCCAGCCACTTGCGCATGCGCTCGGCGTCGGCGATCCGCGACGCCTTGCCGCTGGAATCCAGGAACACCATGATGAGCTTGCGACCGGCCATGCTGGCCTGCATGACCAGGCACTTGCCGGCCTCATTGATGAAGCCGGTCTTCTGCAGGCCGATATCCCACAGCGGGTTGGACAGCAGGCCGTTGGTGGAGCGGAACTGCACCAGGCGCTTGCCCAGGGCCACGCGGGCCTCGCGCGAAGTGGACAGGTCGCGCAGCAGCGTCACCTGGCTGGTCGTGTTGACGAGCTTGGCCAGGTCGGCCGCGCTGCTCTGGTTGCGACTGGACAGACCCGTGGGCTCGACGTAGTGCGTGTCGACCATGCCGAGGCTGTGGGCCTTGGCGTTCATCGCCGCCACGAAAGCCTCCAGCCCGCCCGGATAGTTGCGGCCCAGCGCATGCGCTGCGCGGTTCTCGCTGGCCATCAATGCCAGATGCAGCATGTCGCCGCGCGTCAGCGTCGTGCCGACGGCCAGGCGCGAACGGGTGTTCTTCTCGGTGTCGATGTCGTCAGAGGTGACCGTGATCTTCTCGTCCAGCGACAGGCCCGCCTCCACCACCACCAGCGCCGTCATCAGCTTGGTGATGGACGCGATGGGCAGCACGGCCTGCGGGTTCTTGGAGAACAGCACCTCGTTGGTGTCCTGATCCAGCACGTACGCGACGCTGGACTTCAGCGACAGCGGATCGTCCACGTCGTGCAAACCGGCCACTTGGCCAAAGGTCTGCACCGCCGGGATGACCGGGGCGGCCTTGCGCACGACGACGGACTTGACCTTGCGGGTCTGCGTCGGTGTGGCCTTGGTCTTCGATTTGGTGACCGTGGAGGCGGCCTCGGCGGCCCCCATGGACAACAGGGCGAGGCTCAGAAAGGCGGCGGCAAAAGTCTTCAACGGGGTCCCCAACGGCTGGACGGCAGTGTAAATGATGCCAAAAATACTGACAAGATAAGAACTTAAGTGAGATTCCTCAAGTGAATTCCTGTCCCGTCATTTCGGGCCACTCACTTCAGGCCTGCCACCGGCTCTATCGCTTCGCAGCGGGATCCAAACGCTCGCAAGTAGGCCTTGGCTGACACGGCCTGGGTATCGGGTCGGCCCCGAATGCCCCAGATTGCCGCTCAGCAGCCCCGCCCACTGCCCGCAGGGTGCCATAGGCAGCGATTCTGCGTTCGCCTCGATGGCTCCGACGCAGGAGCAGCGGGGGCTTTCCGCGCCAAATTTCTCATCAGCACGAAAACGTTTGTGAGCGCCGTGATCGAGGTCACAGCCGTTACAGGGCCCCTGGCCCAGGCCTTGTGGGGCCACCTGCCCGGCGCAGGCTCCGCCCCAGCAGGCCGGAGGCGTTGCCGCCCCGGATGGGCAAATACGCGGCGGAATCGCTCCCGAGGCGGGCCGCGAGCGCCCCCCCCGCAAGGGGCCTCAGCAGCCGCGACCACGACCGAGCGTCGTCGACAACCGAGCGCCCCACACGGCCAGCGGCGCGTGTCCCGCCAGGCGTCGCGCCACTATCCCTGGGCCGCCACCCGCTCCGTCTTGCTCTGCAGCTTGTTCAACGCGCTGAGATAGGCCTTGGCGGACGCCACCACGATGTCCGGGTCGGCCCCGACGCCGTTGACCACGCGCCCGGCGTGCTGCAACCGCACGGTCACCTCGCCCTGCGATTCGGTGCTGCCGCCGGTGATGGCGTTGACCGAATACAGCACCATTTCCGCGCCCGACTCGACGACGGACTCGATGGCGCGCAGCGTGGCGTCCACCGGACCGTTGCCGTCGCTCTCCGCACGGTGCTCCTGGTGGCCGACGGCGAAGATGATCGCGGCGTGCGGGCGCTCCCCGGTCTCAGAACGCTGGGACAGCGACAGCAACCGGTAGTGCTCGGCATCGTTGACGACGGACTCGTCCATGACAAGGGCGACGATGTCCTCGTCGAAGATCTCGTTCTTTCGGTCGGCCAGGTCCTTGAAGCGCTGGAACGCCGCGTTGACCTCGGCCTCGCTTTCCAGCTGGATGCCCAGCTCCTGCAGCCGCTGCTTGAAGGCGTTGCGGCCCGAGAGCTTGCCCAGCACGATCTTGTTGGCGGCCCAACCCACGTCCTCGGCACGCATGATCTCGTAGGTGTCGCGCGCCTTCAGCACGCCATCCTGGTGGATGCCGGACGCATGCGCGAACGCGTTGGCACCGACCACGGCTTTGTTGGGCTGCACGACAAAGCCGGTCGTCTGCGAGACCAACTTGGAGGCCGGCACGATCTGCGACGTCTCGATGCCGACATCCAACCCGAAGTAGTCCCGTCGCGTCTTGACGGCCATGACGACTTCCTCGAGTGAACAGTTGCCCGCTCGCTCGCCCAGGCCGTTGATGGTGCATTCGATCTGCCGCGCGCCACCGATCTTCACGCCGGCCAGAGAGTTGGCGACCGCCATGCCCAGGTCGTTGTGGCAGTGCACGCTCCAGATCGCCTGGTCCGAGTTCGGCACCTTCTCGCGCAGTCGACGGATGAAGTCCCCGTACAGCTCGGGAATGCCGTAGCCCACCGTGTCGGGGATGTTGATGGTGCCGGCACCTTCCTTGATGACGGACTCGCAGACGCGAGCCAGGAAGTCGATGTCGGAGCGGTAGCCGTCCTCGGGCGAGAACTCGATGTCGCCGCACAGGTTGCGCGCGAAGCGCACGGCAAGCGTGGCCTGCTCCAGCACCTGCTCGCGGGTCATGCGCAGCTTCTTCTCCATGTGGAGTTCGCTGGTCGCGATGAAGGTGTGGATGCGGGCCTGCTGCGCCGGCGCCAGGGCCTCGGCTGCGCGCGAGATGTCGCGATCATTGGCGCGGGCCAGCGAGCACACGGTGCTGTCCCGGACCGCCGCGGCGATGGCCTTGACGGCCTCGAAGTCGCCATTGCTGGAGGCCGCGAAGCCGGCCTCAATGATGTCAACCTTCATGCGCTCGAGCTGGCGGGCGATGCGCAGCTTCTCCTCGCGCGTCATCGAAGCGCCGGGCGATTGCTCGCCATCGCGCAGCGTGGTGTCGAAGATGATGAGCTTGTCGGTCATCGCACGTTCTCCTCTCGGGTTTGCGGCACCGACACCGGTGCGCGCGACAGGCCGGACAGGATGGCCTGCATGGATGCTCGCACGATGCTGCCATCAATGCCCACGCCATGCCGGGTCACGTCGCCGACCCGCAGTTCCAGGTAAGCCACGGCGCGCGCGTCGGCACCGCTGCCGATGGCGTGCTCGTGGTAGTCCAGCACTCTCACCTCCTGACCGAGGCGGGCCGAGAGTGCGTTGACGAAGGCGTCGATCGGGCCATTGCCCTCACCCTGCACATGTCCCATCCAGCCCCCCAGCACGACCTCGGCGGACAGCCGCATCGCGCCCCCCGCCACCTCGGTCATCTGCGGCTGCACGACGGAGGCGCCAGCGTTGCCGATGCCGTATTCACGCTCGAAAATGGCGTGGAGGTCCGCGGCCGTCAGCTCCTTGCCCGCGTCATCCATGACGCGCTGCACGACCTGGCTGAACTCGATCTGCAGGCGGCGCGGCAGCTCCAGGCCGTACTCGGCTTCGAGCAGATAGGCGATGCCGCCCTTGCCGGACTGACTGTTCACACGGATCACGGCGTCGTAGCTGCGGCCCAGGTCCTTGGGATCGACGGGGAGATAGGGCATGTCCCAGAGGTCGCCCTCCTGGCGCGCCGCGAAGGCCTTCTTGATCGCGTCCTGATGCGAGCCTGAGAAAGACGTGTAGACCAGGTCGCCCACGTAGGGGTGGCGCGGGTGGACCGCGATCTGCGTGCAGTGCTCGACGCAGCGGCGCACCTCGTCGATGTCGGAGAAGTCCAACTGCGGGTCCACGCCCTGGGTATAGAGGTTCAGCGCGATGTTGACCAGGTCCACGTTGCCGGTGCGCTCACCATTGCCAAACAGGCAGCCCTCGACGCGGTCGGCGCCCGCCATCAGTGCAAGCTCGCCGGCGGCCGTGCCCGTGCCGCGGTCGTTGTGCGGGTGGACCGACAGCACGATGCAGTCGCGGCGCGCCAGGTTGCGGTGCATCCACTCGATCATGTCGGCAAAGATGTTGGGCGTGCTGTGCTCGACGGTGGATGGCAGGTTGATGATGCACTTGCGCTCGGACGTCGGGGCCCACACGGCGGTCACCGCATCGACGACGCGCTTGCTGAAGGCCAGCTCGGTGCCGGAGAACATCTCGGGCGAGTACTCGAAGCGCCAGTCCGTGCCCGGGCGCACCGCGGCCAGTTCCTTGATCTGGCGGGCGTGCGAGGCCGCGAGTTCCACGATGCCGTCCTCATCTGTGCCCAGCACGACGCGGCGCATGATGGGCGCGACCGCGTTGTAGATATGGACGATGACGCGCTTGGCGCCGTCCAGCGACTCGAAGGTGCGCTCGATGAGGTGGGACCGTGCCTGCGTCAGCACCTGGATGGTCACGTCATCGGGGATGTGGCCACCGTCGATCAGCAGGCGGATGAAGTCGAACTCGGTCTGCGACGCCGAAGGGAAGCCGACCTCGATCTCCTTGAAGCCGATCTTCACGAGCTGCTGGAACATGCGCAGCTTGCGCGCGATGTCCATGGGCTCAATCAGCGCCTGGTTGCCGTCGCGCAGGTCGGTGCTCAGCCAGATCGGCGCACGGGTCAGCACGGCGTCGGGCCAGGTGCGGTCCGGCAATGCGACAGGGGCGAAGGGGCGGTACTTGAGCTGCGGTTGCTTCAACATCATGGTGAGTCCATCCGGTGGGGTGGGCGCAACCTGCAGCATCAGAAAACGAGAACGGCCCGCTGCGGTTGCATACGGGCCGTTGGTGTCAGTGTGAGCTTATGTGCGGTGCAAGCGTATAGGCGCGGCTGACTAGCGAACCCGTGGTTCCTCTAGCGCTAGTAGCAGGCTAATTCGCGTGGTGCAGCTCATGGGACTGGAATCTAGCACGAAAGCCTATTGATGCAAGCCGCGCTCATCGGGCTCGTCGGTGCTCGTGGAGATGACGCTGACGGGCTTGCCCTTGGCCTTGCGCCAGGCATAGATGGCGTAGCCAGACAGGCCGTAAACGCAGAAGGCACCGAAGAGAACGCGCGATGGATCGAGTGCAGCGAGGCCGATGCCGAGCATGATCACGACCAGCACGACGAAGGGCACGGAGCGCCTTCTGTCGAAGACTTTGAAGCTGTAGAACGGAGCATTCGTGACCATCGAAAGGCCGGCAAACAGTGTCACGCCGTAGGCCGTCCAGGCCACCCAGCTACCCGCCTGCACGCCGGTGTAGGTGGACCGATCCACCACGGCCCAGATGAAACCGATGACCAGCGCCGCCGCCGCCGGACTGGGCAGACCCTGGAAGAAACGCTTGTCGACGACGCCGATGTTGACGTTGAAGCGCGCGAGCCGCAGCGCGGCGCCGGCGATGTAGACAAAGGCCGGGATCCAGCCCGGCTTGCCCATGTCCTTCAACGCCCACATGTAGACGATAAGGGCCGGCGCGGCGCCGAAGGCGACCATGTCGGACAGGCTGTCCATCTGCTCGCCGAAGGCGGATTGCGTGTTGGTCATACGCGCGACGCGGCCGTCCAGGCTGTCCAGGATGGCGGCGGCAAAGATGGCCACGCAGGCCACCTCGAAGCGACCGTTCATGGCCATGACGATGGCGTAGAAGGCGCTGAAGAGCGCGCCCAGCGTGATGGCGTTGGGCAGCGCGTAGATGCCTTTGCGGCGGGGGCGGACGGCGACGCTGGGCTCGTCGTCCTCGGAGGGGTCAGGGGTCATAGCCAGCAGGATAGCTGACACATCCCGGCAGCAGGTGCTCCTAGCATCACCGTGAACCTCAGGAGACACCTCGTGAAGCTCGTCGAAGTCCGCACCTACCGCCTCAAGCCCGGCTGCGCCGAACGTTTCACGGCGGCAGTGGGCACGGCCCTGCCCCTGGTGCGTGCCAGCGGCATGGATGTTGTCGCCTTCGGCCGATCGGACCATGAGCATGAGAGTTTCTACCTGATCCGCGCCTTCGACAGCCGCGAGCAGTTGGTCACCCAGCAAGACGCGTTCTACGGCTCGGCGACCTGGCGCGAGGGGCCGCGGCAGGCACTCGTCGACTGCCTGGACACCTATCTGAATACGCTGCTGTGGCTGCCCGCCGAGGCGGTCGAACACCTGCGCGCCAACCACCAAGCCTGAGGGATACGCCATGCCACAGAACCCGGACACGGCCGCACCGGCGGACTTCGACTTCATCATCGGCGACTGGCGCGTACTGCACGAGAGGCTCGACGCGCGCCTCGCGAGCAGCACGACCTGGACTCGCTTTGAGGGCCTCACCTCGACCCGCAAGATCCTCGGCGGCTGGGGCAATCTGGAGGACAACCTGCTGCATCTGCCCAGCGGCCCGTACCGCGCCGTTGCGATGCGCTCCTTCGACGCCGCCACCGGCACCTGGGCCATCTGGTGGCTGGATGGCCGTGCACCGCATGCGCTGGATGCGCCGGTGAAGGGCAGCTTCCAGAACGGCGTCGGCCTGTTCTATTCGGACGACCACTTCGAGGGCCGCCCCATCCGCGTCCGCTTCACCTGGCGTATCGGCCCGGACGGCGACCCGCGCTGGGAGCAGGCCTTCTCCGCCGACGGCGGCGGCAGTTGGGAAACGAACTGGCGCATGCAGTTCATCCGCGTTGACGCCTGAACCATCGGTATTGGGGGCAGCCATTTTGGCTGAGCCCCTCTCACCCGGGACTGGCACCCGCAAGCGTGCGCTCATGTTGAGCGCGCAAGTAAAAAGGCCGGCACCTCGCGGCACCGGCCTCGGAAAGACGGCTCGCGCCTGTCAGTTCTTGGCCTTGTCGACCAGCTTGTTGGCCTTGATCCAGGGCATCATCTCGCGCAGCTTCTCGCCGACTTGCTCGATGGGATGCTCGGCCGTCAGGCGGCGGCGGCTGATCAGCGTCGGCGCGCCGGCCTTGTTCTCGAGGATGAAGCTCTTGGCGTACTCGCCGGTCTGGATGTCCTTCAGGCAC
>NZ_DASWYS010000233.1:0-3347 GCF_036404855.1 Roseateles sp.
GATCACCGCGCCTTCACTGACCTTGTCGCCGATCTGGATGGAGATGGCCTTCACCACGCCCGACAGGGGGGCGGGCACGTCCATCGTGGCTTTGTCCGACTCAAGCGAGACCAGCGGGTCCTCGGCCTTCACCGTGTCGCCGACCTTCACGAAGATCTCGATGACGGGTACGTCCTTGAAGTCGCCGATGTCGGGTACGCGCACCTCGGCCACGCCGGCCGGCGCGCTGATGGCCGACGGCGCGGCGCTCACGCTGGGTTTGGCGGCTTCGGCCGGTGCGGCAGCCGCAGCACCACCCTCGGCCTTGAACGCCATGATGACGCTGCCTTCGCTGACCTTGTCGCCCAGCTGCACAGCGATGGACTCCACCACGCCACCGCGCGGCGCAGGCACGTCCATCGTGGCCTTGTCCGATTCGAGCGAGACCAGCGGGTCCTCGGCCTTCACCGTGTCACCGACCTTCACGAAGATCTCGATGACGGGCACGTCCTTGAAGTCACCGATGTCGGGAACCGTGATGTTGATTGTGTTGCTCATGTTGTGCCTCACACCGTCCAGGGGGCTGCGCGCTCGGCATCGAGCCCGTACTTCGCAATGGCCTCGGCCACCACGCTGTGCTTGATCACGCCGTCATCGGCGAGCGCCTTGAGCGCGGCCACGGCCACGTGCCAGCGGTCCACCTCGAAGAAGCGGCGCAGCTTCTTGCGGTAGTCGCTGCGGCCAAAGCCGTCGGTGCCCAGCACCGTGTAGCGCCGGCCGGCGGCCTGCACGTACTCGCGCACCTGGTCGGCGTAGTTGCGCATGTAGTCGGTGGCCGCAATGACGGGGCCGTCGTGGCCGGCCAGGCACTGCTCGACATGGCTCTTGCGCGCCGGCTCGGTGGGGTGCAGCCGGCTCCAGCGCTCAGCCTCCATGCCGTCGCGGCGCAGCTCGTTGTAGCTGGTGGCGCTCCACACGTCGGCGGCAATGCCGAAGTCGCTCTTCGGCAGCTCGGCCGCGAACATCACCTCGCGCAGGATGGTGCCGCTGCCCATGAGCTGCACGCGGTGGCCCTTCTTGGCCGTCTTGCCACCGTCGCTGAGCTGGTACAGGCCCTTCAGAATGCCCGCCTCGCTGCCCTCGGGCATGCCGGGGTGCGGGTAGTTCTCGTTCATCAGGGTGATGTAGTAGTACACGTCCTCCTGCTCGGCGTACATGCGGCGCATGCCGTCGCGCACGATGGCCACCACCTCGTAGGCGAAGGTCGGGTCGTAGCTGATGCAGTTGGGGATGGTGCCGGCCAGGATGTGGCTGTGGCCGTCTTCGTGCTGCAGGCCTTCGCCGTTGAGTGTGGTGCGCCCGGCCGTGCCGCCCAGCAGGAAACCGCGGGCGCGGATGTCGCCGGCCAGCCAGGCCAGGTCGCCCACGCGCTGCAGCCCGAACATCGAGTAGTAAATATAGAACGGAATCATCGGCACGTTGTTCGTGCTGTACGAGGTGGCCGCCACGATCCAGCTGGACATGGCGCCGCCTTCGTTGATGCCTTCCTGCAGCACCTGGCCGTCCTTGGACTCGCGGTAGTACATCAGCTGGTCGGCATCCTGCGGCTTGTACAGCTGGCCCAGCGAGGACCAGATACCGAGCTGGCGGAACATGCCTTCCATGCCGAAGGTGCGCGACTCGTCGGGCACGATGGGCACCACGTGTTTGCCGATGTTCTTGTCGCGCACCAGCGTGCCGAGCATTTGCACAAAGGCCATGGTGGTCGAGATCTCGCGCTCGCCGGTGTCCTTCAGCAGGCGCTCGAAGCTGGCCAGTGGCGGAATCTCCAGCGCAGTGGATTTGCGGCGGCGCTGCGGCAGATAGCCACCCAGTGCGGCACGGCGCGCGCGCAGGTACTGCATCTCGGGGCTGTCTTCCGGCAGCTTGATGAAGGGAATCTTGGGCAGGTCTTCGTCGGACACCGGGATCTGGAAGCGGTCGCGGAAGCCGCGCAGCGCGTCCTGCGTCATCTTCTTGGCCTGGTGGGCGATCATCTGGCCTTCGCCGGATTCGCCCATGCCGTAGCCCTTCACGGTCTTGGGCAGGATCAGCGTGGGCTGGCCGGTGTGTTTCACGGCGGCGGCGTAGGCGGCAAAGACCTTCTCGGGGTCGTGCCCGCCACGGGTAAGGCCCCAGATCTCGTCGTCGCTCATGTCGGCGACCAGCGCGCGGGTTTCGTCGTATTTGCCGAAGAAGTGCTCGCGCACATAGGCGCCGCTCTTGCTCTTGAAGTCCTGGTATTCGCCGTCCACGCACTCTTCCATGCGCTGCAGCAGCTTGCCGCTCTTGTCCTTGGCGAGCAAGGCGTCCCAGCCGCTGCCCCACACGACCTTGATGACATTCCAGCCAGCACCCCGGAACACCGATTCAAGCTCCTGGATGATCTTGCCGTTGCCGCGCACCGGGCCGTCCAGGCGCTGCAGGTTGCAGTTGATGACGAAGACCAGGTTGTCCAGGCTCTCGCGGCCGGCCAGCGAGATGGCGCCCAGCGATTCGGGCTCGTCCATCTCGCCATCGCCCATGAAGGCCCAGACCTTGCGCGGCGCCGTGTCGGCCAGGCCACGGCCGTGCAGGTACTTCAGGAAACGCGCCTGGTAGATGGCCATCAGCGGGCCCAGGCCCATCGAGACGGTGGGGAATTGCCAGAAGTCGGGCATGAGCCACGGGTGCGGGTAGGAGGGAATGCCCTTGCCTTCGGTTTCCTGCCGGTAGCCCAACAGTTGCTGCTCGGTAAGCCGACCTTCGAGGAAGGCGCGTGCGTAGATGCCGGGGGAGCTGTGGCCCTGGATGAACAGCAAATCCCCACCATGGGTCTCGGTGGGCGCATGCCAGAAATGGCCAAAGCCGATGTCGTACAGCGTGGCTGCCGACTGGAAGCTGGCGATGTGGCCGCCGAGCTCGCTGGAGTCCTTGTTGGCCCGCAGGATGATCGCCATCGCGTTCCAGCGGATGATGGAGCGCAGGCGGTGCTCGATGGCACGGTCGCCGGGGCTTTTGTCCTCGCGTTCGGGCGGGATGGTGTTGCGGTACGCCGTGGTCAGGGAGCGCGGCACGTATACACCGTCGCGCCGGCCCTGGTCCACCAGCCGGTTGATCAGGTAATTGCTGCGGTCGCCGCCGCGGTGCTGCTGGACCGCGCCCAGCGCGTCCATCCATTCACCGGTTTCGATAGGGTCGAGGTCACCCGTCGTATCCATGGTTGTCTCCTGTTGCATGTTTTTCTCGGGCATCTGCTGATGCGCCTGCCCGCTGTGTTCCGCAAGAGGTGTGCCACTGGAATTAATGCCAGAAAAATAGCCTAAGTAGTTGATTTATCAGGGATTGCG
>NZ_DASWYS010000234.1:0-3107 GCF_036404855.1 Roseateles sp.
GTGGCTGGTGGACGAGGAGCGACGGGCCGCCTTTGAGGACTCGGGCAACCACTTCGAGAGCGGCTATCACCTGACGCTGGTGTACCTGCCGCCGGAGGAAGCCCGCGCCCGTGCGGCCGGAATGCTGTACGAGAACCGTCCGACCGAAGGCGTGGACTGGCGCGAGCGGCTGACTGCCTTCGTCGCGGAGACGGATCGCATCTTTGACCTGCTCGATGGCGTGATGCCGGAGATCGCCTGGCTCGACGACAGCCAGACGCTGACTTACCTGCATGCCACCGTGTCAACGCGACGCTACCGCGTGGACGTGCCCGAGGTGCCATTCCACCTCGATGCACTGCTGGCCGACGCGCCGCTGATCGGTGGCCTGGCACCGATGCTGGGCGACCAGCATCTGCGCGTGGCGACGGTACGGGGATTTCCGACCTCCACCTGGCCAGGGATGCTGGACGACCTCAACCGCCTCGGCTTTGCGTACCGCTGGAGTACGCGCTTTCTCTGCCTTGACAAAGCCGATGCGGAAAAAGAACTTGCCCGCCTGCGCCGCCAGTGGTTCGCCAAGCGCAAGAACGTCATCGCCTTGCTGCGCGAAACCATCTTTCAGCAGGAAAGCCCGCTGGTCGATACCGATGCCAGCAACAAATCCGCCGACGCCGATGCGGCCTTGCAGGAACTGGGCAGCGATCAAGTCGCCTTTGGCTACCTGACAGCAACCGTCACCGTCATGGACGCGGATGCCGCCGTGGCCGACGAGAAGCTGCGCATGGTGGAGCGCGTCATCCAGGGGCGTGGCTTCGTCACCATCCCCGAAACGCTCAACGCCGTGGATGCGTGGTTGTCGTCCATTCCGGGCCATGCCTACGCCAACGTCCGCCAGCCCATCGTCTCCACGTTGAACCTGGCGCACCTCATGCCGGTGTCCGCCGTATGGGCTGGCCCCGAGCGCAATGCCCACCTCGACGGCCCACCGCTGATCGTGACCCGCACGGAGGGCGCGACGCCGTTCCGGCTGGTCACCCACATCGGTGACGTGGGGCACACCTTGGTAGCCGGCCCGACCGGCATGGGCAAGTCGGTGCTGCTCGCCACACTGGCGATGCAGTTCCGCCGCTACCGTGGCTCGCGCATCTTCGTCTTTGACATGGGGCGCTCGATGCGCGCCACCATCCTGGGCCTGGGCGGCGAGCACTACGACCTTGGGATGGATGGCGACATCGCCTTCCAGCCGCTCGCCCGCATCGATCGTGAGGGCTACCGCACCTGGGCGGCCGAATGGATCGAAGGACGCCTGCGGCATGAGGGTGTGGCCGTCGGCCCCGATGAGAAGGTGGCCATCTGGTCGGCGCTCGGCAGTCTCGCCGGCGCGCCCGTGGAGCAGCGCACGATGACGGGGCTTTCCGTCCTGCTGCAATCGAACGCACTTCGGCAGGTGCTCGCGCCCTATGTGCTCGGTGGCGCACACGGCAAGCTGCTGGATGCGGATTCGGATCGCCTGGGAGCTGGTTCCGTGCAGTGCTTCGAGATGGAGGAACTGATGCACAGCAAGGCCGCTGTCATGGCCGTGCTCCATTACCTCTTTGCGCGCTTCGATGAACGCTTCGACGGTGCGCCGACGCTGCTGATCCTCGATGAGGCGTGGTTGTTCCTCGATGACCCGGTGTTCGCGGCACGCATCCGCCAGTGGTTGAAGACCCTGCGCAAGAAGAACGTCAGCGTCATCTTCGCCACGCAGAGCCTGGCGGACATCAAGGATTCGAGCATCGCGCCGGCCATCATCGAGAGCTGCGCAAGCCGCATCTTCCTGCCGAACCCGCAGGCGACCGAGCCGCAGATTCGAACGATCTACGAGGGCTTCGGCCTCAACAGCCGGCAGATCGAGATCGTCGCCACCGCGCAGCCCAAGCGCGACTACTACTACCAATCGCGCCTCGGCAATCGGCTGTTCGATCTCGACCTGGGCGCCGCGACCTTGGCCTTCGCGGGTGCGTCCACGCCGCAAGACCAGCGCGACATCGACGCGGTGCTTGCCGCCTCGCATTCCGATGCCTCTCCCTTCGCAGCCACCTGGCTGCGCCATCGCGGCCTGCATTGGGCCGCCGACCTGCTGTCCTCGTTCCCGTCCACCCACCTCCAGGAGAACCCATCATGAAAAAGCGTCTTGTCGCCGCCGCCGTCGCGGCCATGCTTTGCACCGCTACCGCCGTGCAGGCGCAGTGGGTCGTGATCGACCCCACGAACCTCGTGCAGAACACGCTGACCGCGATCCGCACGCTGGAGCAGATCAACAACCAGATCAAGCAGCTCCAGAACGAGGCGCAGATGCTCATCAACCAGGCGCGCAATCTGACGAGCTTGCCGTCCAGTGTGGTGGGCCAGTTGCGCACCAATCTGGCGACCACCCAGCGGCTGATCGCTCAGGCCAGGGGCCTGGCCTATGACGTGACGAATCTGGATCGGGAGTTCCGGCGCCTGTATCCGGAGCAATACGCTGCCACGGTGAGCGGCAATCAGATGTACCGCGACGCGCAGGAGCGCTGGAAGAACACGCTCAATGGCCTGCAGACCACCATGCAGATGCAGGCCCAGGCCTCGCAGAACCTGAGCGACGACGAAGGCGTGCTGGCCGACCTGGTGGGCAAGAGCCAGTCGGCCGTGGGCGCTTTGCAGGCGATGCAGGCCATGAACCAGTTGCTGGCCCTGCAAGCCAAGCAGTCCATACAGACGCAGCGGCTGCAGATCACGCAGGACCGCGCGGCCTCGCTGGAATTCGCGCGGCAGGCCGCCGCCGTGGAGCGTGGCCGCGAGGTAAACCGGCGCTTCGTGGGAACCGGTACGCCGTACACGCCGCAGCCCGTGAACTTCTACAGCCGTTGACGGAGCCGGGCCATGAACGACGTTTCGGTCATTGACCGCTTCCTCGACGTTTTCTCGCGCTACATCGACTCGGGCTTCGGCCTGCTGCAAGGCGAGGTGGCGTTCCTGACCGCAACGTTGATCGTCATCGACATGACGCTGGCCGGGCTGTTCTGGGCGATGGGGCATGCCACCGGCCAGGGCGAGGACGTGATCGCCAAACTGATCCGCAAGGTGCTGTACGTCGGTGCCTT
>NZ_DASWYS010000235.1:0-21745 GCF_036404855.1 Roseateles sp.
AGGTGGCCGCGTGCGGGGTCTGCCACACCGACCTGCATGCCGCCGACGGCGACTGGCCGGTCAAGCCACCCCTGCCCTTCATCCCCGGCCACGAAGGTGTCGGCCACGTCGCAGCGGTGGGCGCCGGCGTGAAGGGCATCCGGGAAGGCGACCGCGTGGGCGTGCCCTGGCTGCACACCGCCTGCGGCCATTGCGAGCATTGCCTGACGGGCTGGGAGACGTTGTGCGACCACCAGCAGATGACGGGCTACACCGTCAACGGCGGTTTCGCGGAATATGTGCTGGCCGACCCGGCCTACGTGGGTCATCTGCCGGCCGGCCTCTCGTTCGAGTCGCTGGCGCCCATCCTCTGCGCCGGCGTGACGGTCTACAAAGGCTTGAAGGTGCTGGACGCGCGACCCGGCCAGTGGGTCGCCATCGTCGGCGTGGGCGGGCTGGGCCATATGGCGGTCCAGTACGCACGGGCCATGGGCTACCACGTCGCCGCCGTGGACATCGACAGCGCCCGTCTGCAGATGGCGCGAGACCTCGGAGCCGAGTTGTGCGTGAACTCCGCCGAGCAGGACCCGGTCGCGGCGTTGCAGAAGGAACTGGGCGGTGCCCATGGTGCCCTCGTCACCGCCGTGTCGCGCGAGTCCTTCGGCCAGTCCTTGGGCATGCTGCACAAGCGCGGCACCATGTCCATGGTGGGGCTGCCTCCGGGCGACTTCGCATTGCCCATCTTCGATGTCGTCCTCAACGCCAAGACCGTGCGGGGCTCCATCGTCGGTTCGCGCCAGGACCTGAACGAGGCGCTGCAATTCGCGGCCGAGGGTGCCGTGCACGCCAGCACCACCACGCACCGGCTGGACGACATCAATCGCATCTTCGATGGCCTGCGCCATGGGCGCATTGACGGGCGCGCCGTGCTGAGCTTCACCTGACCAGCCCCCGTCCGCAATCCGGCACGGACCTGACCGTCCGTGGCGTATGGCCAACGGCTTGACAACCATCAAGCGCCCCAGGCCGGCGACGCGCTAGGGTGTGGGGCATGCCCCGACGCCCTGTTGTCTCCGCCCTGCTCCTCGCCTGCGCCACCCTGTTTGCCCTGGTGCCGGCGGCCCAGGCGGCCGGCGCGGGTCGCGCGCTGGCCAAGACCCAACCCACCAGCTTTGCCGAAGCCGTCCAGCGCGGTTCGGCCTGGAGTGTGGGCGTCTACATGTTCGTGGCCGGCGAGGAGGATCCGCGCGTCGGCGCCGGCTTCTTCGTCGACGACAAAGGCCGCATTGCGACCGCCGCCCACCTGCTCGGGGAATCGCCGCAGATCCTCGTGGCCCTGCCCGACAAGCGACTGATCGCCGCCGAAGTGGAAGGCCAGGACGAGACGACGGACATTGCGTTGCTGCGTATCGACCCGCCGCCGCCCGTGCGGCCCGTGTTCGCTCGCCCCGGCAGCCTGCGCGTGGGCGACTGGGTGATGGCCATCGGCGAACCCTTCGGCCTGGAGCATTCGGTATCCGCCGGCATCGTCAGCGGCAAGGACCGCCACTTCGGCGACGACGGCGAGCTGATGTTCATCCAGAGCGACGTGGCGCTGAACCCCGGCAATTCCGGGGGGCCGCTGCTGGACGCCACTGGCGCCATCGCGGGCATGAACGCCCGCACCATCGTGGGCCCGGCCGGCACGCCCGGCGCCAGCCTGGCCATTCCCATCGACATCGTGCTGCAGATCGTCGGCGAGCTGCGCCAGGACAGTCGCAGCCCTGCCCGCCCCCGCCTGGGCGCGCAGTTTGACGACGTGCCGCCGCTGACCGCCTGGACTGCAGGGCGCCGGGAAACCACCGGCGTCCTCATCCTGTCGGTGCCACGAGGCAGCCTGGCGGAGCGGCTGCAGCTGCGCGCGGGCGATATCGTGACCACGATGAACGGTCGCGCCATCGGCGGCAGCGCCGATCTCGTCAATGCGCTGCTGGCCTGGCGGTCGGTGGTGGACACACGCTTCGTCGTGCTGCGCGGCGGCAAGGAACTGGTGCTGGCGCTGGAGTGACGCGTCATCGGATCAGCAGCACAGGCACCTGGGTCTGCGACAGCAGCCGGGCCGCGACCGAGCCGAGCAGCGCGCTGGTGAAGCTCCCGTGGCCATGAGAGCCCATCACGAGGAGGTCCGGCTTTTCGGCCTCCACGATCTCCGCCAGCGTCTCGCCCGGTCGGCCCACCGCATGGCGCTCGCGCCAGGGCCAGCCCTGCATCTGCGCGAACTCGCGCACCGGCTTGAGCACCTTCTCACCCTCGTCGGCGTAGTACTGATGCAGCACGTCGCGGGGCAGGTGGCGCGCCGCATGCGGCGGCACCTCGGGCGTCACGTTCACCGCGACGAACTCGTTGTCCGGCGCCACCAGTTCGTTGTGCGCCGCGACATAGGCCAGCATGCGCTTGGTGTACGGGCTGCCGTCCACGGCAAGAACGATCTTCATGGATCACTCCTTTCGCCCGCTGCGGGCGATACCGACATGCTGCCCGCGCCCGCCGTCCATGCGCTTGCGCTGGGTCAAAGTTGACGCCGCGCAAGGCCGGCGTGGCGGCAGCGCATGAGGATGTCGTCCATGACCCAGCGCCACCTTGACCGTCTGCTCTCGCCCCAGTCCGTGGCTGTCTTCGGCGCCTCGGACAAGCCCGCCCGCGTCGGCACCACCGTCTGGCGCAATCTCATGGCTGGCGGCTTCAAGGGGCGGTTGGCGCCGGTGAATCCACGGCTGCGGACGCTGGACGGCCAACCCTGCTTCGCCGACGTCGAGACGCTGCCCTTCATCCCCGACCTGGCCGTGCTGTGCACGCCGCCCGACACTGTCGCGCCCCTGGTGGCGCGGCTGGGGGCGCGCGGCACGCGCGCCGTCGCCATCGTGACGGCCGGCGTCACGCCCCAGCAGAAGCAGGCGGCCCTGGACGCCGCCCGTCCTCACACGCTGCGCTTGCTCGGGCCGCACTGCATTGGCCTGCTCAGCCCGCACCTGGGATTGAACGCCAGCTTCACGCAGGCCAATGCGCTGCCCGGCGAGCTCGCGCTGGTGTCGCAATCGGGCGCGCTGCTGACGGCCCTGCTGGACTGGGCCAACGGCGAACGCATCGGCTTCTCGCACCTGATCTCGTTGGGCGAGCACATGGACGTCGATTTCGGCGACTTGCTGGACCATCTCGTCATGGACCGGCGCACGCGGGCCATCCTGCTCTACATCGAGTCCATCACCGCCCCGCGCAAGTTCATGTCAGCCGCCCGAGCCGCGGCTCGCGTCAAGCCGGTCATCGTCGTCAAGGCTGGCCGCACGCCCGCCCGCGAGGATCTGGTCTTCGACGCCGCCATCCGCCGGGCCGGCATGCTGCGCGTGGACACGCTGAAGGAGCTCTTCATCGCCGCACAGACACTGGCACGCTTTCGCGACAACCCGAGCCGCGAACTCATGGTCATGACCAACGGCGGAGGCGCCGGTGTCATGGTGGCCGACGCCGCCGGGGCGCTCCGCGTGCCACTGGCACAGCCGGGTGAGCGCCTGATGCAGCGGCTGGACGCCCTACTGCCGCATGACTGGTCTCACGGCAACCCCATCGACATCATCGGCGACGCCCCTGCGCATCGCTATGTGGAAACGCTCAAGGCGCTGTTCGACGCCCCCGAGGCCGGCGCTTTGCTCTTCGTGCACGCGCCGACGGCCATCGCGTCCAGCCTCGCGATCGCCCAGGCCTGCGCACCATTGATCGCCGCCAACCGGGGCCGGGTACTGAGCTGCTGGCTGGGCGGCGAGACTGTGGCCCCGGCGCGACGTGCCTTCGAAGCCGCCGGCATCGCCGGCTATGACACGCCGGAGGAGGCCGTGCGCGCCTTCGCGCTGATGCAGACCTACCGCCGCAACCAGATCGCATTGCGCGAGACCCCGGCTGCCTGCGCGAATGCCGAGCCCGACCGCCGCCGCGCCCGCCGCATCGTCGATGTCGCACTGGCTGCAGGACGGGAATGGCTGGACGAGAGCGAGGCCAGGGAGCTCCTCGCGGCCTGCGGCGTCCCGGTGGCTACCGGCTCCGGCTGCGGGACGCGCCCCCTGGCCCCAGACCTGAGGATCGGCGCCCATGTCGACCCCGTCTTCGGCCCCGTGCTGCGTCTGGGCCAGGGCGGCACGGCCGGGGAGACGTCATGCGACGGCGCCTTCGCACTGCCGCCGCTGAACCGAGCGCTGGCGCGCGAGTTGATCACCCGCGCGCACCTGGCCCCGCCCCCGGCACAGATCGATGCACTGTGCGACGCGCTGATTGCCGTCGCGCAGATGCTGGCCGACCTGCCCGAGATGGCGGAACTCGACATCCGTCCGCTGTGGGTCGACGAGCACGGCGTGCTGGCCCCCGGTGGCCGCGTGCGCCTGTCCGCCCGGGCGCCCTCGGGTGTGGCCCGCTTCGCGGTGCACCCCTACCCGGCCGACCTGGTGCGCACGCTGTCCTGGCAGGGACGCGAATTGCTGCTGCGCCCCATCCGGCCAGAGGACGAGGCCCAGCACCGCGCCTTCCTCGAAGCCGCGAGCCCCGAGGACATGCGCATGCGCTTCTTCCAGGCGCCGCACCGGCTGTCGCACGACGAGTTGGCCCGGCTCACGCAAATCGACTACGAACGCGAGATGGCCTTCATCGCCGTCGACGAGCAGGCGCCCGACGGCGCACGCACGCTGGGCGTGGTGCGGCTGGTGCGTGACCCGGACAACGTCGAGGCCGAGTTCGCCCTCATGGTGCGAACCGACGTCAAGCACCAGGGCCTGGGCCGGCTGCTGATGCAGGCGCTGCTGGACTATGCCGCCGCCGCCGGCACCCAGCGCATCGTCGGCCACGTGCTGCGCGAGAACCACGCCATGCTGGGCCTGCTGCGGCCGCTGGGTTTCCATCTGAGGCCCGACGACCACGAGCCGTCGGAGATCGTCCACGTGAGCCGCGACCTGCGGCCAGCCGGCTGAAGGGATTCAGTCCGCCGTTTCGCCGGCCCGGCGCATGCGCGTCAGCCACTTCGCCACGCCGCTCTCGCCCAGTTGGTCCACGCCGCCCACCAGCGTCTCGTGCACCGGCGCGAAGCCGACAAAGCCGAGGATGTTGCGCTCCAGCGACTTCACGCTGTGGGCGCGGAAGTACCACCGATAGACCAGCGCCGGCATGCCCATGGTGACGACCACCCGCGCCGAGCGGCCCTTGAGCAGCTTCGCCGTCAGCGGGTTGCCATGGTCCTTGCCGATGGCGAAGCCGGGGCGGGCGACCTGCTCGAGGAAGGCCTTGAGCATGGCCGGCATGTCGCCCAGCCACAGCGGGAAGAACAGGACGACATGTGCGGCCCACTCAAGCTCTCGCTGCACCGGCGCCAGCGCCGCTGGCACGGTGCCCTCTTCCCAGTCCTGCTGGCTGCGCAACAGCGGGAAGTCCAGCTTGGCGACATCCACGACGTGCACCTCGTGGCCTCCCAGCCGGGCGCCCTCGGCATAGGCGTCGGCCAGTGCATGGCAGAGGTGGCGGCGGGCGCCATCGGGGTGGCCGAGGATCAGCAGGATGTTCATGTCGCCACCCTAGCGAGCCGGATCGGGAAGCCCCTTGCGATGGATCAAGCCCCGTGTGCGGGCGGGCACGTCGTCCAGCCACTACGATGCCGCCCCTGTACAGCGTTGGGATGCTTGGATGCCGTGGATGGATTTCGCCGAGGTGGGCGCGTGGGCGTGAAGCTGCTCGTCGGCCTGGTTTGGCTGTTGAGCTGGCTGCCCTTTCGCGCCATCTCGGCGCTGGGCTGGGTGCTCGGCAGCCTGATCGCGGCCCTGCCGACCTCGCGCCGCCACATTGGCGAGGTCAACCTGCGCCTGTGCCTGCCCGAACTCGGCGAGGCGGAGCGCCGCCGCCTGCTGCGCCGGCATTTCGTCGCCATGGTGCAGATGCTGCTGGAGTACGGCTACGGCTGGTTCGCCTCGCGCGAGCGGCTCAAGCGTCTGGTGCGCATCCAGGGGCTGGAGCACCTGCGCGCGCTGGAAGGCCGCAATGTCATCCTGATGATGCCGCATTTCACCGGGCTGGACCTGGCGGGGCTGCGCGTGTCGCTGGAGACGCCGCTGGTCAGCATCTACTCGGTGCAGAAGGATCCCTGGCTGGATGCCTTCTTCCGCGCCCGGCGGCTGCGCTTCGGCACCGGCATCATCTTCTCGCGCCAGCAGGGCACGCGGCCCACGCTGCGGGCGCTGAAGGATGGCTACCGTCTCTACTACCTGCCCGACCAGGACTTTGGCCACCGCGACTCGGTCTTCGTGCCCTTCTTCGGCGTGCCGGCGGCCACCATCGGCGGGCTGTCGCGCATGGCGACCGTCACCCATGCCGTGGTGCTGCCCTGCTACCCCAGACGCGAGGCCGATGGCTACACGCTGGTCATCGAGCCGGCGATGGACAATTTCCCCTCCAACGACATCGTCGCGGACGCCACGCGCATGAACGCCGTCATCGAAGCCCAGGCGCGCCGACAATTGCACCAGTACTTCTGGCTGCACAAGCGCTTCAAGTCTCGCCCGCCGGGCGAGGCTGACTTTTACGCCGGCCCCTGAACCCATGACCCACGACATTCCCTACATCAAGCTCGCCATCGTGGCGATCTTCGTGGCGAGCACGGTCTACGTGCACTTCCGCGGCCGCGTGCGGCTGCGCTTCTTCCGCCAGCTGATGGACCATTCCACCTTCATGGCGCCCATCAACTGCTTGATGTACATGTTCTCCAGGCTGCCGGCCAAGCCCTATCTGCCGGTCGCGGGCTTCCCGGAGCTGAAGCTGCTGGAGGACCACTGGCAGGACATCCGCGCCGAGGCCTTCAAGCTGGCCGAGGCGGGCGAGATCAAGAAGTCGGACAAGTACAACGACGCCGGCTTCAACAGTTTCTTCAAGACCGGCTGGACGCGTTTTCATCTCAAGTGGTACGGCGACGCCCACCCCTCGGCGCGCGAGCTGTGCCCGGTCACGACGGCGCTGCTGCAGCGCATCCCGACCGTGAAGGCGGCCATGTTCGCGGCCCTGCCGCCCGGCGGTCGCCTGGTGACGCACCGCGACCCCTTCGCCGGCTCGGTGCGCTACCACCTGGGTCTGGTCACGCCCAACGACGACCGCTGCTACATCTCCGTCGACGGCGAGCGCTACTCCTGGCGCGATGGCGAGGGCGTGATCTTCGACGAGACCTACCTGCATTACGCCGAGAACCAGTCGGACCAGATGCGCATCATCCTGTTCTGCGACGTCGAACGGCCGCTGAACAACCCGGTTGCGCGGTGGTTCAACCACTTCATCAGCCACACGCTGATCCGCTCGGCCGCAGCGCCCAACTCGGACACCGACAAGACCGGCGGCATCAACAAGGCCTTCGCCTATGTGCAGCAGGTGCGCCTGTTCGGCAAGCGCATCAAAGCCCGGAGCCGCTTCGCCTACTACGGGCTGCAGTGGGTGATCTTCGGCGGCCTGCTGCTCTGGTGGCTGCTCGGCTGAACACCCTGCCCGCCGTCGCCACGCCTGCGTGGCAACCCTGAATGACGAACGGGACGCCCCATCCGAGGGCGTTAGCCTGCGTCGTTTGCCCCCGACGCCATACACCAAGACTGCCATGCACCGTCTGAAAGCCCTCCCCGCCCTTCTCCTCGCCGCCACGCTGGCCCAGGCCCAAGACGCCGCGCCGGCCAAGCCCGCCCCGTGGAACGTCAACACGCCGCCCGGCGTCGCCCGGACGGCGACCCTCGACGTGAAGACCGGCACCTGGATGAGTGTGGACGTCAGCCCGGACGGCAAGACCCTCGTCTTCGACCTGCTGGGTGACCTCTACTCCCTGCCCATCGCCGGCGGCGAGGCCAAGGCGCTGACCCACTCCATCGCCTGGGAGCAGCAGGCCCGCTTCTCGCCTGACGGCAAGCAGATCGCCTTCCTCAGCGATGCCGGCGGCGGCGACAACCTCTGGGTCATGAACGCCGACGGCAGCCAGGCGCGCGCCGTCACCAAGGAAGACTTCCGGCTGCTGAACAACCCGGTCTGGCACCCGAACGGCCGCTACCTGCTGGCTCGCAAGCACTACACCGGCACGCGCAGCGCGGGCTCGGGCGAGGTCTGGTTGTACGCGGTCGATGCCGACGCGGCCAAGAACAAGGGCGTGCAGCTCAACGAGAAGCCCAACTGGCAGAAGGACCTGGGCGAGCCCGCCGTGTCACCGGACGGCAAGTACCTGTACTACTCGCAGGACACCACGCCGGGCCGCGTCTTCGAATACAACAAGGACAGCAACGGCGAGATCTACAAGATCTTCCGCCAGGACCTGGCGGATGGCTCTGTCGAACCCTTCGTGACCGGCCCCGGCGGTGCGGTGCGGCCGACGCCGTCACCCGACGGCCGGTACCTCGCCTTCGTGCGCCGCATCCGCAACCAGAGCACGCTGTTCCTGAAGGACCTGCAGACCGGGGTCGAGCGCCCGGCCTGGAGCGGCCTGTCGCGGGACCTGCAGGAGATCTGGGCCATGTGGGGCGTCTACCCGAGCTTTGCCTGGATGCCGGGCAGCAAGGAGATCGTCGTCTGGGCCGAAGGCAGGATCTGGCGCGTCGACCCGTTCAAGGGCACGGCCGCCGAGATTCCCTTCCACGTGAAGGACACGCGCGAACTTCGCGAGCCCATGCGGTATGCCCAGGTGGTGGCGCCCGACCGATTCCCCGTGCACCAGTTGCGTGGTGCCCAGGTGTCGCCGGATGGCAAATGCGTCGTCTACTCGGCCCTGGGGACGCTCTACGTCAAGGACCTGCCGAACGGCACGCCGGGGCGTCTCACGAAACAAAACGACGCCTTCGAGTTCGCGCCCAGTTGGTCGCGCGATGGGAAGAGCCTGGTCTACGCCACCTGGCGCGACGACCTCCAAGGCACGATCCGCCGCCTGGACCTCGCCTCCGGCAAGGAGACGGTGCTGGTCAAGCAGCCCGGCAAGTACCTGGAGCCGCGCCTGTCGCCCGACGGCCGGCAGCTGGTCTACCGCAAGGTCAAGGGCGGGGCCCTGACCAGCCCCTGGCACAGTCTGGAGACCGGCCTGTACCTCGCGGCGGCCGATGGCACCGGCAAGGCCGAGCGCATCAGCAAGGACGGCAGCGCGCCGCAGTTCGGTGCCTCGAGCGACGAGCTCTTCTTCACCAAGACCAGCAGCACCAGTGAAGTCGAGCAACGCTTCGCGCTGATGCGCCTGAACTTGCGTGACCGCAGCGAGACCGAGGTCGCGCGCAGCGATGCGGCCTCAGAGTACAGCGTCTCGCCGGACGGCCAGTGGCTGGGTTTCGTCGAACGCTTCCATGCCTACGTCATGCCCCTGCCCAGCGTGCAAGGCCAGGCCGGCAAGGCCATCACCGTGGGCGCCAAGATGGACGCACTGCCAGTGCGCCAGCTCGACGTCAACGCCGGCTCGGCGCTGCACTGGAGCGGCGACAGCCAGCAGCTGCACTTCACGCTGGGCGATGAGCTGTTCACGGCCAGCGCCCAGGGCAAGGACAAGGCCACGTCGCGCAAGATCGGCTTCGAGCAGGCCAGCGACAAGCCGAGCGGCAAGGTCGCCCTGACGGGGGCCCGCCTCGTGACGATGAAGGGCGATGAGGTCATCGAAGGCGGCACCGTGCTGGTGGACGGCAACCGCATCGTCGCCGTCGGCAAGGACGTCGCCGTGCCCGCCGACGCCAAGCGCATCGATGCCAGCGGCAAGACCATCGTGCCCGGATTCATCGACGCCCACTGGCACGGCGCGATGATGGACGCCGGCCTGATTCCACAACAGAGCTGGGTCAACCTCGCGTCACTGGCCTTCGGCGTGACGACGCTGCACGATCCCTCCAACAACAACGCCGCCATCTTCACGCAGAGCGAAATGCAGCGTGCCGGCCTCGTGCTGGGTCCGCGCATCTACTCGACCGGCACCATCCTCTACGGCGCGCGCACGCCCTTCTATTCCAACGTGAACAGCCTGGACGACGCGCTGACCCACCTGAACCGCCAGAAGGCCGAGGGCGCCATCAGCGTGAAGAGCTACCAGCAGCCGCGCCGCGACCAGCGCCAGCAGGTGCTGGAGGCCGCGCGTCAGACCGGCATGATGGTGGTCCCCGAGGGGGGCTCGCTGTTCCAGAACAACATGAGCATGGTCGTCGACGGGCACACGACGGTGGAGCACTCTCTGCCACTGGCCGACGTGTGGGACGACGTCAAGCAGCTTTGGAGCCAGACCGCGGTGGGCTACACACCCACGCTGAATGTCGGCTACGGCGGCCTGGACGGTGAGCACTACTGGTACGCACGCACCGAGGTCTGGAAGCACCCGCTGCTGAGCCGCTACGTGCCGCGCACCGTGCTGGAGCCACGTTCCGTGCGCCGAGAGACCGCCCCCGAGGAAGACTTCAACATCATCCGTGTGGCCCGTACAGCGACGGCGCTGTCGCGGGCCGGCGTCAACACATCCATCGGCGCCCACGGCCAGCGGGAGGGTTTGGGCGCCCACTGGGAGATGTGGATGTTCGTCCTGGGCGGCATGACGCCGCACGAGGCGCTGCGTACCGCCACCATCAACCCGGCGCGCAATTTCGGCTTCGACAAGGACCTGGGTTCCATCGAGCCCAGCAAGCTGGCCGACCTCGTCATCATCGACGGCAACCCGCTGGCCGACATCCGCCAGAGCGACCGCATCGCCCAGGTCATGCAGAACGGTCGCCTGTATGAGGCCGCCACGCTGAATCAGATCGCCCCGGTCGCCAAAGTCCGCAAGCCGCTCTTCTTCGAGGGTAGCGACGGCAAGACCATGCCCATCGACAGCCACGCGCTGGAGACCGCGCACGGCCACGGCGACTGAAGGCACGACGCCTCTGAGGCGCGACGGGTGGAGGTCGCGGGATACAAGCCCGCAACGTTGGCTTCATACACTCGTCGCGCCGTTCCCTCCCGTCCGCCCCTTGTCTTCGACCTCCCCCGCCTCTCCCGCCGCCAGCGTCTACCGCAACACCGGCTTCACCCACTTCCTTGTCGCGCGGCTGCTGGCCGTGCTGGCCACGCAGATCCAGGCGGTCGTCGTGGCCTGGCAGGTCTATGACCTGACCCGTGAGCCGATCGCGCTGGCGTATGTCGGCCTGGCGCAGTTCATCCCCATGCTTGTGCTGCTGCTGCCGGCGGGCGACCTGATCGACCGTTTCAGCCGCAAACCCATCCTGGCGGCAAGTTGGGCGGTCAGCACCGTGTGCGCAGCCGCGCTCTGGTGGCTGTCGGGCCACGGCTCCGCGGGCGTCCAGGGCATCTACGCCGTGTTGGTGCTGTTCGGCTGCGCGCGGGCGTTCTCGGCGCCGGCTCTGCAGAGCCTGATCCCGCAGATCGTGGCCCGCGATCAGTTGGCCCAGGCACTGGCTGCCAACAGCATGCTGCTGCGCGTGGCCAGCATCGGCGGCCCCTTCCTGGGCGGCCTGCTCTATGCGGCCGGCGGCGGAGCACTCACCTACGCCGTCTGCTTCGCCAGCCTGGGCCTGGGCACGGCGCTGTTGCTGCGGGTGCCTGTGGCGCGCACCGTGGCGGGCGCCGTGGGCGGCACGATCTGGCAGCGCTTCGGCGCGGGTATCCACTTCATCCGCACCCGCCCCATCATCCTGGGCACCATCTCGCTGGACCTGTTCGCCGTGCTGCTGGGCGGCGTGGTGGCACTGCTGCCCGTCTATGCGCACGAAGTGCTGCAGGTCGGCCCGGCCGGCCTGGGTGCGCTGCGCAGCGCCATGGCCATCGGCGAGGTAGCGACGGGCTTCTACCTGGCCGCGCGCCCCTTCGACCGGCATGTCGGCCAGCGCATGTTCTGGGCCGTGGCCGTGTTTGGCGCAGCCAACCTGGTGTTCGCGCTGTCGCACTGGTTCTGGCTGTCGCTGCTGGCGCTGGCCGTGGCTGGCGCGGCCGACATGGTCAGCATGTACATCCGCGGCGCGCTGGTGCAGTTTTCCACGCCGGACGACATGCGCGGCCGCGTCAACGCGGTGAACATGCTGTTCATCGGTTCGTCCAACGAGCTTGGCGAGTTCCGCGCCGGCAGCGCCGCCCACTGGATGGGTGCTGTGCCGGCCGCCGTCAGCGGCGCGCTGTGCACGCTGGGCGTCGTGGGACTGTGGAGCTGGATGTTCAAACCCATACGGCAGGTCGACCGCTTCGAGGAAGCCAGCCCCAGCTGATCGCTGAAATGCAGCCTGTCAGGAGGGCGCCCCCGTCGAGATTGGGGCGCGCGCTCCTGGCCATCGCGCCTCCCGCACCGGGAAGGCCTCGCGGCCAGGTCGGCCGCGGTCACGCCCCCAGCGGGGGCGTCGAGCGCCCACCCGGATTGCGGCCCTCGCTCAGCGCGCCAGACCGTCGACCGCCGCTGCGACGCGTCGCAGCGTGGCGACGTCGCGCCCGATCGAGGTCCAGCGGCGGGTCTCGGCGCGATAGACATAGCGCGGCGCGCCTGCCGGTGACAAGGCCTGGTCCAGCCTTGATTGCAGCGCGCGAGCCTCGTCACCGCGGAGCAGCGCGCGCAGCGCCGCGGCCCGCATGACCACGGACGTGTCGCTCCAGGGCGCGGCCTTCAGGGCGCCGTCTGCCAGCGCCAGCGCGGCCTCCGCCCGGCCCTGGGCCAGCGCGACCCAGGCCCGCAAGGCCATCAGCTCGGCATCCTGCGGCTGCAGCGTCTGCGCTTCGCCGAGCTGCTGGTCGGCCTCGGCCGTACGGCCCGCCAACAGCAGGTCACGCGCCAGGCCCAGCCGCAGCGGCAGCAAACCGGTGCGCAACTTGATGGCCTGCCGGTAGCTGGCGAAGGCCGGCTCCCAGCGCTTGGCCAATGCCAGTGCGGCCGCCTTGCCCCAAAGCGCTGCCGGATCGTCGCCCTGGTAGCTCAGGGCCTGCTCATAGGCGGCGAGTGCCGCATCGGCACGGCCAGCTTCCAGCGCATAGCCGCCCAGCGCCATCTCCACGGCCAGGCGGTCGTCCGCCGGCAGCGCCTCGCGGCCGGCGCCCAGCCGTTCGACCAGCGGCCCCAGGGGCTGCCCGGCGTGGCGGCGCGCCTCGGCCACCGCCACGCGCAACGCGCCATCGTCGGGATGCAGGCGCTCGGCGCGTTCGGCCAGGGCTTCGACCTGCCCGCCCTGCCCCCGCAGCGACAGGCCATGCAGGTTGGCGGCCAGCACCTGGGCATCGTCGGGCGCCAGCACAAGAGCCCGGGACAGCAGGTCCAGCCCGGGTTGGAGCTCGCCGGTTTCGAAGTAGCGCCAGCTGGCATTGACCAGTGCGACTGGCAGGCTGGCCTGCACATCGGACTGGGCGGTGAAACGCAGCACCAGGGCCTGCAGGGCCGGGTCCATCGCGACCAGGCGCTCTCGCACGATCTCACGCTGGTCATAGGCATCACGGCGCGGCGTGTCCTGCGAGTTGGCGCCCTCGGCGAAATACTCCCAGATCGAACCACCCGCGTAGCGCGAAAGGAAGGCCTGGCCCGTCTGCGCGTCGCGGGTCTTGGCCTGGCGGTACAACTCCTGGATCTCGCGCTTCTGCGCGTCCGTCATGACCCCGTGAACCTGGTGGCTGAGCTCGTGCAGCACGGTGTTGTAACCCCAGGCAATCGAGCGCTCGACGTCCTCGATGCCGGTGACGGTCATGTGCCCACCCATGCCGCGCACGTCATCCCACAGCCGGGAGTCGTAGTCGATGCGGGTGTCGCGCATGCCACTGGCGCCCGGCGTCTCGGACAGCCGCATGTACAGCGGCTTGATGAAGTGCGACGCGCCGCCCGCGACGAGGACGGGGATGTAGGCCTTCCACGGCGCCACCGACAAGGCGACGCGCTTGCGGTGACGCTCGGTCAGTGAACTCCAATTGACGACGTACTGCTCGATCTGGGGCACCTCCGGCATGGGCGTGGCTGCGAAGCGTGCTTCGGCGGCGGCACGGTGCACGTTCACCGCCAGGCGTTCGGACTCCGCCACCTTGGCCAGCACTGCGTGGGCGCGGCCATAGCCGGGACAGGCGGCGCGCGCGGCGTCGGCCCGGTTGCGGGCGTCATCCAGTTGGCCGGCCTCGAAGGCGTCCGAGGCCAGCCGGGTTGCGGTGGCGGCGCGCAGGAAGGCGGGACCGCAGCGCTGGGCCAGTTCGGTGTAGTTGGCACGCGCGTAGCCGTTGCCGAGCTGGTAGTTGGCCAGCTCGTGATAGGGGCTGAGGCGCACGGCCTGCAGCAGCGCATCGACGGCATCGTTGGTACGCCCCAGGCGGATCAGCGTGTCCGCCTGGCTGACCAGCACGTCCGGCGTGGCATCCAGCCGGCGCGCCTCGTCGAGCAAGCGCAGCGAGCCCTCATAGTCGCGCAGCTCGTGGGCCAGTTGCCCCTGTCCGCGCAACACCTGGGCACGCTGTTGCGGTGTACGCGCCAGCCCCCCCGCCCGCGCGTACAGCTCGCGGGCGAGATCGAGCTTCTTGCAGCCCTGGGCCTGGCGCGCGGCGGCCAGCAGGTCCACGGTGGCGATGCCGGCGGGCGGGCCGGAAAGCCGCGCATCGAGGCGCCGTTCCAACCCGGCGCCGTCGTCCACGGCGAACAGCCAGCGGTAAACCAGCTCGCGCTCGGCGACGTCGGGACGGGTCTTCTCGAGCAGCGGCCTCATCAGCGGCGCCGCCTGCCGGAAACGCTGCGCCTTCAACAAGGCCTCGAGGCCGTCGTGCGATGCGGCGCGGGCGGCACCGGCGCATGCCAGCAGGCTCGCGCCAGCCAATGCCCACAGCGGGGCGAAAGAAGCGGAGAGTGTTTTCATGGATGGTTCAAACCGGGGGGCAACGCATGCAGGGGCAGCGTGCGCGTCAGTAGCCAGTCCAGCGCGGGACCGCTCAGCAGCGGCGCCAGACGCCGACGCACCGTCGCGTGGTAGTCGTCGAGCCAGCGGCGCTCGACGGCGTCGAGCAGGTCCAGCGCCAGGCAGCTTGTGTCGAAGGGACAGAGGCTGAGCGTCTCGAAGGCGAGGAACTCGCCAAAGCCGCTTTCGCCCGAAGGCACGCAAAGGACGAGGTTCTCCAGCCGCACGCCCCACTGACCGCGGCGGTAGACGCCCGGCTCCACGCTGATGACCATACCCGGCTCGAGGACCATCTCGGGTTGGGGCTTGCATTGGGCGAACAACTGCGGGCCTTCGTGGACGTTGAGGTAGTGGCCCACACCGTGGCCCGTGCCGTGGTCGTAGTCCAGCGCCTCGGCCCACAGCGGGGCGCGGGCGATGGCGTCCAGCATGGGTGCCATCGTGCCGCGGGGAAAGCGAAGTCGCGACAGCGCGATCAAGCCCTTCAACACCCGCGTGTAGTCCTGGCGCTGTAGGTCATTGGGCGCTCCGCCCAGGGGCCAGACACGGGTGATGTCGGTCGTGCCACCAAGGTAGTGGCCGCCAGAGTCGATCAGCAGAAGGCCGCGGCCGTCCAGCGGCAGCGTCGTGGCCGCGGTGGCCGAATAGTGCGGCATGGCCGCGTGCGGGCCGAAGCCTGCAATGGTGTCGAAGCTGGGGCCGCGGTAGCCGGGCCGGCGTGCGCGGCAGGCCGTGATGCGCCCATGCAGGTCCAGCTCGCTCAGGCCGCCTTGGCCCGGTTTCGCCGGAACGAGATCGCGCTCCAGCTCGACATAGAACTCGCATTGCGCGGCACCGTCCTGCGCCATGGCGGCGCGCAGGTGATCTGCCTGCTGCGCATTGCGACAGGCCTTGAGCAGCTGCATGGGGTTGGGCGCGGCGATGATGCGTTGCACACCGGCTGGCAGTCGCCCCTGCAGCGCAGCGCTGACGCGGGCCGGCTCGAGCAGCACCCGCGCACCGTCAGGCAGCGACTGCAGCGCAGCGCCGACCTCGCCATAGCCGCACAGCTCGATGCCGTCCGCCGCCAGACGCTCCCGCAGTGCCGTGTTGACGCGCTGGGTGCCGACAAAGACGCGGCAGCGCTGCTCGTCGACCAGCACGTAGGCGAGAAAGACCGGGTTGAACGGAACGTCGGCGCCGCGCAGGTTGGTCAGCCAGGCGATCTCGTCCAGCGCGGCGCTGAGATGGTGGTCCGCGCCCAGTGCCGCCATGCGCCAGCGCAGCGCCGCCAGCTTCTCGGCCCGCGTGGCGCCGGCTTCGGGCAGCGCATGCTCCCAGAGTTCGCTGGCAGGCAGCGCCGGGCGATCGACCCAGACCGCCGCAAGCAGGTCAAGGTCGATACGCAGCACGGCGCCGGCCTGTGCCAACCCCTGCGCCAGATGCCGCGCGGATTCCAGCGCCAGCACGTCGCCGTCCACCGCCACCTGCGCGCCGGCGGGCAGTTGGGGCCGCAGCCAGTTCAGCACGTCAGCATCGGGTGCACGCGAGTTCTGCACCCGCACGATCTCGACGTCAGCGCCGGCCAGTTCGGCCTCGGCCTGCAGCAGGTAGCGTCCGTCCACCAGCAGCGCCGCGCGCTCGCCGGAGATGGCGAGCAGGCCCACTGACCCGCTGAAGCCGCAGGCCCAGGCCCGCGCGCGCCAGTGCTCGGGCAGGTATTCAGACTGGTGCGGATCGGCCGAGGGAACGAGCAGTGCGTGCAGGCCGGCGGCCTTCATCTGCACGCGCAGGGCGGCAATGCGACCGCCATGCACGCTCAAGGACGGGATGCTCACCAGAACTTGTACTTCGCGTTGAGCTGGTAGTAACGTCCCAGCTGGTTGTGGTAGGCCGAGTTGTAGCCACGCAGGTAGGCGATCATGTCCGCGTCGAAGGGCGCGGCGCGATCGGCGATGTTGCGCACGGACAGGCCCAGCTCCAGATCCTTGAAGCCCGAATAGGCCAGATAGGCGTCAGCCGTCATCCACGCGCCGATGCGGCAGTAGTCCGGGCGCGGCGTGGCCTGCTGGTCGTAGCCGCAAGCCACCGTCGAATCCGACTTCTGCGCGTAGGAACCGGTGTAGTTCCAGTTCACGTTGGCCTGCCAGGGGCCACGGCTCCAGCCCACGCCAAACCGCATGCGCTCCTTGGGCTTGAGGTAGTAGCCGACCGTGTCGACCATCGCGCCGCCCGGCGCGTTGGCCTGTTCGTACTTGGCCAGCCGGTTGTAGGTCGCGCTGAGCATCACACGACCCAGTTCGTCGGGCATGCTGAACTGCAGCCGGCCTTCCGCGTCCAGACCGCGGACATGCGTCTCGGCCAGGTTGGTGGCAGTCAAATAGATGGTGTCGATCTGGCCGGAAGCCGCACCGCGCACCACCTTCGTGGGGAAGTCAGCCTCGTGGTCCAGCAGGTAGCTGGTGGACATCGAGGCCACCTCGCCCTTGCGCTTGATGTCGTAGGTGTCCACAGCCAGGCTGCTGTTGCGCGTGGGCTGGAACACGAAGCCCAGCGAACGGCTCTTGGAGGTCTCCGCGCGCAGGTCGCCCGAGGCGCCGTAGATGCCCACCACGTAGCGGTCGCAGTTGGCATTGTTCGCGTCGTAGGTGGGGCACAGCTTGGGATCGCGCACCTTCACGTAGTAGGTCTGCGTGCCCATGTGCTGTTCGGGCAGCGTCGGCGCGCGGAAGCCTTCAGCGTAGGTGCCGCGCAGCACCAGTTGCGGCAGGACCTGCCACTTGATGCCGACCTTGGGCGTCGTGGATTTACCGAAGTCACTGTTGTCGTCCCAACGGGCAGCCAACGACAGCTCCAGCGTCTTGACGATCGGCGCGACAGCTTCGGCGTAGACGGCCTTCACGTTGCGCGAGCCGATGGCGGGCTGCACGCTCCACAGCGAGATGGCGCCGCTGGACAGCAGCGTGTCGGGCACGGACTCCACCTTCTCGCGACGGTACTCGGCACCAACCGCCACGCCCAGCTTGCCGCCAGGCAGTTGCCACAGCTCACGCGAGGCACGCACGTCCATGGAGTTCGTGGAGCTCGTGCCGTTGCTCGCCAACGCCGGGTACAGGCGCGCCATCAGGTCCTGGTTGTTGGCGGCCGCATTGCCGAGAATAAAGTTCGAGCGGACCTTGCCGTTGGCATCCAGCACATCGCTCAGGAGCACCGAGTCGCGTAGGAAGCCACGCAACTGGGAATCGGTGCTGGAGCGCGACAGCATCAGCGCGGACTCGACATCCCAGCCCGCCAGCTCGCCCCGCACGCCGACGGTGTAGCGTTGATTCAACGAATCGGTCGCCATCGTGCTGGGCACGTCGTTGAACAGGTAGCGCACCGCCACTTCGGCGTTGGTCTTGGGGTTCTGCGGATGGCCGATCGGCAGGATCAGGTAGGAGACCTGCCCGCCCGGGTAGTTGCCGTACTGGCCCAGCACGTCGCGAAGGTCGTAGGTGTAGTAGCCGTAGGAGTCAGTGCCGTAGCTGAAGCTGTGCGTGTTGTAACGGCTGCGCGAGATCGACAGGTCGCCGAACAGCTCGAAGCCACCCGGCAGCGCCATCACGCCGGCACCGTAGAGACTGTCGGACTTCCAGCCGGCGACGACGTCGACGTTCTTGGTGTTGTCGTTCACGCACCGGCCGGTCAGCGTGCCGGCGTTCGTGGCAGGCGTACAAGGGGTATCCAGGCCGGTGAGCGGCGCGATGAAGGTGCCACCGTAGTAGCCGGAGGTGGCCGTCAGGCTGTAGACGTTGCGGTAGTAGCTGGAGCGGCGGTCCGCCAGGTTGTAGCGGGTGAAATTGGCGTCCTGGGTGCGCTCCCGCTCGCTGGCGCCCACGGCGTCCTGGTCACGATGCGTCGCGGTCAGGAAGAAGTTGTAGCCATCCTTGCCCAGAGAGCCTTTGCCGTAGGTCAGCGACGCATTCTTGCTGGCGCCGTCGCTGCGGCTGGAAAGGCCGGCACTGACGCTGCCGACCAGGCCTTCGAAGCCCTTGCGCAAGGTGATGTTGATGACGCCGCCAATGGCATCAGCGCCGTAGATGGCAGAGGCGCCATCCAGCAGTGTCTCGATGCGCTCCACGGCCTCGACCGGGATGGCACTGGTATCGACGAAGGAGGCCGAGCCGAAGCCGAACGGCGCCACCCGGCGACCGTTGATCAGCACCAGCGTGGAGCCGACGCCCAGCCCCCGCAGAGACACGGCGGAGCCGCCGAAGACGTCATTGATCTGTCCATCGGTGTTGAAGCCGCCGGCGTTGCCGGCCGGCACGTCGCGCAGCACGTCTGCGACGTTCTTGGCGCCGGACTTGACGATGTCGTCACGGGTGATGACCTGGATGGCGGAGGCCGTCTCGGCATCAAGGCGCTTGATGCGGGAGCCGGTCACCTCGACCTTCTCCAGTTGCGAGACCTCCTGGGCCAGCAGGGCAGTACATGCGGCACTGCCCATGCAGGCTAGGGCGACGGCGCGGACGATCACTCGAATTCTTGGCATGCGAAAACTCTTCTTGGTGATGGCAAAAGGGGATGTCCGGCGGGGCCGCGGAAACGCCGCGGGCACGGGTCGGACGAAGGCAGGCGCCACCCGACAACCTCGGGGGGTTCGGGATTCACTCGGGTGGGGTGGGCGCTGCAGCCGGAATCGGCGTGGCCTGTAAGCCTGCCGTTCAGCGACGCTGCGTGTTTCGGGCGATTCTGGGGATCGATGTCCGAGGCGGCGCGTCAATTCCTGCGGGACTTGCACATACCTGCTGCGCCCCGCAACGATCTAGGGAAAGCCCAGGGATCAGCAGTGGTTTCGGTGCAACTGCCTGTAGCGCGCCGGCGGCATGCCGTAGCGCTGCGCAAAGCTGCGCGAGAAATGGCTGGCGTTGCTGAAGCCCAGGTCCAGCGCGATGTCCACCATGCGCACATCGGATCCGGTCAAGGCCTCGCAGGCACGCTCCAGGCGCAACTTCAACGCATATTGGTGTGGCGGCAGCCCGGCGGCCGCACGGAACTCGCGCGAGAAATGCGACTCGCTCATGCTGCACTGCTGGGCCATTTCGGAGATGGAGATCTCCCGCGCGAGGTTGTCGGCGATGAAGGCCATCACGCGGCGCAGTCGCGCACCGCTGAGCCCCCCCTTGGCGGCCGCACCCGACTCGCCGCGGGCGTAGTGCTCCAGCAGGTAGGACAGCAGCGCCGTGGCCAAGCCGTCACAGAACTGCGAGGCCAGCGAGCCGGCCAACGAGCGGGCGTCGAGCATCTTCAGGGCCAGGTCCAACACCTGCCGATCTGGCGTGAAGGCCGTGACCCCCAGGCCGCTTCCGTCAGGCAGGCCACCCTCCAGACTGAGCCGGTCCACCGTCTGCTCCGGCACGAAGATGTTCACGATGTCGCAGCCGCTCAACTGCCGCCAGCTGTTGCGCGCTCCGGGCGGGCAGATGCGGAAACGGTTCGCACCGATGACACCGCCCCAGACCGGGCGCTCGCCGACCCAGATCTGCGACTCCATCGGCTCCAGGATGATGGCGATGCGGTAGCAGCCGGGATGCGGCTGCACGGTCTGCAGCCGCGTCTCGGGCTTGCGGCGCGACCAGCGCGCGATCGAGATCCCCGTTCCCGGCAGCGGGCCAATGCAGGCGTCCAGCGGATCGGTCACGCCACTGAGGCGGAACCAATCCGCGAGGGCATCGGCGCTGTCAATGACGGGACGGATCACGCTGAAAACGGGGTGTGGGGGAACGTGGATCGAAGCCATATTAGCGCCACCCCAAGCCTGGCTAGAATGCCGGTTGTCAGGAGAGCGCTCCGAGCTTTTTGGGAGCCGCCGAAGGCGCAGGGTTTGATCGCTCGAACGCTCAGGCAAAAGGACTGACAAAACGCCGTTGGTGGCTGACACTGGCGGCGTTCCTCACTGGAGAGAGGCCGGCCCCGAGCCGACCCACCGAAGGGGCAAGCTTGCGCGGGACTGCCAACCGCCTTGTCAATCTCTCAGGTACCCCGGACAGCGAGGACATCCAACCCGACCCATCGGAGCCTTCGATGTCCTCTTTGCTGCAGACGCCCCTCCACGCCCTCCACGTCGAACTCGGCGCCAAGATGGTGCCCTTCGCCGGCTACGACATGCCGGTGCAATACCCCACCGGCGTGATGGCCGAGCACAAGCACACGCGTGCCGCCGCGGGCCTGTTCGACGTGTCGCACATGGGCCAGGTCCGCCTCGTCGGCCCTGACGCCGCCGCCGCCCTGGAGACGCTGGTGCCAGTGGACATCGTCGATCTGGGTGTCTTCAAGCAGCGCTATGCCTTGTTCACGAACGACCAGGGCGGGCTGCTGGACGACCTGATGGTCTGCAAGCGCCCGGATGACCTCTTCGTGGTCGTGAATGCCGGCTGCAAGGAGCAGGACATCGCCCACATGCGCAATCACATCGGCGCGCGCTGCGACGTCATCCCCGAACCCGAACGCGCGCTGCTGGCGCTCCAAGGCCCCGAGGCCGTGACCGTGCTCAGCCGCCTGAATCCCGAGGTGGCCAAGCTGACCTTCATGACCGGCGGCTTCTTCAGCCTGGACGGCATCGACACCTTCCTCACCCGCTCGGGCTACACCGGCGAGGATGGCTTCGAGATCTCCGTCCACCAGGACGATGCCGTCGCGCTGGCCCGCAAGCTGCTGAGCCACGCCGAGGTCAAGCCCATCGGCCTGGGTGCACGCGACTCGCTGCGCCTGGAGGCGGGCCTGTGCCTCTACGGCCACGACATCAACCAGACGACCACGCCGGTGGCTGCCTCCATCACCTGGGCCATCCAGAAGGTCCGCCGTGCCGGCGGCGCCCGCGCCGGGGGCTACCCGGGCGCGGAAGTCATCGAGGCCCAGCTCGCCAACGGCGC
>NZ_DASWYS010000236.1:0-4619 GCF_036404855.1 Roseateles sp.
GGCGGCCGAAGAGACGGCCGCAGCGCCCGAGGCAGCGCCTGCGGAGGAGGCGCCCGCGCCGGCTCGCAAGCGCGCGCCGCGCAAGACGGCCGCCGCGCCCGTCGAGGATGTCGTGGTGGAGTCTGTCGCTGCACCAGCACCAGTACCAGCACCCGTGGCCGAGTCGGCGCCCCTCTTCACGTTGGGTGAAGAAGCTCCGGCGGCGACGTCGGGCGGCGACGGCGATGAGGGCGAGAGTGAGGGTGAGGGCGACGAAGAAGAGGACGGCGAGCGCGGCGGCCGCAGCCGCAATCGTCGCCGCAACCGCAAGGAGCGCGCCGAGCGCCAGGCTGCCGCACAGGCAGCCGGGGGAGAACAGTCGGGCCCGCTGCTGGCGCCTGAACTGGTCGAGGCGGCGGGGGCGCGCTTCGCCGACGTGCTGTCGGGCAGCCTGGATGCCGAATCCGAGGCGCCGGATGCCGAGCCGCCCGTGCTTGCCCTCAGGCCGGAAGCGGCCGAAGAGGCCGCGGAGGAAGGCGAGGGCGACGCTGAGACCAAGCGCGTGCTGGCGCCGGATGCCGACGCGCCCAAGCTGCAAAAGGTGCTGGCCCAGGCTGGCATTGGCTCGCGCCGTGACATCGAGGAGTGGATCGCGGATGGCAAGATCGAGGTGAACGGCGAGGTCGCGCACGTCGGCCAGCGCATTTCCTTCGGTGACCGTGTCCGCGTCAACGGCAAGGAGGTGCGCGTGCGCATCTCGCCGCCGAATCCGCGCATCCTGGCTTATCACAAGCCCACCGGCGAGGTCTCGACATTCAACGACCCCGAGGGCCGTCCGACCGTCTTCCGCACACTGCCGCGCGTGCAGGGGCAGAAGTGGCAATCCGTCGGCCGCCTGGACATCAATACCGAAGGTCTGCTGCTGTTCACCAACTCCGGTGAGCTGGCTAACCAGTTGATGCACCCGCGCTTCGGTGTCGAGCGCGAGTACGCCGCGCGCGTGCTGGGCTCGCTGAGCGACGAGCAGCGCGCCAAGCTGCTGGAAGGCGTGAACGTCGAAGGTCAGACTGCCTCGTTCAAGAGCATTGAGGACGGCGGCGGCGAGGGTGCCAACCGCTGGTACCGCGTCGTCATCACCGAAGGTCGCAATCGCGAGGTGCGCAAGCTCTTCGAGGCGGTCGGCATGGTCGTCAGTCGCCTGATCCGCATCCGTTACGGCACCGTCGTGCTCCCGCGTGGCCTCAAGCGCGGCGTGTGGGTGGAGTTGGGCGACGACGACGTGCGCGTCATCCGTCGCCTGGCCGGCCACGGTGCCAACGTTGGCCAAGGCCAGCAGCAACAAGGCCAGGGCCAGCAGCAGGGCCAGGGCAACAAGAAGGATCGCAACAAGCGCCGTTCCGACGATCGTCACGGCGGGGGCGGCCCGCGTCCGAGCCGCCCGCCCGAGGCGCAGCAGCAACGCCCCCCGCGCGAGGAGCGCGCCCAGCGCCGGGACGACGACGACGAGGACGACGACTTCATCCCACATCACATCAACCCGCTGGAGCAGACCTTCGACCGGCGCCATGCGACGGGCGGCAAGCGCGGCATGCCGCAGGGCTTCGGTGCTGGTGGCAGCGCCCAGCAGACGGGCAACCGGCCCGGTAAGGGCGGCAACAAGGGCAATGGTCCGCGTGAGCCCGATCCGATGCAGACCTCAGTCGGTTACATCGGAGGTGACGCTTTCCTGCGTCGGGGCGGCGGCGGCGGCGGGCGTGGCGGCAAGGGCGGTGGCGGTGGCCGCTCGGGCGGTGGTTTTGGCGGCCGCCACCGCTGATTCGAGGCCCGGGCCGCCGGCCCGGCCCTCCCCGCGGTCTGCGTGACCCGATTAGGGTCATCCCTGCCCGCTACAATTGCAGGCTTTGTCCAATACGCCCCATCAGGAGAACCCCATGGCGATCGAAACCACCCTGTCCATCATCAAGCCCGATGCCGTGGCAAAGAACGTCATCGGCCAGATCTACGCTCGCTTCGAAGCTGCCGGCCTGAAGGTCGTGGCCGCCAAGATGGTGCACCTGTCGCGCGTCGAGGCTGAGCAGTTCTACGCCGTCCACAAGGCCCGCCCGTTCTTCAACGACCTGGTCAACTTCATGATCTCGGGCCCGGTGATGATCCAGGCTCTGCAGGGCGAAGGCGCCATCCTGAAGAACCGTGACCTGATGGGCGCGACCGATCCGAAGAAGGCCGAAAAGGGCACCATCCGCGCCGATTTCGCCGACAGCATCGACGCCAACGCCGTGCACGGCTCCGACGCAGCCGAAACGGCCGCTGTCGAAGTGGCATTCTTCTTCCCCGGCATGAACGTCTACGCCGGCCGGTAATCCCAAAGGGGGCATGTCCCCCGTTTCAGAGGCTCGCATGGACGCGGTCAACCTACTCGGATTCGATCTGCCAGGCTTGGCCGCCTACTGCGAGCAACTGGGCGAAAAGAAATTCCGTGCGACCCAGCTTTTCCGCTGGATCCACCAGAAGGGCGCGTCGGACTTCGAACAGATGTCCGACCTTGCCAAGTCGCTGCGCGAGAAGCTCAGCGGCCGGGCCGTCATCCGCGGCCTGGACATCATTTCCGAGCATGTCTCGACCGACGGCACCATCAAGTGGCTGTTCGACGTGGGCGCCGGCAATGCTGTCGAGGCGGTCTTCATCCCCGAGGACGACCGCGGCACCTTGTGCATCTCCAGCCAGGCCGGCTGCGCGGTCGGCTGCCGTTTCTGCTCCACGGGCCACCAGGGCTTCAGCCGCAACCTGACGACGGCCGAGATCACGGCTCAGCTCTGGTTTGCCGAGCACTCGCTGCGCAAGCGTCTGAACACGGACGAACGCGTCATCTCCAATGTGGTGATGATGGGCATGGGTGAGCCGCTGCAGAACTACGACCACCTCGTGCCGTCGCTCAGGACCATGCTGGACGACCACGGGTACGGCCTGAGCCGCCGTCGCGTGACGGTGTCGACCTCGGGCGTCGTGCCCATGATCGATCGCCTTCGCGAGGACTGTCCGGTGGCATTGGCCGTCAGCCTGCACGCGCCCACCGACCCGTTGCGCGACCAGCTTGTGCCGCTGAACAAGAAGTACCCCATCGCCGAGCTGCTGGACGCCTGCAACCGCTACCTCGAGAAGGCACCGCGCGACTTCATCACCTTCGAGTACTGCATGCTGCAGGAGGTGAACGATTCGCCCGAGCAGGCGCAGGAGCTGGTGCGACTGTTGAAGAACCGGGTCAGCTGCAAGATCAATCTGATCCCTTTCAATCCCTTCCCTGCCTCGGGGCTGGTGCGCAGCACCAATGCCCGCGTGCAGGCCTTCGCCGAGGTGCTGATCCAGGCCGGTATCGTGACGACCGTGCGCAAGACCCGCGGCGACGACATCGACGCCGCCTGTGGCCAGCTCGCCGGTGAAGTCCAGGACCGCACCCGCGCGCATATCCGCATGGTCAGGGCCCCGGTGACGGTGGCCAAATCCGCATGACGTTCTAACGCCGAGGATTTGATGAAGCGACTGCTGATCGTTCTGACCGCCACCCTCCTGGCCGCCTGCGCCGGCACCGGGCCTGCTGCCGACCGGGAGATCAAGACCGACTCCGACCAGACGGACGCCGACCGCCGTGCCGGCATCCGGTTGGAGCTGGCCCAGGGCTATTTCTCGCGCGGCCAGTTCACGACCGCGCTTGACGAGCTCAAGCTCGCGCTGCAGTCCAAGCCTGACATGCGCGAGGCGGTGAACCTGCGCGGCCTGATTTACGCCGCCATGGGGGACAACGCGCTGGCCGAAGAAGCCTTCCGCCGCGCACTGGCTGTCTATCCCAACGACGCGGACACGCTGCACAACTACGGGTGGTTCATGTGCCAGCAGCAGCGCTGGCCCACGGCTGACTCGCTGTTCGATCAGGCGCTGGCCCAGCCCACGTACCGCGCCCCCGCGCGCACGCTGCTGGCCAAGGGCGTCTGTGAGGCCCGCGCCGGTCGCCTCCTGGTGGCCGAGAAGACACTGTCGCGTGCCTTCGAGCTCGACCCGGGCAGCCCTGCCATCGCGGTGAACCTGTCCGAGGTGCTGTTCCGCAACCGCGAGCTGGAGCGCGCGCGCTTCTACGTGAGGCGAGTCAATGCCCAGCCCGAGCAGGTGAACGCGCAAAGCCTGTGGCTGCAGCTGCGCATCGAGCGCAAGCTGGGTGATGTCTCCATGGTCGACGACCTCGCGCAACAAATGCGCCGCAAGTATCCGCAGGCGCCCGAAACCCAGTCCCTGGATTCCGGCCGCTACGACGAATAAGCCGTTCACGGCACACGACAAGAACGACAAGACGATGGAACCCATTTCCGAGGGACGCGCCAATTCCGCAGCCACCGCCGGTGCCTGGCTCAGGAATGCGCGCCAGCAGCGTGGCCTGCACATCGCGGCGCTGGCCGTGATGCTCAAGGTGCCGCAAGCCAAGCTGGAAGCCCTGGAGGCCGATCGCTACGACCTGCTGCCCGACGCCACTTTCGCCCGTGCGCTGGCTACGGCCATGTGTCGTGCGCTCAAGGTTGACCCAGCGCCCGTGCTGGCCCTGCTGCCGCGTACCAGCGAGCAGGGCTTCGACGTGCGCCCGGGCCTCAACCAGC
>NZ_DASWYS010000237.1:0-14912 GCF_036404855.1 Roseateles sp.
TCCGGGCGAGGACCCCTTCGAGATCCGTGTGCACCGGCGCTACAACCCCGAGGGCCTGGCGCGCTACAACATCGTGCCGGGGCTCATCGGCACCATCCTCACCATGACCATGGTGATGCTCACGGGCCTGGCCATGACGCGCGAGCGCGAGCGCGGCACGATGGAAAACCTGCTGGCGACGCCGGTGCGGCCCATCGAGGTCATGGTCGGCAAGATCCTGCCTTATGTGGTGCTCGGCTATGTACAGCTGGGCGTCATCCTCGGCGCGGCCTGGCTGCTCTTCAGCGTGCCCATGGTCGGCAGCGTCGGGCTGCTGCTGGCCATGATCGGCGTCTTCATGCTGGCCAACCTGGGCGTCGGCTTCACCTTCTCCACCCTGGCCAGGAACCAGTTGCAGGCGCTGCAGCTGACCTTCTTCTTCTTCCTGCCTTCCATGCTGCTGTCGGGCTTCATGTTCCCCTTTCGCGGCATGCCTCAGTGGGCACAGGCGCTGGGCGAGGTGCTGCCGCTGACGCATTTCCTGCGCATCGTGCGTGGCGTCATGCTGAAGGGCTCGGGCGCCGCAGAGTTGGCGCCCGAGCTGTGGCCCATGCTGGCTTTCCTCGCGGTGGCCGCAGGCGTTGCGCTGCTGCGCTACCGGCAGACGCTGGACTAGGGCGCGCCACAGAGGCAGTGCACCGCCGCGGCCTTGTCCAACTGCCCGCGTGCCGCCACCTTGGACAGCTCCTTGAGTACCGCCAGCTCCTCGATGACGGGCGCCGGCAGCGCGTCCAGACCCAGGGCCTGCCCGACGGCCTGGGCCAGCGGGGGCGCCATCACGTCGGTCAGCGACGCGATCAGCCGCTCGCTGCGGCTGAGGTCGCGCTCCACGTAGGCCACGCGCGGCTTCTCGCCCGCTTTGACCTCCAGCTTGCCCAGTTGCACCGCCATCTGCAATGCGTCGTCGAAGCTGCCGAGGCGATCCACCAGGCCGCGTTCACGCGCCTGTGCGCCAGTCCAGATGCGGCCCTGGGCGACGGTGTCGATCTTCTCCGGCGTGCTCTTGCGCGCCTGGGCGGCGAGGCTGGTGAAGCGGGCGTAGATGTTGTCGACGCCGGACTGCACTGCGGCCTTCAGGCGCGGGTCCAGCGGGCGGCGCGGGTCGTAGCCGCCGGCCAACCAGGTCGTCGTGACGCCGCCGGTGTGCAGGGACAGCTTGTCCATCAGGCCCTCGGCCGTCGGCAGGATGCCGAACACGCCAATGCTGCCGGTGATGGTGCCGGCATCTGCGATGACGGCGTCGCTGGCCATGGAGATCCAGTAGCCGCCCGAAGCCGCCACGTCGCCCATGGAGACGACGACCGGCTTGCCGGCCGCGCGCGTCAGCTCCAACTCGCGGCGCACGATCTCGGACGCGAAGGCGCTGCCGCCGGGCGAGTTCACGCGCAGCACGACGGCCTTGATAGCTTCGTCCTCGCGGGCCTTGCGGATCAGGCGGGCTGTGGAGTCGCCGCCGATGCGGCCCGGGCCGGCATCGCCGTCGACAATCTCGCCCTCTGCCACGACGACGCCGACGCCCGGCTGCAGCTTGTTCGGCGCGGCGGCGTCCTTCACGTGGGCCAGGTACTGACCCACCGACACTTGGCGGAAGCTCTTGCTGTCCTCGTCCCGGGCCCCCTTGGCGATGAGCAGATCGCGCACCTGATCGCGTGTCTTGAGGCCGTCGACGAGCTTGGCCTGCACGGCCATCTGTGCGGCATCGCCCTTGACGGCGGCCAGCAGCTGAGGGATCTGGTCGATGCTGCGACCGATGGCGCCGGCTTCCAGCTTGCGCGCCGTCTCGATGGCGGTCGTGAAGCCGCTCCACAGCTCGCCGTAGACCAGGCCCTCGGCCTCCACCGTTGCGGGGCTGGGTCCGGTGGCGGTGTAGGGCTCGGCAAAGCTCTTGTAGGTGCCGACCTTGATGACATGGGGCGTCACACCGATGCGGTCCAGCGCGTCCTTGTAATAGGTGCGCCAGCGGCCGAAGCCCTCCAGCATGACCATGCCCATGGGGTGCAGGTAGACCTCGCCAGCCTGGGCCGCGAGGAAATAGCCGCGCTGGCTGTAGCTGTCCGCATAGGCGATGACAGGCTTGCCGCTGGTCTTGCGGAATCGCTGCAGTGCGGCAGTGACCTCATGCAGACCGGCCTGGCCGGCGCCGGCCAGGTCTTCCACGTCCAGCAGCACGGTGCTGATCTTGTCGTCCCTGGCGGCCTGATCCAGCGCGGCGAGCACGTCGCGCAGGCGGGTCTGCCGCGGCGTGCTGCGACCCTGCGCCTGGGCCATCAACTGCTCGCGCGGGCTGCCGGAGAACTGTTCGACGAGGTTGCCGTCGAGCTTGAGTACGAGGGTGGTCTTGTCGGCCAGGGCCTTCGGTCCGCGCGTCAGCAGGGCCGTCACGACGATGACGAGCAACAGCAGTACGAAGAGATTCATCAGCGCACGGCGCGTGCCGTCAAGCAGCCACCAGGCCTTGGAGAACAGCCAGCCGATCGCGGAGAACAGGGACTTCATGGACAGCACCTTGAGGGTTGACGCGTGGCGATTGTGCGTTCCCGCGGCCTTAAGCTCCGCAGGTCATGGTTTGTGAGGACACCACATGCTTGCTTGGCCCGGTTGGACGAGACGCATCAACGAACATTTCCCGCTGCGCTATCTGACCTGGGTGCTGTGCGGCCTGCTGGCGCTGTTCTTCGCCATCGGCTGGACGGCGGGGCTGAGCCACGGCGTGCTGGTGCTGGTCTTCCTCGCGCTGACGCTGCTGGGCCTGCGCGACGTCCGCCAGCAGCGCCATTCCATCCTGCGCAACTATCCCGTCATCGGGCATTTGCGCTTCCTGCTGGAGTTCATCCGCCCCGAGATCCGCCAGTATTTCCTGGAGGGCGACAACGATGCCGCGCCGTTCTCGCGTGCCCAGCGCTCGATCGTGTACCAGCGCGCCAAGGGCGAACCCGACCAGCGACCCTTCGGCACCCAGCTCGACGTCGGGGCGCGCGGTTACGAGTGGATCAACCACTCGCTGGCACCCACGCACCTGACCAGTCACGACTTCCGCATCACCATCGGCGCCGACCGGGCCCAGCCCTACTCAGCCAGCGTCTTCAACATCTCGGCGATGAGCTTCGGAGCCTTGAGCGCCAATGCCATCCTGGCGTTGAACAAGGGGGCCAAGACCGGCGGCTTCGCGCACGACACCGGCGAGGGCTCGATCAGCGCCCACCACCGGGTGCATGGCGGCGACCTGATCTGGGAGATCGGCTCGGGTTATTTCGGCTGCCGCAACGAAGACGGCTCGTTCAGTGCGGAGCGATTCGAGGCATCCGCGCGCGATCCGCAGGTCAAGATGATCGAGCTCAAGCTCAGCCAGGGCGCCAAGCCGGGCCACGGCGGCGTATTGCCCGGCCCCAAGGTGACTGAGGAAATCGCCGCTGCGCGTGGCGTGCCGGTGGGCCAGGCCTGTATCTCGCCGGCCCGTCACAGCGCGTTCTCGACGCCCGTGGAGATGATGCAGTTCATTGACAAGCTGCGCACGCTGTCCGGCGGAAAGCCCACGGGCTTCAAGCTCTGCATCGGTCATCCCTGGGAATGGTTCGCGCTGGCCAAGGCCATGCTGGAGACCGGTATCACGCCCGACTTCATCGTGGTCGACGGCGCCGAGGGCGGCACGGGTGCGGCACCGCTGGAGTTCACCAACAACGTCGGCGCCCCGCTGCAGGAGGGGCTGCTGCTGGTGCACAACACGCTGCTGGGCCTGAACCTGCGCGACAAGGTCAAGATCGGCTGTGCCGGCAAGGTTACGACGGCCTTCGACATCGTGCGTCTGATGGCCCTGGGGGCAGACTGGTGCAACGCCGGACGCGGCTTCATGTTTGCCCTCGGCTGCATCCAGGCCCAGGCCTGCCACACCGGCCATTGCCCCACTGGCGTGACCACGCAGGACCCGGTGCGCCAGCGCGCCATCGTCGTGCCCGACAAGGCCCAGCGGGTTGCCAACTTCCACCAGAACACCCTGAAGGCCCTGAAGGAACTCGTCGAGGCTGCGGGGCTGTGCCACCCGCAGGAGATCACGGCCCAGCACATCGTCCACCGCCTGGACAAGCACGAGGTGAGATTGCTGGCCAACCTGCTCCCCTTCGTCGAGCCCGGGGCAGTACTGCGCGGCGAGCTGCCGCACAACACCTTCCGAATCTACTGGCCGCTGGCCAGCGCCCACAGCTTTGCACCGCAGGGTGCCATCGCGCGCATGCACTGAAGCAGGCCGGCGCGGGTCCGCGAAACCGCACAACCGCTCGGACGCGGGGGATGAAGGCTACGAGTTAGGGGGGCGACACGCCGCGCCCGCACAATGCCGACGCCTTTTCTCGCCGCCCATGCCCACCGTCTATCTCCTCCGTGTCAGCGAAACCACGCTGCAGCGAACGCAGGCCCTGTTGCGGCAGGCCCCTGGCGTGGTATTGGGCGGCAGCGGCCAGGTGCTGGCCGACGCGCTGGAGGAGATCGCTGCGCTGGCGCCTGACATCGTCGCCTGCGACCTGCGCCTGGTCGACAGCCACGCGATGCGCGTGGCCCACGAGCTGGGCCGTCTGGCCGCGCGCCCCCAACTGTTGCTGCTGGCACCGACTGCCGACGACCTGCAGCTGTTCGCGGCGCTGAGCGCCGGCGCCAACGCCTATCACGTGGACGACGGCACCGGCACTGGCCTGGTAGAGGCGCTGCAGCGGCTGCACGACCGCCGGGCCAGGCTGGGGCCCCAGCTTGCGCGCCAGGCGCTAGCCGCCTTCGGTGTCGAGCGCAGTCCCCTCGTCACGGCCCGCCAGCCCGCGGCGCCGCGGGATGCCGGCCCCGCCGGCCGCCAGATCGACCAGGCCAGCCGCCACCTGCTGACGCTGCTGGCGCAAGGCCTGCTGCTGGGCGAGATCGCCGCACTGTGGAAGCTGGACGCTGCCGAGATCGAGCGCCGTCTCTGGCGCCTGGTGCGCCTGTTGCACGTCCGCTCGCGCGAGCTGCTGATCGCCTAGCGCCTGACGTAGCGCGTCGCCGTCAGCCGGTCCGACACGGCGCTGGTCTTGTTGTCGACATAGCCCCAGCCGCGCATCGCCGTGCGCACCTCGGCATCCGACGGGCTGGCGCCGGGGCCCTTGGGGTGCACGACCCAGACCGTCTTGCAGATCATGTCGGCATGGAACTCCGCCATGCGCGCCAGCTCCGACGGCTTGCTCAACACCGCCACCAGCATGCGGGCCTGGCGCAGATTGGTCGTGAGGCCGCCGGCCAGCGCCTCAGCGAGCACCGGGTCCAGCGGTCCGACGGTGGGCCCGATCAGCAGGGCCGGGTTGTCGGGGCCGACACCCAGCTTGGCGGCCAGGGTGGGCGGCGGCATCTGCAGCTTCTTCAGCCAGCGCTCGCCTTCCTTCTCTCCCAGCACCAGGGCGACCGTTTCGCCGCCCACCTCGAACTGCAACTCGCCGCCGACCAGGCGCAACGCCTGCAGTGTGGCGATGTCCCATTTGCGCTTGAGGGCGCCGCGCAGCACGACGGTGGTCGACTCCAGCAGGGCGGTGACTTCGGCGCTTTCCTGCGCGTCCTGGGTGCCCACGCGGGCGGTACAACTGGCTTCACGTCCCATGCGGGGGCCTCGCTGATCTTTTGATGCGGCGCATTGTCAGGCCCCAGGCGATGGCGCCGGCCAGAGCGCCCGTGAGGTGCGAGAAGGGCGCAACGGGAAAGTCGAAACCGGGCGTGATGCGCAGGGGCGGGCCCAATGGGGCTTCGAACGCCAGCTTGGTGAGCAGGCCCAGCGCGATGGCCGCGCCGACCCATCGCTCCCGCCCGGGGCGCGTCAGCAGCGCCAGTGCCGCGATGGTGGCCAGCGCATGCAACTCGCCGGACAGACCGGCGAAGCGCGACAGCTCCGGGCGCAGCAGCAGGCCGAGCTGGGTCAGCGGTAGCGCCAGCAACCCGGCCAGCGCCTCACGCTGGCCCAGGGCGGCGCGCAGGCCCAGCAGCGCGAGCACCGCGCAGCCGGCCAGATTGGCTGCCAGGTGCAGCGGCGTCCAGTGGACGAAAGCGGCACTCACGGCGCGCCACGGCTGCATCGCGACCAGGTCCGGCTGCCAATCCAGCGTGTCGCGTGGCAGCGGCCAGGCCAGCAGGGACAGCGCAGCCAGCGCCGCGCAAAGGATCAGCCAAACACGGCTCGCCATAGCGCCCGCACGGCGTCCCGGTGCGTGGCCAGCGGCGCGGCGGCCTCGGCGTCCAGCGCGGTGGACTGTTCGTCCAGCCGTGCCTTGTGCTGCACGCGGCGCAGCTCGCGGTAGGCATTGGCGGCCTCGACGCCGACGCCGGCCGGCAGCAGGCCCGTGGCCTCGCAGCGCTGCAGCAGCGCGATGTTGCCCAGGTTGTCCAGGAGCTCGGGATGCGCGCCCGCATGCGTCAGCACCAGCGTCTGCAGCGCGAACTCCGCATCCATCATGCCGCCCTCGCTGTGCTTCACGTCGAAGAGCCCGTCCTTGACCGGGCGGGCCGCGCGTACCTTCTCGCGCATGGCCTGCACTTCGTGCTTGAGCGCCTCGGGGTCGCGTGGCGACGTCAGCACCTGGCGGCGCACGCCCTCGCATCGGGCGGCCATGTCGGCATCGCCGGCGCAGAAGCGCGCCCTCGTGATGGCCTGGTGTTCCCAGGTCCATGCGGTGTTGCTGCCGCGGCCCGTTTGATATGCCTCGAAGTGCGCCAGCGACGTGACCAGCAGCCCTGAATTGCCGTTGGGTCGCAGCGCGGTGTCGATGTCGAACAGCTCGCCGGCCGCCGTGCGCAGAGTCAGCCAGGTGATGAGGCGGCGCACGAAAGCACCATAGATTTCACTGGCGTTCTCGTCGTCGTCGTCGAAGACGAACACCACATCCAGGTCGCCGCCATAGCCGAGCTCCTTGCCCCCCAGCTTGCCGTAGGCGATGACGGCCAAGCGGGGCTGCTCGCGGTGGGCCTTGCCGAAGCGCGCCCAGGCCCAGGTGATGGCGATCTGCAGCACCGCGTCGGCCAGCGAGGACAGGTCATCGGCCACCTGCTCCACGGTGATGCGGCCTTCGACGTCGCGTACCAGCGTGCGGAATACCTCGGCGTGGTGGGCGCGGCGCAGGGTGTCCAGCAGCGCCTCCTCGTCGGCCTCGCCGCTGCGCGCCCAGCCCTGCTCGCGGTCCAGCAGGTCGGCGATGAAGGCCTCCCGGTCGAAGCGCGCGGTCAGCAGCAGCGGGTCAGCCAGCTCGTCGATGACGCCGGGGTGCTGCATCAGATAGCGAATCGGCCAGCGCGCCAGGCCCAACAGACGCAGCAGGCGCTGCTGCACGGCAGGGCGTTCGACGAGCAGGGCCAGGTAGCTCTCGCGGCGCAGCAGCGGGCCGACCCAGTCGACGAACCGCAGTGCTGCGTCCAGCGAGCATTCCTCGGCCTCGACGGCCTGGGCGGCGCGGTGGAAGAGCTTGGCCAGGCGTTGGCGCGATTCCTCGCGCAGGCCCTGGACACGCGGCGTGTCGGCCAGCGCGCGCACGGCGGTCGCCAGCGGCGCAGGCAGGCCTTGGAGGAAGTCCTCGCCGTCCACGGCCGGCCTGGGGCCGCTGCACTGGCCGCCCTTGCAGCCGCCCGGGGGCTTGCCGCCCTCGTGCAGCAGCGCGTCGAACTCGGTCGCCACCAGCTCGCGCACTTCCCCCAGCTGTTCGAAAAGCTCACAGGTATCGCGCGAGCACTTCAGGCCCAGCGAGGCGGCGATCCAGGCCAGATCGGCGTCTCCCTGCGGCAGGCAGTGCGTCTGCTGGTCGTCCAGGAACTGGATGCGGTGCTCGACGCGGCGCAGGAAGACGTAGGCTTCGCTCAGTTTCTGCGCCGTCTCCGCCTTCATCAGCCCGCCAGCGGCCAACTGGGCCAGCGCCTTGACGGTGGAGCGCGTGCGGATCTCGGGGAACTGGCCACCACGCACCACCTGCAGCAACTGCACGATGAACTCGATCTCGCGGATGCCGCCGCGCGACAGCTTGACGTCGTTGGCGCGCTCGGGACGGCCGGCAGCGCGGGCCTTGGCCTCGCTGCGGATCTTGCCATGCAGCTGGCGCAGGCCCTCGAAGACGCCGTAGTCCAGGTAGCGGCGATAGACGAAGGGCGTGACGAGGTTGCGCAGCGCCAGCGTGCGCGCATCGCCCGGCGCGCCCATGCCGGTGAGGGGCGCGACGACGCGGCTCTTCAGCCAGGCGAAGCGCTCCCACTCGCGGCCCTGCACGAAGAAGTACTCCTCCAGCATCGCCAGGCTGACGACCGGCGGGCCGCTCTTGCCATTGGGGCGCAGCGCCAGGTCGACGCGGAAGACCTGGCCGTCGTCGGTCACGTCACCGATCAGTGCGTACAGCCGCTTGGCGACGGCCGAGAAATACTCGTGGGCCGAGGTCGGACGCGGCCCCTGCGTCGCGCCCTCGTCCTCGTAGACGTAGATGAGGTCGATGTCCGACGAGACGTTGAGCTCGCGGGCGCCCAACTTGCCCATGCCCAGCACCCAGAAGGCGATGTCGCCACCCTCGTGGCTGCGCGGCGCGCCGTGGATCTCGTCCAGCTCAGCGCGCGCCGCCGCCAGCGCGCGGTCCAGAGTGACTTCGGCCAGGTGCGTCATGGCCAGCGTGACGTCATCCACGCTGGCGCCCTGCTCGATGTCCAGCACGGCCAGGCGCTCCAGCACCAGGTGGCGGGCCACGCGCAACGCGGGAGCCAGCGGCCGGTTCGCGAGCAAGGTCTCGATCAGGGCCGCGATGACGGCCCGGTTGGGCAGACCGGGGGGCAGCAGGGGCAATTCCGCCGCGTAACGGCGGCGCACGCGCTGCACGTAGCGGCTGTGCTCAGCAAAAACGGGAAACAGTGTGCTCATGACCCTGTGCTAGATTGCCTGCCGGCCGGTTCTTCACGTGCCCCAAGACAACGTGTTTGACTTTTTTTCGGCCGCCCTCCACCAATGCAACCGCGCCACGCGCTGGCCACTGCGCCTGTGCTGGCAGGCCTTGCGCTGGCTTTTGGTGATCCTCGCCCTGGTCGGGGCGCTGGTGGTGGTGGCGTGGTCCGTGTTGCACTGGGCCATTCTCCCGCACGCCAACGAGTGGCGCCCCTGGCTGGAAAAGGAAGCCTCAAAGGCTCTGGGGGTAGAGCTGCGCATCGGCCGCATCACGGTGGAGTCCGGCGGCTGGATGCCGCGCATGGAGCTGGGCGACGTGCAGGTGCTGGACGCCGCGGGCCGTCCAGCGCTGCAGCTGCCGCGCGTCGCGGCCGTGCTGTCGGCCCAGTCGCTGGTGGTGCTGGAGCCGCGGTTCTCGCAGTTGCTGGTCGACGCGCCCGAGCTCGTCATCCGCCGCGACCTGCAGGGGCGCATCTTCATTGCCGGCATGGGCCTGATGGACGCCGAGCGGAGCGACGCCTCGGCCACCGATGCCGGGTTGGACTGGCTGTTCAGCCAGCCGGAGCTGGCCATCGTGCGCGGCCGCGTGCGCTGGATCGACGAGAAGCGCGCCGATGCGCGGCCGCTGGAGCTGTCCGAGCTGAACTTCATCATGCGCAACGGCCTGCGCCGTCATCAACTGCGCCTGGACGCCACGCCCCCCGCCGACTGGGGTCGGCGCTTCACGCTGCGCGGCCAGTTCGCGCAGAACGTGCTCAAGCGGCCGGCCGAGTTCCAGCACTGGAGCGGCCAGCTCTATGCCGAGCTGCCGCGCGCCGACCTGAGCCAGTTGCGTCGCCACGTGGACCTGCCCTTCCAGCTCAGCGAAGGCGACGGCGCCGTGCGTGCCTGGGGCCAGATCAAGGACGGGCAGCCGGTCGCGGCGACGCTGGACCTGGCGTTGCGCTCCGTGCGACTGAGGCTGCTGGAATCCGCTCCCGAGCTGAACCTGGACCACATCGAGGGCCGGCTGGACCTGGCCCGCGCGAAGGACCGTCTCAGCCTGCAGGCCCGCCAGCTGGGCTTCGTCAGTGGCGACGGCGTGGTCTGGCCGCGTTCGGACTGGGGTGTCGCACTGCAGTTGGGCAAGGGCCCGAGTGGCGAAGAGCAGCTGCAGGGTGGCGAGATCAATGCCCAACGCTTGGACTTCGCGTTGATGGCCCAGATCGCCCAGCGCCTGCCGCTGGGCGAGCACGCCCACCAACTGCTCGCCGAGCTGGAGCCGCGCGGTGTGCTGACGGCCCTGTCCGGCCACTGGCAGGGTGCGCTGGACGCGCCGCGCAGCTACCGCGTCAAGGCCCAACTTGATGGCCTGGGGTTGTCAGCCAAGCCCGGCGAGCACGAGGGCCATCTCGGCCGACCGGGCCTGCGCGGCGCCAGCCTCGAGCTGGACGCCAGCGAGCGTGGCGGCTCGGCCCGGCTGACCATGCACGACGGCGAGGTTGAGCTGCCGGGGCTGTTCGAGGACCCGCGGCTGCCCATCACGCGGCTGTCCACCTACATGAGCTGGCAGCTGCCACCTCCCGGCACATCGGCCGGCGGCAAGGCGCCCGCCGATGTCGAGCTGAAGCTGCGCGACCTGCAGCTACAGACGCCCGACCTGAGCGGTGATTTCAATGTCGTCTGGCGGCGCCCGGCAGGCGCCAAGAGCGAGGCGTCGTCGCCAGGCTTCCTGGATCTGAGCGGCCGTGTGCAGCGCGTGGAAGCCACGCGGGTGGCTCGCTACATCCCGCAGAGCCTGCCGGCCACGCGCAGCTACGTCTCGCGAGCCATCCTCGGCGGCGAGGCGCGCAACGTCAGCGTGAGGCTCAAGGGCGAGCTGGCGGAGTTCCCTTTCGACGCCCCCAAGTCCAGCGGCGTCTTCCGTGTCGCCACCCAGGCCCAGGGTGTCACGCTGGCCTATGTGCCGCCCAGCGATGTCGGTACCAACTGGCCGGCCATGGAGGGAGTGGATGCCGAACTCGTCTTCGAACGCGCCGGCATGTTCATCAAGGACGGCCACGCCAAGGTGCTGGGCTACGAATTGAGCGGCGTCAACGGCGGCATCAAGGACCTGCATCACGGCCGTGTGTTGCAGCTGGACGGCACGGGAAAGGGGGCTGGCGCCGACCTGCTGCGCTTCGTGCGTGGCTCGCCGCTGGATGAATGGCTGGGTCATGCGCTGAGCACCACCTCGGCCCAGGGGCCGGTCGGCCTCAAGCTCGGCATCGCCATCCCGCTGGACGACACCAATCAGACGACGCTGAAGGGGCAGCTCCAGCTCGGTGGCGTCGACCTCAAGCTGCGCCCCGAACTGCCCGCGCTTGGCGGCGTGCGTGGCCGCATCGATTTCGACCGCAAGGGCCTGCAGCTGGCCGGCATGACCGCCCGCTTGCTGGGCGGCGATGCGGGCATCGAAGGCGGCACGCAGCGCGACGGCGGCCTGCGCTTTGCCGTGCAGGGCCAGGCCACGGCCGATGGCCTGCGCCATGCCACAGAGCTGGGTGCCGTCGCCCGCCTGGCCCAGGCGGCCAGTGGCCAGGCCGCCTACCGCTTCCAGCTTGCCATTCCTCAGAACGGGCAGAGCGAACTCAGCGTCAGCAGCAGCCTGCAGGGCCTGGCGCTGGACTTGCCGGCGCCAGCGCGCAAGGAAGCCGACGCCGCGCTGCCGCTGCGGTTGCTGATGACGCCCACGGCCGCGGCCCGTGACGAGATCCGGCTGGAAGTCGGTGCCGGCGCCGTGCCGCTGCTGCAAGCCCAGCTGCAGCGCGACGTGTCCGGCACCGGCTCGCAGGTGCTGCGCGGCGCCCTCGCCGTACAGGACAAGCTACCCGCGCTGCCGCCCAGTGGCGTGCTTTTGCAGGTCAATGTCGCGGCACTGGATCTGGATGCCTGGCAGCAGCGCCTCGGCGCGCTGGCCAGCGGTCACGGGAGCGGCGGCGGCGACGACGCCGGCCTGCTGCCCAGCCAGATCGCGCTGCGCAGTCAGGCGCTCAAGGTCGGAGGCCGCCAGCTCGGCCGCGTGGCCGCCATGGTGGCGCGCGACGGTGCCAACTGGCGCGTCAACGTTGATGCCGAGCAGATCTCCGGCCGCATCGACCTGAAGGGGGTGCGCGGCAGCCAGATCGATGCCGTTCAGGCGCGGCTGGCACGCCTGTCGTTGCCACGGCAGGAGGCCGACTCGGTCAGCGAGCTCATAGACCCAGGCAAAGCTGACGCCAGCAGCGGCCCGCTGCCGTCGCTGGACATCGAGGTCGACGATTTCGAGCTGCGTGGCAAGCGCATGGGCCGCCTCGAAGTGCTGGCCCAGGCGCCGGCCGCGGCGCGCGACTGGAAGCTGGAGAAGCTGCAGATCCAGTCGCCCGAGGCCACGCTGCACGCCAGCGGTCGCTGGGGCGGCGAGACCGTCGCCCGGCGCCGTACCCAGCTCGACTGGAAGCTCGACATCGCCGACGCTGGCAAGCTGCTGGAGCGCCTGGGCCAGGGGCAGGTGCTGCGCGGCGGCAAAGGCGTGCTGGCCGGTCAGGTTGGCTGGGACGGCTCGCCGTTGGCGCCGCATTACGCCAGCATGGCGGGGGCGCTCAACGTCCAGCTCGACACTGGCACCTTCCTGAAAGCCGAGCCCGGCGTCGGGCGGTTGCTGGGCGTGCTCAGCCTGCAGTCCCTGCCGCGCCGTCTGCTGCTGGACTTCCGCGACGTCTTCGCCGAGGGTTTCACCTTCGACGGCGTCACCGGCGACGTGCAGATCGCCGCCGGCGTGGCCCGCAGTGACAACATCCGCATCCGAGGTCTGCAGGCGGCCGTGCTGGTGGACGGCAGCACCGACTTGGCGGCCGAGACACAGAAGCTGCGCGTCGTCGTCGTGCCGGAGGTATCGGCCGGTGGCGCGTCGCTGGCCTATGCGGCCATCAACCCCGCCGTTGCGCTGGGTGCGTTCCTGGCGCAGCTCATCCTCAGTCGTCCGGTGGCTGCGGCCAACACGCGCGAGTTCCTCATCACCGGCACCTGGAACGATCCCAAGGTGGAGAAGGTCGAAGGCCCGGCGGCGAAGGCCGCCAGCGCACCGTGACCGCCAACTGCCGGAATTCTTGACACCTGGCGCTGCTTGCCGCTGTCGTTGATGGCAAGTCGTTGAATTTCAACGGAGTTTTGTTGGGGCTCGGAATTTGCTAACTGCCCGACATCTTCGTAGGGAGGTTCCAGATGCTGATTGCTCGTGCCATTGCCCTCGTCGCCTGCTTGGCAGCTTTGAACGGCCATGCAGCCGTGGTGCGCGGTGCCGTCACGGCCACCGGGCCGGCCAACTTCATCTCAAGCGCCGTCACTGGCAACCTCGCCAACCAGAGCGGCCTGTCGACGTCTTACACATCGGGCCTGACCGACTTCGACAGCTATGTCGCAGGCACCACACACAGCTCTCAGGAGTCCTGGCATTCCTGGGCCCAGGAGGGCGCGGGCGCGGTGGTCTTCGACCTGGGGGGCAGCTTCGACATCTCCGGGATGGCTCTGTGGAATCGCGGTTTTTCGGACCAGGGGCTGAAGGACTTTGCCCTGTACAGCTGCGCCGATGCGGCCTGCACGACCGAATCGCTGATCGGCAACTTTCTTGCGCTTACGGCACAAGGCACTGACATAGCCGTCGAGGCGCAGACCCTCTCGTTTGCCAGCGTCAACGTGGCGTTCCTGAAGCTGGAAATCCTGTCGACCTACAACGCCTCCAACGTCACGACGTTGGGCGAGGTCGTATTTCGGGAGGACGCTTCAAGCGTGCCCGAGCCGGCTTCGCTGATGCTGGCGATGCTCGCGCTGGGCGGCCTGGCCGTGGCGCGCCGGCGCACCTGAACACTTCAGCGCTCGAGGCCTTCCAGCGCACGCAACTGCAGCCGCAGGCCCGTGTAGCCACGCATGCGCGCCAGCGCGGCCTTCAGGCCGGGGTTGGCCATGAAGAGCGCATCGAAGCTGCCGTCGGCCGCCGCCAGCGCCAGGCCGCGCTGCAGCCGTTCGGCCACCTGCGGCTTGTCGGGCGACACGAAGTAGTACAGCGGCTGCCGGTATTGCAGTGCCAGCCCGGGTAGCTCTGCAAAGCCCTGACCGGCATGCAGAGCCAGCTCGGCATCGATCTCTTCGCGGGTGCGCGGGATGAAGTCGAAGCGGCCGGCCCTGAGCATGCGGAACAGCGACTCGAACTTGGTCGTCGTCTCGACCGCGAAACCGTTGGCCCGCAGGATCTGCGTGTCGCTCCAGAAGGTTCCGGCACCGGCGCGCAGCCGGCGCAGCGCGTCCAGCGTGCGCAGGTGGCGCAGTGCGGACAGGTCCTTGGCCCGCACGAGCAGGAAGCGCAGTTCGTTCATGCCCTTGAACAGGTTGAAGCGAACCGGTATCGCCCGGGCCTCGCGCTCGGGCGTCGTGGTGCTCCACAGCAGGTCCAGTTGGCCGTCCTGCAGCATCTGGCGCAGCCGCTCGCGCGGCAGGTCGGCGGCGGCGCGGACCAGCATGGGCGCAGGCTCGCCGTCGGCTGTCTTGGCCAGCGCCAGCTTCAGCACGCCGATGAAGAAGCTGCCATGGGTGCTGAAGGCCTCCGGATCGGGCAGGCGCAGCGTCGGCGGCAGATCGGCCGAGCGAGCCTGGGGCAGGAGGGCGGCCAGGGGCAGTCCCAGCAGATGGCGCCGCTGGCAGGAGGAGGTCGGCATGTCGGGTCGATTCTCTTCCGCCGCTGCGGCCGTCCGGGCCAGGCCGCCGTGACTTCTGCCGCAATGCATGCAGGCGCCAGCGCCGCGTCTGCAGATCGCCGCTGCGGCGCTAGCATCGGCGCATGAAGATTGCAGCTGTTCAGATGGTCTCCGGCCCCGACGTGGCCGCCAACCTTGCCGCCGCCCGTCGCCTGCTGGAGGACGCCGCCCGCCGCGGCGCCGAGCTGGCGGCCCTGCCCGAGTACTTCTGCCTGATGGGC
>NZ_DASWYS010000238.1:0-26356 GCF_036404855.1 Roseateles sp.
GGGTCATCAACGGCGAGCAGAACGTCCGCCCGGGCACGCGCGAGAAGGTGCAGGCCGCCGTCGCCGAGCTGAACTACGTGCCCAATCAGGCCGCGCGCCACCTGGCCGGCTCGGAGCCCATCCGCATCGGCATGCTCTACATCGATCCGACGGCGGGCTACCTGAACGAGTTCCTCATCGGCCTGCTGAACAAGGCCAGCCTGCGCCACGTGCAGCTGGTCGTGCAGCGCTGCGACGCCGCGCGCGACGGCGAGGAAAAGCCCGTCGCCGAGATGATCGCCAATGGCATCGATGGGCTCATCCTGCCGCCGCCTTTCTGCGATTCCCAGCCGCTGCTCAAGCTCATCGCCGAGACCGACACGCCGGCCGTCGTCGTCTCCAGCGGCGTGCCGCCGGAAGCCGTCTGTGCCGTGGGCATCGACGATTACCAGGCCGCCTACGAGATGACGCGCCACCTGCTGAATCTGGGCCATCACCGCCTGGGCTTCATCATTGGCGACCCCTACCAGAGCAGCAGTGCCCGCCGCCTCGCGGGCTTTCATGCGGCGATGGCCGACGCGGGCCTCAACATCGAGGAGGAAGAGGTCGTCGCCCAGGGCATGTTCACCTACCGCTCGGGGCTGGACGCGGCAGAGACCCTGCTGTCGCAGGAGCGTCGCCCGACGGCCATCTTCGCCAGCAACGACGATATGGCCGCGGCCACCGTCGCCATCGCCCACCGCATGGGCCTGGACGTGCCCAGCGACCTGACCGTTGTCGGCTTCGACGACGCGCCGCTGGCGACGACGATCTGGCCCGAACTGACCACCGTGCGCCAGCCCATCATGGAGATGGCCGGTGCCGCGGTAGACCTGCTGGTGCGCCACATCCGCGCGCGCCGCACCGGAGAGCCCCTGCCCTGCGAGCATGAGCTCAAGGACTTCGAACTGGTCCGACGCCAGTCCGACGCCGCCCCCAGGCTGCGCCCCCCTCTGCGCAAGGCATGACGCCTGACTCCGGCCCCTTGCGGGCCGTTTTTGCATGACGCCACTTTCCGCCCCGCGCTTCAAGCGCCTCCTCCTGACCGGCGCCGCCGGCAACCTCGGGCGCGTGCTGCGTCCCCGCATGAAGGCGTACTGCGACGTGCTGCGCCTGTCCGACCTCGCCGCCATGGACCCGGCCGGCGACGGCGAGGAGGTGGTGCAGGCGCCCCTCGAGGACCTCGCCGCGATGCAGTCCCTGCTGAAGGACGTCGACGCCGTGCTGCACTTCGGCGGCGTGTCCATCGAGAAGCCCTTCGACGTCGTGCTGCCGGCCAACATCGTCGGGGCCTACAACGTCTACGAGGCGGCGCGCCAGCGCGGCGTGAAGCGCATCGTCTTCGCCAGTTCCAACCACGTGACGGGCTTCTACAGCCAGGGCGAGACGCTGACGCCCCAGGCCGCGCCGCGGCCCGACAGCTATTACGGCCTGTCCAAGGCCTTCGGCGAGAACCTGGCGCAGTTCTACTTCGACCGCCACGGCCTGGAGACGGTGAGCCTGCGCATCGGCTCCAGCTGGCCCGTGCCGACGGACCGGCGGATGCTGTCGAGTTGGCTGAGTTTTGACGACCTGGAGCGACTCGTCGTGGCCGCACTGAGCGCGCCCGTCGTCGGTCACAGCGTCATCTACGGCATGAGCGACAACCGCTCTACGTGGTGGGACAACAGCAGGGCCAACCACATCGGCTTCAAGCCCCAGGACAGCTCCGAGCCCTGGCGCGCCGAGGTCGAGGCGGCCCAGCCCTACGTCGACCCCAGCCGCCCCGAGGTGCGCTGCCAGGGCGGCGGTTTCGTCATCCTCGGCCCCTTCGAGAAGGAGGCGCCGTGAAGATCGCCTTCACGCCCAACGTGCGCCGGCCGGACCCGGCCATCGAGGTGCTGGACGAAGACTTCCTGCCGTTGCGCCTGTTCGCCGCCGGCGTCGAGCAGCTCGCCACCGGCCTGGCCTGGGCGGAAGGGCCGGTGTGGTTCGGCGATGGCCGCTACCTGCTGGTGTCCGACATCCCCAACAACCGCATCCTTCGCTGGGACGAGACCACGGGCGTCGTCAGCGACTTCCGCCACCCGAGCAACAACGCCAACGGTCATGTGCGCGACGCCGCGGGCCGCCTCGTGAGCTGCGAGCACCTGACGCGGCGCATCACGCGCACCGAGTATGACGGCCGTGTCACCGTGCTCGCGGATCGCTACGCGGGCAAGCGCCTGAACTCGCCGAATGACATCACCTGTGCGCCAGACGGCAGCCTGTGGTTCAGCGATCCGCTGTTTGGCATCCTCAGTGACTTCGAGGGCGAGAAGGCCCTGTCCGAGCTGGCGCAGGGTGTCTACCGCATCGACGGCACGACGGGCGACCTCACGCTGCAGCTCGACGACCTGAACGGCCCCAACGGGCTGGCCTTCAGCCCGGACGGCCAGGTCCTCTACGTCATCGAGAGCCGCGCCCGACCGCATCGCTGCATCTGGGCCTACGACGTGCACGGTGCCCGGCTGAGCAACAAGCGCCTCCTCGTCGACGCCGGCGGTCCCGGCGCCTTCGATGGCATGGCCGTGGACGTGCAGGGCAACCTCTGGTGCGGCTTCGGCAGCGATGGCAGTGCGGGCGCGGATGCGGCGGCACTGGACGGCGTGCGCGTCTACAGCGCCGAGGGCAAGGCACTCGCCCACATCCACCTGCCCGAACGCTGCGCCAACCTCTGCTTCGGCGGCGCCAAGGGCAACCGCCTCTTCATGGCGAGCACGCATTCGCTGTACGCGCTGTACGTGAAGACCCGCGGCGCGGTGACCTGAAGGTGAAGCCGGCCGTGCGAGTTCTGCAAGCTATCCATGCCCTCCTCGCCGCCGGATTTCTGTTGGTCGGTCTCGTCGCGCTGTTCGGGATCGGCGTGACGGGCCTGTTTCTCATTGGGGCGGGCATGGTCTTCGCCGTCACGGCCGGAGTTGCGCAGACAGGGGCTCGTGCGGGCGTCGCCGTAGCGTTGGGCGTGCTGTTGGGGATCGCCTATTTCTCGGCCCGTCGCATCGCCGACCTTCGCGAAACGTCAGCGTTGCCGGAGTTGGCGATGCCTGCCGGAGCCATCGTGCTTGCGGTGGTGGCGGTGGCGGCCGTCGTGTTGGACTGGCGCGCGCTGCGGGATGCGGCCTGGTTCTGAATGGCTCCCTGCCCAGGACAGCGTAGACGTGATCGTGGCTGTGCGCGGGGCGCCGTGGGATGGGAGGTTCTGTCAGCCAGATGCAGGCAGTCGGTACCGAATGAAACACAGCGGCCCGTCAACCGCGCCGACGCATAGACGTTCAAGGATGACCGGCGGCAAAGAGCCGCCACTTCCATGACGACAGTCTCATCATGACCACGCTGACACTCACTTTCAACGGTCCTCCCAGCCAGGCCCGCCAGGCGCTCGGAGGGCTTTTGCAGCGCTTTCGCTCGGCCTACTTCGTTGAGCGGAGCAGCAACGAGTATGCGGTGACGGCGGACGACGCCACGGCCGCGGAGCTTTCCAGGCAGCCCCTGTGGTCGGCCCGGACGGCTTCGCTATCGGGAAAATGACGGGCATCTTGTCACGCATGGTCCGGCCACGCCCGTGAGCCACCGCGCCTCGACTCAAGAGGCATCGAGGCACGGCAGCCGGGCGTTGCCCAGGACTGGCCGGGGCCGCCATCAGTGGTTGTGCCGCGGTGGCGTGGCCACCACGCGGCGGTAAGGCACGGCGAGCTCCAGGCAGGCCCCTGTCGACAGTGGCCCCACCGTCGAGCGGTAGATCTCCTGCCACGGGGTCTGGCTGGCCGGCACGGCGGGCGGTGCTTCGGCACGGCGGCGTGCCAGCGCCTCATCGTCCAGGAGCACGTCGCAGCGCCCCGCGTCGAGGTCGACGCGGATGATGTCGCCCGTCCTCAGCCAGGCCAGGCCGCCGCCCGCGGCGCTTTCGGGTGAGGCATGCACGATTGACGGACTGTCCGAGGTGCCGGACTGCCGCCCATCGCCCAGCGTCGGCAGGCTGGTCACGCCACGGCGGATCAGCGCATCCGGTGGCTGCATGTTGACGACCTCGGCCGAGCCAGGCCAGCCCAGCGGCCCCGCGCCGCGCATGACCAGGATGCAGCCCTCATCGACGCCGAGCGAAGGGTCGTTGATGCGCGCGTGGTAATCGTCGGCACCATCGAAGACGATGGCACGGGCCTCGAACGCACCTTCCTTCAGGTAGCGCTCGCGGAAGGCGGCTGAGATGACGCTGGCCTTCATGATGGCGAAGTCGAACAGGTTGCCACTCAGCACGACGAAACCGGCATCCTCCTTCAGCGGTGCGCCGACCGGGAAGATCATCTCGCGGTCTCGCGTCTCGCGGCCTGCCAGGTTGGCGGCCATGGTCCGGCCCGTCACCGTGGGCCGCTCGGCGCGCAGCAGGCCGGCCTGCTGCAATTCCCACATGACGGCCGGCACGCCGCCGGCGCGGTGGAAGCGTTCGCCGAGGAATCTTCCGGCGGGCTGCATGTCGAGCAGCAGCGGCACATGCTGGCCGACCTCGGTCCAGTCGGCGGCGGTCAACTCGACGCCGGCATGGCGGGCCATCGCGGTCAGGTGCGGCTGGGCATTGGTCGATCCGCCGATGGCGGCGTTGACGACGATGGCATCGAGGAATGCCTCGCGGCTGAGGATGCGCGATGGCCGGAGGTCCTCGCGCGCCATCTCGACGATGCGCCGGCCGGTCTCGTAGGCCATCTGGCCGCGCTCGCGGTAGGGTGCGGGGATGGCCGAGCAGCCGGTCAGCGACAAGCCCAGCGCTTCGGCCAGCGCGTTCATCGTCGAGGCCGTGCCCATGGTGTTGCAGTGGCCGGCCGAGGGGGCCGAAGCGGCGGCGATCTGGATGAAGGTCTCCTCGTCAATCTCGCCGGCCGCCAAGCGCCGCCGTCCGGCCCAGATGGCGGCGCCGGAGCCGACGAGCTGGCCTTCAAACCAGCCGTCCAGCATGGGCCCGCCGGACAGCACGATGGCCGGGAGGTCCACGGTCGACGCGGCCATGACCTGCGCCGGTGTGGTCTTGTCGCAGCCCGTCGTCAGCACGACGGCATCCAGCGGATAGCCGTGCAGGAGCTCGACGAGGCCCAGGTAGGCGAGGTTGCGGTCCAGTGCTGCGGTGGGTCGGCGGCAGTTCTCGAAGATGGGGTGCAGCGGGAACTCCATCGCGATGCCGCCGGCGTCGCGGATGCCCTCGCGCACGCGGCGGGCGAGATCGAGGTGGATGCGGTTGCAGGGGCTGAGGTCGCTGCCGCTTTGCGCGATGCCGATCACGGGTCGGCCGGAGCGCAGTTCCTGCGGCGTGAGGCCGTAGTTCATGAAGCGCTCCAGATAGAGCGCGGTCATGTCGACATGGTCGGGGTTGTCGAACCAGTCCTGGGAGCGCAGCCGCTTCATGGCCGGCGGCTCCGCAGATGCTTCAGCAGCGCGCCGACCCCGTACGTCCAGGGCGGGACGGTGTCGCTGCGCTGCACGGTGTTGACCAGCGCCCCCAGCGTCGGACTCGCGATGGTCACGCGGTCGCCGAGGTGGTGCGTGAAGCCGGCGCCCGGCGCGCCACGGTCCTGGATGGGCGAGAACATCGTGCCCAGGAAGAGCATGAAGCCATCCGGGTACTGGTGGTGCGGCCCGCAGGCCTGGGCCACCAGCTCCAGCGGGTCGCGGCTGATGGCCTGCATGCGGCTGAGGCCCTCCAGCACGAAGCCGTCGTCCGCGCCCTCGATGCGCAGGCTGACCTCGGCCCGGCGCACCGTGTCGAGGGTGAAGTGTTCGTCGAACAGCCGGATGAATGGGCCGATGGCGCAGGAGGCGTTGTTGTCCTTGGCCTTGCCCAGCAGCAGCGCGCTGCGGCCCTCGATGTCGCGAAGGTTGACGTCGTTGCCCAGCGTCGCGCCGACGGCTTCCGCGCGGCTGTTGACGGCCAGTACCACTTCGGGCTCGGGGTTGTTCCACTGCGAATCCGGGTGCAGGCCCACGGCCGCGCCGAATCCGACGGCCGACATGGGCTGGGCCTTGGTGAAGACCTCGGCGTCGGGCCCCAGGCCCACTTCCAGGTACGGCGACCAGGCACCGCGTGCGACGAACTCGGCCTTGAGGCGTTGCGCGGCCGCCGAGCCGGGGCGGATCGCCGACAGGTCGTCACCCAGTGTGGACTGCAATTGCTCGCGCAGCGCGTGGGCACGGGCGGCGTCGCCGCCGGCCTGCGCCTCGATGACGCGCTCCAGCAGGCTCACGGCGAAGGTCACGCCGCAGGCCTTGATGGCCTGCAGGTCGCAGGGCGCCAGCAACCGGGGCAGGGTGGGGGTCGGCGTGGCAGCCAGCGCGTTGGTCAGCACGGCGTCGACGGAGCCCAGCAGGGGCCCTGGCGCGTGGCGGGCGATGTGCTGCAACTCGGCGTGGTCCAGCAACTCGGTCATCGTGGCGGCGTGGGCCGACAGGTCCACCAGCTCGCCGCGACGCACCACGACGGGCGCCGGGCCGCCCGTGTCGGCGCGCCAGACGCGGCCCAGCAAGAGGGCGCGCCCGGCATCGGTGGGGAGGTGGGGGTCGTGGACTTGGCTCATGCGGCTCGGCAGCGGGGGAGGGGAAATGCGCCGAAATTGTGAGCGCTACCGGCATGAGCTGCCAAGCCCGCTGGACCCACCCCCCGGGCCGGCTCAGGACAAGATGAGGTACGCGGGGTACCGCTGCTGGATCTCGTCCACCGAGGCGAGCGTGCCGGACAGATGGTCCCGAACGGCATGCTGCGCGGCGTCGACGTCCCGGGACTCGATGGCCCCCAAGATGCTCTGGTGGGCGTCCAGGATGGACTCGGTCTTGCCGACGGTGGGGATGTGCAGCAGCCGCAGGCGGTCGACGTGGCCGGACATGCGCACGACCACCGACCAAAGCCGCGGCAGGCCGGCCGCGACATACATCAGCCGGTGGAATTCCTTGTCGGCGGCGATGAAGCCGAGGAAGTCCTTCTTCGCGGCCAGGTCCACCTGGCGCGACAGCTGCATGCGCAGCTCCTCGATGACCGCCTGGTCGTGCGAGAGGGCCAGCAGGCGTGCGATCTCGATTTCAATGGAGCGGCGCAGGAAATGCGCCTCCCGGGCGGCCGGCACGTCGATGCGGCTGACCTGCGTCGTGGACTGGGCCCGGATCAGGACCAGGCCTTCCTCGCTGAGCCGGATGAGGGCGTCGCGCACCGGCGTCTGGCTGACGCCGAACCGCTGCGCGAGTTCGGTGCGGTCGAGCGCACTGCCGGGCTCCAGCTCCAGGGAAATGATGGCCGCGCGAAGCGCTTCGACGACCTGCGGCGCCGCGTGGCGGGTGGGATCTAGCGTGAAGTTCATCTGCTGTTGAAGGCCAAATCTGCCACGGATGCGCGCATGCCGGCCGCCATTGTCATCGCCCCGCGGCGCCCGGGCCGGCGGACGTCGCCCCCCGGGGGCTGCCCCTTGAGGGTGGCCATGCTGAGAGCGCTATCCAGGACTGGGCGCGGCCTCCATTCTGGGGTGCGTTTCCCGCCGCCGCGTCACTAATACATTAGTACACACCCTCGTTGACGATGGGATAGGGCGCGCGTAAATTCAAATGTGCGCGCTACCATTTCTATGGTGAATGCGTCAAAGAACCCATCAGGAGACAAGATGAGCAAGACCAATTCGCGGCCTGGCGGCCGTGTCCGCCTGGAGCGGCAACTGGCCGTGGGCACCACGCTGCTGGCCGGCCTGATTGCGCAGGCCTACGCACAGACACCCGCGCAGCCGTCCAAGGAGCAACTGGACACCGTCGTCGTGACGGGCATCCGGGCTTCGTTGGAGAGCTCGGCCAACGCCAAGCGAAATTCGGTCGGCTTCATCGACTCGATCAGCGCCGAGGACATGGGCAAGTTCCCGGACAGCAATATTGCCGAGTCCATCTCCCGCATACCCGGCGTGACGCTGACGCGCGAGATCACCGGCGAGGGCCTGCAGATCCAGATCCGCGGCCTGGGCACCAACTTCACCCGCGTCCTGCTCAACGGCGCGCCCGTGGCCTCGGCCTCGACCGGCCGCGTGGACTCCGGCAGCGCCAACCGTGAAGTCGACATGGACTTCCTGCCCGGCGAACTCTTCAGCCGCGTGACCGTCGTGAAGAGCCCGACGGCTTCCATGCTGGAAGGCGGTGCTGCCGGCATCGTGGACATGCGCAGCGCGCGACCCTTCGACCGCAAGGGCTTGCGCACCGCCTTCACGCTGACGGGCACGAAGAACCAGCAGGCCGACAAATGGGGCAACCGCGGCTCGGCGCTGGTCAGCAACACCTGGGGCGATACCTTCGGCGTGCTGGCCGGCGTGGCCTGGTCCACCAACAAGGTCAAGACCACCGGCTTCGAATCCATCGGCTGGACCAACGCCAACCTGCTCGCTTCGCAGAGCAGCAGCGCCACGCGCAACAGCACCGGCGGCGGCAACTGGACCATTCCCGGCACCGTGCCCGCCAACGCCGGCAACGGCCTGACCACCGGCGCCGTCATCGACCAGGCCTTCTTGCTGGCCAGGAACCCCGGCCTGACCATCGACCAGATCGACAACGCCATCATTCCGCGCCTGGGCCGCGCCATGGTGGCAGAGGGCAACCGCGACCGCCAGAACGCCATCCTGTCGCTCGAAGCCCGCCCCAACAGCTCGGTACAGCTCTATCTCGACGCCATCTACGGCCACAAGAAGAACGAGTTCGAGCGCAGCGACATGAACTGGGTCGGCCGCAACGGCTCGGCCATCCCCATCAACATGACGGTGGATCGCAGCGACTGCGCCAACGGCTGCGTCGTCACCAAGGGCACCTTTGCCAACTCGCAGTACTTCCTCGAGTACCGGCCCTACGTCGAGGACACCAAGTTCCACAGCATCAACCCCGGCCTCAAGCTGAAGATCACTGACGCGATCGGCATCGACGTGCAGGCCAACGCGACGCGCAGTGACTTCCATCGCCAGTCGCCCACGGTGCTCTTCCAGACCGTGCTGGGCTCGGGCATCACGACCGAGTACGACAACACCAGCGGCACGCCCGTCCTCAAGGCCACCAACACCCTCACGGGCGCGACCGACATCCTGAACACGCCCAGCGCCTTCGGCTGGAACGGTGGCCGCGTCAACGTGCAGGAGGAGATGCGCCAGGTACGCACCTCGGGCCTGCGGGGTGCCATCGACATCGACGCCGACGTCGTCGACATCAAGTTCGGCGGGGCCTATGACAACGTGTCGCGCCGCATCAGCTCGTTGAACAACGACAACTACTGGTCCAACATCGTCTGCGGCCGCAACCTCAACGTCTTCCTGCCGGGGCCCAACACCACCAACAAGAACGGCTGCAACGGCACCGGCGCCGCCGGATCAGCCGCGGCCGACTACCCGGGCTACGGCACGGGCTACACGGCGGGCGCGACGACGCCGCTGCAATACCTGGGACCCGCCATCCCGAACTCGGCCATCCCCGGCTACCTGTCGGCCAACTCGCGCGGCTTCGTCGCACTGGACTGGGCCCGCTTCGCCAAGGATTCCAACTACGCCGCGGCCCACGAGACCGCGGTGCCCGGCACTGGGGGCACCAACACCGGCGTCAACCCCGGCTACATCCAGGAGAAGGTGACTTCCATCTTCACGGAGGTCAACGGCGAGACGCAGCTGTTCGGCAACCAACTGCGCTACAACGCCGGCGCCCGCTACGCGACGACGGAGCAGACCTTCGCCACGCTCAGCGCCCCGGCCGACCCGCGCAACACCGCACTGCTGGACGGCGGCCGCTACCCGACGCCTGTCGTCGAGAGCCTCACGACGACGACCTACGGCAACTTCCTGCCATCCGGCAGCGTGGCCTACAACCTGCGCAGCAACCTGCTCGCCCGCGCGTCGATGTCCAAGACCATCACGCGCGCCGACCCCACGGCGCTGCGCGCGCTGTCGGCCAGCTTCACCGACCCGTCGGCCCAGAACGGCACGCTGACCAACCCGGACCTCAAGCCCTACGAGTCCAAGAACACCGACCTGGGCCTTGAGTGGTACACGGGACGTGAGGGCTATGTCGCGCTGGCCTGGTTCAAGAAGGGCATCAAGGGCTTCACGGCCAATCGCAGCTTCAACGTGCCCTTCAGCAGCCTGAGCCAGTACGGCGTCGACTGGATGAACGGCCTGACCCGCGACCAGCGCCGCGCGCTCTACCTGCGCGCCGGCCTGGCCGCGCCCGCGGACCTGGACGTGCTGCCGACCGCCGGCGACCTGGCGGCCATCAACGCGCTGCCCGTCACCTTGTCGCAGACACAGAACACCGCGGACAAGCTCTACATCAAGGGCATCGAGCTGACCGTGCAGCAGCCGCTGGACATCCTGACGTCGTACCTGCGGGGCTTCGGCGTCAGCGCCAACTACACCAAGGTCAAGCAGTCGGGCGCCAACGTGGCCATCGGCGTGCCGCCGTACACCTATAACTTGGCGGCCTACTACGAAGGCCGCTTCGGCGGCTTCCGCGTGACCAAGAACTTCACCAAGGGCTCGCAGTCCAGCGGCACCGGCCAGAACGGCATCACGGCCGCGGCTTTCTACGGCCTGGATTACTCGCAGGTGGACTTCACGTCGCGCCTGAACCTCGGCGAGATCATGGGCGCGGCCATCGGCTGGAAGAAGGACCTGCAGGCGACTTTCGACGTCTTCAACCTGACCCGTGCGTCGCAGCGCACGAACTTCCAGTTCGCCAACGCGCCGTACGCGATCTACGAGCCGGGCCGCACCTACCAGATCGGTCTGCGCGCCAGCTTCTGATCGAGAAAAGCCTGTGTCTCTGCCAGCGGTCCGGGTGTGGCCCGCGGGTGGTTCGGTGAGGGTGCCCGTCGGCCGCAGGCGGGGCCCTCACTTTTTTTTCTGTGACGCCCGCCGCGCGGGCGCGCTCAGCGCCGGCCGAGGGGGCGGATCAGCACGCAGACGATCAGCGTCGTGCCGATCAGCACATTGCCGACCCAGGGGAAGTGCTCCAGCCGGCCATCGGGCGCGATCGTCACGATGTGACCGGACACCAGCGCCGCCAGACCGCCGGCCAGCTGCTGCAGCGCGGCATTGACGGCCGTGAAGGCGCCCCGCTGCTCGGGCGCCGGGATGCCGGCGACGATGACCTGCCAGGGCACCATGCGCGAGAAGATGCCGGCGAACATCACGACGTTGATGACGATCAGCGTGATCAGTGACGAAGGTCCCAGCCGCGTGTAGAGCGCCACCATCGCAACGGTGATGGCGCTGCCCGCGTAGAACACCGGCAGCGGCCCCAGGCGGTCCGCCAGGCGCCCCACCAGCGGCGCGACGAAGAGCGTGCTGATGCCGGTGACGAGGTAGACGACCGGCAACTGCTCCAGGGCAATGCCGACGTTGTGCACGGAGAAGGCGCTGGCGAAGGGCATGATCATGAAGCCGCCCGTCGTCAGCAGCGCCGTGATGAGGAAGGCATGCAGATGCCGGCGCTGGGCCACCGTGTGCAGCAGGTGGGCGAAGGCGCTGCGGTCAGTCTGCAGTTTCAGGTGCGCATCCACGGGCTGCATGCGCCAGGCAATCAGCAGGCCGCCGACACCGCCGAAGGCCGCCAGGGCCAGGAAGGGCGCATGCCAGTCCCAGTGCGTGGCGAGGTACAGGCCGAAGGGCAGGCCCAGCACCTGGCTGGCGGCGAAGCCGCCCTGCAGCAGCCCCATGACGCGGCCGCGCAGCGCGGGCTCGAACAGGTCCGCCGCGATGGCCATGACGATGGAACCGATGACGCCGCCGAACAGCCCCGTGACGATGCGCGCCAGCAGCAGCGACTCGAAGCTGGTCGCCAGGCCGCACCACAGTGTGCCAAGCAGGAAGCCCGCGTAGAAGAACAGCAGCAGCTTCTTGCGGTCGAAGCGGTCGGCGAAGCCGGCCGTCAGGATGCCGGAGAGGCCGGCGCTGAAGGCATAGGCCGACACGACCAGGCCGAACTGCTGGGCCGTCATGGCCATGGCCGGCATGATCATCGCGCCCAGCGGCGACATGATCATGAAGTCCAGGATGACGGCGAACTGCAGCAGCGTCAGCAACCCCGTCGCGAAACGTTGATAGGGGGTGAAGGCGGGTGCGGAAGGGGAGGCAGCGGGCATGGGCGGGGAGTGTGCGTCAAAGGGGCGCCTGGGCGTGGCAGCAGCCTGGAGGCCGGGATGCCGTCCTACGCGGCGTCGCGCCGCCGGCTCACGAATGCGGCGACGGCGGGGCGCAACAGTGGTGTCATCCCCGACTGCGGAGTTGCACCATGACGACCGCGACAGACTGCCCGCCCCAACTGCGGCCCGGCGCCAAGGCGCCTGAGGCCGAGATCCTGATCTGCGTCGTCGGTACGGCCGAGGTGATGCGGAGTTCCGAAGACGACCTCGCCGCGCTGGCCAGCGATCGTCATGTGCACCGGCTGGACTGGCGCCTGGACGACGAGTTCGGCGAGCCGCCGGTGGAGGCGGACTGGGCGGACGGTCTCATCGTGCTGAACTCCGACGCCTGGGCCGCGCCCACCGGGTGTGCCAAGTTGCAGGCCCTGCTGAAGATGGCCTGGCGCTGCGGCCGTACGGTGGCCCTGTGCGGCGACGCGCTGAACTCCCTGGGAACGCTGGGCTTCCCGGCGGATGTGCCTGCCGAGGCCGAGGGCCTCTTCCTGTGTCCCCGCGGCCCTTGCGGGGCGACCTTGCGCGAGTTCCTCGACGCCGTTCAAGAGCAGCCGCACCGCGGCCGCTGACTCCCCGGCGATCTTGAGCGCGGCGGGCCCGTGCCGGGCCCGCCGCGTGGCGACGTCCGCTATCTGCGGATCAGGCCCACCACCAGGCTGATGACGGCCAGGATGATGAAGCCGTAGAACAGCAGCTGGGCGATGCCAGCCGCGCTGGCGGCGATGCCGCCGAAGCCGAACAGGGCGGCCACGAGTGCGATGACAAAGAAGATGATGGCGTAACGCAGCATGGGGGTTCTCCTTGGGCTGATGGCATGGGCCTGTACACGGGGACGGCAGTCGGCCCATTGCCGTCAGCGCTAATCTAGGACGCGTCCCTGGGCCGGCTTGCCGGCTTCTGCCGCGCTGCCGGGTAGGAGGCTGCTGACGCCGGTGCCGCGGCAGCGGACTGGGCACCCGGGGCGTCGCAGCTGACGGGTGGCAGGTTCTCGCCCGGGTCTATGAATGCCAGCAGCGCGGCCGGGGGAGTCAGCGCGCCCAGCGCGATGGCGGCGATGGCCTTGCCGCCCAGCGCGCGGCCTTCGAGGGCCACGCGCGGGGCCCCCAGGCTGCCCTGCACGCGCACCGGCGAGCGCAGCGTCAGCGGCGAGAAGTCCTTGGGCCGCGCGACCACGCGCAGGTCCAGCGTCTCATCGGCGAGGTTGACGCGGCCGTCGATGTCGATGCGGCTGTCGCGGTTGTCGACCACCGCCGAGCGCGGCCGTAGCACGCCCGACTTGAAGGTGCCGTCCAGGCGCGCGCAGTTCAGCTGCAGCTTGCGGTCGCCGCGCAGCAGCAGCCCCAGGCCCTGGGCCAGGTCCAGCCCGGCGGCCTCCGTCAGCAGGTGGGAGATGCTGCCTTTGTCGAGCTGCAGGTGCACCGGGCCAGTCAGGCCGCCCAGCAGCTCCGCCGGGCTGCGGCCGCGGCTCTTCACGTCCAGGTCGGCGCGCAGCCGGCCGGTCAGCGGGTCGTGGGCCAGGCTGGGGGTCTGGAACTTGAGCCACTGCTCCACGGCCATGCCGCGTACGCCCAGGCCGATCTGCCACTGCGGCGGGGTCGGGCGGGTGTCCAGGCGCGCCGAGCCCGAGGCCTCGCCACCAGCGATGCCGGCGTTGAAGCCTTGCAGGCTCAGCACGCCGTCCTCCAGCACCAGGCTGGCATTGACGGGCGCCAGCGGCGCCAGTCGGGCGGTGCCGAGGTCGAGCTGGCTCAGCGCCACGGCCACGCGGGCATCCATCATGCGCAGTGAGGGCAGGTCCCAGGGGCGGTCGGGCAGCACGCGGCCGGGACGGCTGGGCGGCGTGTCCGTGCCGAAGGCCGGGCCGAGGTCGGCCAGACGCAGCGGACCGCCCCGCAGCAGGCCACTGAGCAGCGGACGCCGCGCCGAGTTCGGGCGGGTGTCGTAGGCGAAGTCGCCGCCCAGGTGGCTCTGGCCGACGCGTGCCTTGGCCCCGCCCAACTGCCACACGCCCGAGGCGTGCTGCAGCCGGCCGCTCAGCTCCAGCGGCGGCGTGTTGGGCAGCGTGATGCCGAAGGGGCGGCCGATGTCGGCCAGCGAATTGCCGCGAACCTGCAGCTGCCCGTCCAGCGCCCGCGCATCCAGCAGCGAGGCGGCGGTGCCATCGAAACTCAGCCGGCCGTTGCGCTGGGTCAGCTCGGCGCTCAGCTGCACGGGAGGCAGGCCCGCCTCGGCGGGGGCGAGCAGCGCCAGCCCGGCGCCGGCCTCGGCCTTGAGGGCCAGTTGCTGGCCGCGCAGCCGGCCCTGCAGCGTTGCCGTCCAGTGGCCGTCGGACTGGGTCGCGAAGCGGGCGTCGCCCGCCAGCAGCAGTGGCGCATCGTCCAGATGAGCCGCGCCATCGCGGATGACGAGGTGGTCGATGCGCGGCAGTTCGGCAGGTTCCTGGCGCTGGCCGCCGGGCTGCACGGGCCAGGCGGTACGGCCAGCGGCGTCGCGCTGCCAGTTCAATGCCAGCGTGTCGGCCTGCACCAGGCGCAGCCGCAGCGGCGCGCCGCCCCGCCAGGCCCAGATGTCGGACCACTGCCAGCGCAGCAGCAGGCCCTGGGCGTCGGCCAGGGGCTCGCCTTGGCTGCCGGTGACGCGAAGCCGCGTGGCTTCGAGGCGAGGGTTCAGCAGCAGATGCAGGCGCGAACCCTCGTCCATGTCCAACCCGCGTTGGGCACGCGCGGCCAGCCAGGGAGCGAGGCCGGGCCAGCCGGCCCACTCCATGGCGGCCACGGCGGCGACGGCGGCCACCAAGGCGGCGCCGGCGGCTTTGGCGGCGACTTTCATGCAGCCATGCTCACGGGGGGCTGTTGCGCCTGGCGTGGGACGGCTGCGCCCGCGTGTGTAGGACTCGGCCCTGGGGGTGCGGTCCGACAGGCGATCGGCGCGCGGGCCGAATCCCAGCTCCACCGGGTGCGCCCACAGTGCTGGGGCCGGCCCTGACGGACCCGAATCGGAAAGGCAGCCTGATGCAACACCTCCACACCTCCCAACGACCGCTGCTGGCCGCGCTGGCCACGGCTGCGGTGCTGACCGCCTGCGGTCGCCAGCAGGACGATGAACTGGGCGCTGCGCCCCGGCAGGGCGATGACGTGGCCATCGCGGATGCGGCGCAGTCCGCCAACCAGGCCGAGCATGCGATGGCCCGGGTGTCCACGGACATGGGCATCACGGCCAAGGTCAGCGCGGTCCTTGGGGCCGACGGGCGCCTCAAGGCGACGCAGATCAACGTCCACACCCGCGAGGGCGCGGTGACCTTGTCCGGCGAGGCGCCGGATGTGCGCTCGCGCGAGCGAGCGACGACGCTGACCGCCGCCGTGAGCGGCGTGACGCAGGTCAACAACCAGCTGGTGGTGACGCGCAACGGATGACACGCTGTATCGACGCCGCACCGGGCGCCCGTCAAGGGCGCGTTGGCTTTGCCCGCCGCGGCATGCCGTCCGACAGTCGCGGGCCGCCGGGCTGGCTAGCCTTCATGGCACAGCCCGCACCCTCCCATGGCCGACGCTCCCGCCTCTGCGCTGCAACGCTTCATGACTGTGGCCCGACCCTATTGGGTCGGGGACCGGCGCGCCTGGGCCTGGAGCTTCCTCGCCGGTCTCATCGTGCTGATGCTGGCGGACACCCAGCTCGCCGTGCTGCTGAACGACCAGACCGGCGAGCTGACCTCCGCGCTGGCGGCCCGCGACGCCCCCCGCTTCTGGGCGGCCGTGCGTGCCATGTTGTGGGTGCTGGCCTTCGCGGTGCCCGTCTTCGCGATCTACTACTACGCCCGGGATGCCTACGCCAACGACTGGCGGCGCTGGCTGACGCAGCGCTTCCTGGACGGGTGGCTGCGCGAGCGCCGCTACTTCCACATCGCTGCCGACGAGATCGACAACCCCGACCAGCGCATCGCCGACGACGTCAATACCTTCACGGGCCGATCGTTGCACTTCCTGCTCATCCTGCTGGGCTCGCTGATGCAACTGGTGGCCTTCAGCGCGGTGCTCTGGTCGCTGTCGCACACGCTGGTGGGCTTTCTCGTCGCCTACGCGCTGGCCGGCACGGTGCTGTCGCTGGGCCTGTTCGGGCGGCCGCTGATCCGCCTCAACCACTGGCAGCTCAAGCGCGAGGCGGATTTCCGCTTCCGGCTGATGCGGGTGCGCGAGAACGCCGAGTCCATCGCCTTCTACGGTGGTGAGGCGCAGGAGCGGCACCAACTGCAGCAACGCCTGCGCGCGGCGCTGCTGAACACCCGCAAGCTCATCCGCGCCCAGTTCGCGCTCAATCTGTTCCAACGCGGCTTCAGTCAGCTCAGCCTGCTGGTGCCCGCCGTCGTGCTCGCCGCCGACGTGCTGGGCGGGCGGCTGGAGGTGGGCCAGGCCGTCCAGGCGGGCGGGGCCTTCGCGGCGGTACTGGGGGCGGTGTCCCTCATCATCGACAACTTCGAGAGCCTCTCCCGCTTTGTCGCCGGCATCGATCGCCTGCATGTGATGGCCGAGGCGCTGGAGGCCGCGCCGCCCGAGGCCGGCATCGCCCGCGAGGAGGGCCGGGAACTGCATATCAAGGACCTCACGGTGCAGGCGCCGGGCAGCGACCGCGTGCTGGTCGAGAAGCTGTCGCTGCGCGTGCCCGAGGGCGGCTCGCTGCTCATCACCGGTGCAAGCGGCTGCGGCAAGAGCTCCCTGCTGCGCGCCATCGCGGGACTGTGGACCCAGGGCAGCGGCCAGGTCTCGCACCCGCCGCGCGAGGATGTCTTCTTCCTGCCGCAGCGGCCCTACCTCCAGACGGGCACGCTGCGCAGCCAGCTCATCTACCCCAGCACGCAGTCCGCGCTCGACGACGATGCGCTGCTGAAGATCCTGGACGAGGTGCAGTTGCGCCACCTGGCGCAAGCCGAGGGCGGCCTGGACCGCATCCAGGACTGGGAGAAGCTGCTCAGCGGGGGTGAGCAACAGCGCCTGGCGTTCGCGCGGCTGCTGGTGCATGCGCCGCGCCTGGCCATCCTCGACGAGGCCACCAGCGCACTGGATGACGCCAACCAGAAGCGCCTGTACGAGCGGCTGCGCGAGCGCGGCACGACGCTGGTGAGCATCGCCCACCGCGCTGCCGTGGCGGGCTTCCATCGCCGCGTGCTGAAGCTGACCGGCGGCGGCCGCTGGACGCTGGCCCGCACGCCGCGGCAAGACGCCGAGAAGACCGGCGACTGAAGGTCGAAGGTCTCGCGCGGTGCGCGAGCCTTCGTCAATGGTGATCCTGGGTAAATTCCCGACCGATCGGTCGGTAATTCGCCGATACCATCGGCGGGCCTTCACGACATGCCGCCATGGACCTCACGATTGCCGCCATCCTGGGCCTCGACGGCCTCACCAACGGGGCCATTTACGCCCTTGTCGCCCTGGCCTTGGTGCTGGTGTTCTCGGTCACGCGAGTCATCTTCATCCCGCAGGGCGAGTTCGTCGCCTTCGGGGCGTTGACGCTGGCCGCGCTGCAAATGGGCAAGATGCCGGGCACTGTCTGGCTGCTGCTGCTGATGGCCGTCACGGCGGCGGTGCTGGACCTGATCCAGGGACTGCGCGAGCGCCGGCCACTGCCCCGCATCGCCTTCGGGCTCGTGCGGGCGTTGGGCTTTCCGGTCGCGCTGGCCATCGCCGTGCCGTTGCTGATGCCGCACCAGCCCGCGCTGTGGCTGCAGGTGCTGCTGACGCTGGCCATCGTCACCGCCATGGGCCCGCTGCTGTACCGCCTGGCCTACCGTGCGCTGTCGGGCGCCAGCGTGCTGACGCTGCTCATCGTCTCCGTCGGCGTGCACTTCGCGTTGACCGGCATCGGTCTCGTGTTCTTCGGTGCCGAGGGCTACCGCACGCCCGCCTTCTGGGAGGCGCGCTTCGACGTCGGCCCGCTGAGCCTGACGGGCCAGACGCTGATCATCTTCGGCGCGTCCATCGCGTTGCTCGTGGCGATGTTCTTCTTCTTCGAACGCACGCTGACCGGCAAGGCGCTGCGTGCCACCTCCGTCAACCGCACCGGCGCCCGGCTGATGGGCATCTCGGGCGACGCGGCCGGGTCCTTGAGTTTCACCATGGCGGCCTTCATCGGCGCGCTGTCGGGGCTGCTGATCTCGCCGTCGACGACGATCTACTACGACACCGGGTTCCTGATCGGCCTGAAGGGCTTCGTCGCCGCGGTGTTCGGCGGCCTGGCCAGCTTCCCGATGGCGCTGGGGGGCGCCATCGGCGTGGGCCTGATCGAGAGCTTCGGCTCGTTCTACGCCAGCGCGTTCAAGGAGGTCATCGTGTTCACGGTCATCCTCCCCGTGTTGTTGTGGCGGTCCTTCGTGGACCCGCACCACGAGGAGCACTGACATGACGCGCACCCATCTGTCGATCGCTGCGGCGGTCGTGCTGCTGGTCCTGCCGTTCGCGCCGGTGCCGGATTTCTGGATCACGCAGCTCAACTACATCGGCCTGTTCTCGCTCGTCGTGCTGGGCCTGGTGCTGCTGACCGGCGTGGGCGGCCTCACTTCCTTCGGCCAGGCTGCCTTCGCCGGTGTCGGCGCGTACGCCACCGGCTACATCACCACGGTGATGCACCTGTCGCCCTGGCTGGGCCTGGTCGTCGGGCTGGCGGTCACGCTGGTGCTGGCGCTGGTCATCGGGCTGCTGACGCTGCGCATGTCGGGGCACTACCTGCCGCTGGCCACCATCTGCTGGTGCCTGGCGCTGTACTACCTGGTCGGCAACCTGGACGCGCTGGGCAAGTACGACGGCCTGCTGGGCCTGCCGGCGATCACGCTGGGCGACTTCAGCTTCCAGAGCGAGCGACGCATCTACCTGCTGATCTGGCTGGCGGCGCTGCTTGCTGCCGTCGGCATCACGCGGCTTCTGGACTCGCGGCCCGGCCGCATCATGCGCGCGCTCAACACCAATCGCGGCGGTGGCGCGACCATGCCCGAGGCCATGGGCGCCTCCACCTTCCGCTACAAGCTGGTGATGTTCGTCGTCGCGGCGCTGCTGGCTTCGGTGTCGGGCTGGCTGTACGCCCACATGCAGCGCAGTGTGAATCCCTCGCCCTTTGGCATCAAGTTCGGCATCGAGTACTTGTTCATGGCCGTGCTGGGCGGCATTGGTACGGTGGGCGGGGCCTTCACCGGCGCGGCGCTGGTGAAACTGGCCGAGGACCAGCTCAAGGTCTGGCTGCCGATGATCTTCGGCGGCTCGGGCAACTACGAAATCATCGTCTTCGGCGTCGTGCTGGTGCTGGTGCTGCGCTTCGCGCCGGACGGTCTGTGGCCGCTGATCGCGCGCTGGCTGCCTGCACGCCGCATGCGCGCGGTCGACGAGGGCGTGCCGTCCCTCGACGCGCGCAGCCATCCCGAGCGCGGCGCGGCGCTGCTGGACGTGCGCGCCATCCGCAAGCAGTTCGGTGGGCTGGTGGCCGTCAACGACATCAGCTTCGCGATCCGCGCGGGCGACATCGTCGGCCTTATCGGCCCCAACGGGGCGGGCAAGAGCACCACCTTCAACCTCGTCTCGGGCGTGTTGCCGCTGAGCAGCGGCCAGGTCGAGCTGCTGGGCCAGCGCGTGGATGGCCGGGGCAGCCGCGACATCGCGCGCGCCGGTCTCTCCCGCACGTTCCAGCACGTGAAGCTGGTGCCCGACATGACGGTGCTGGAGAACGTTGCGCTGGGCACCTACCTGCGCACCCGCAGCGGCACGGCCCGTGCGATGCTGGGCCTGAACGCGGCCGAGGAGCGCCAAGCCCGCGCCGAGGCCCTGCGCCAGCTGCGCCGCATCGGCCTGGCCGATCAGGCTCATGAGCTGGCCGGCAACCTGGCGCTGGGCCCGCAGCGCCTGGTCGAGATCGCCCGCGCGCTGGCCAGCGACCCTTCGCTGCTGCTGCTGGACGAGCCCGCTGCCGGCCTGCGCCACAAGGAGAAGGAGGCACTCGCCGAGGTGCTGAAGCAGCTGAAGGCCGAGGGCCTGTCGCTGCTTCTCGTCGAGCACGACATGGACTTCGTCATGAAGCTGACCGACCGCATCGTCGTCATGGAATTCGGCCGCCACCTGATGGAGGGCACGCCGGCCGAGGTGCAGGCCAGCCCTGCGGTGCGCGCGGCCTACCTGGGAGCGGACGAATGAGCGCCCTCCTGGAAGTCAAGGACCTGCACGCCGGCTATGGCCGTGCGGAGGTGTTGCACGGCCTGAGCTTCTCGGCGGCCGAGAAGAGCGTCGTCACCGTCATCGGTCCCAACGGCGCGGGCAAGTCCACGCTGCTGGGCGCGCTCATGGGGCTGCTGCCGTCGCGCAGCGGCGCACTGCGCTTCGCGGGCGAGGACATGGCGCGGCTGACGCTGGAAGAGCGCGTGCTGGCCGGCCTGGCGCTGGTCCCCGAGAAGCGTGAGCTGTTCGGCACCATGACGGTGGAGGACAACCTGCTGCTGGGCGGCTGGCGGCCCAAGAAGCTCGGTGACAGGCGCTGGCGCGAAGGCCTGGAGAGCGTCTATGCCCGCTTCCCCCGGCTGAAGGAGCGCCGCGTGCAGGCCGCTGGCACCTTGTCCGGTGGCGAACGCCAGATGCTGGCACTCGGGCGTGCGCTGATGGGGCAGCCCAAGCTGCTGATGCTGGACGAGCCCAGCCTGGGCCTGGCGCCGCTGATCGTGCGCGAGATCTTCACCATCGTCGAAGACCTGCGCGCCACGGGCGTCAGCATCCTGCTTGTCGAGCAGAACGCCCGTGCAGCACTGCGCGTGGCCGACCACGGGCATGTGCTGGAGACCGGGGAGTTCGGCCTGAGCGGTCCGGCGGATCAGTTGGCGACGGACCCGCGCGTCATCGAGACCTACCTCGGCGCGGGGCACAAGGCGTAGTGCGGGCGATTCCGCTGCGCCTGCCGTCCCCTGCCGTTCCTGCCGCTCAGAAACGCAGTTCGCGCAGATAGCCGTCGGAGACGAGCAGGGCGGCGTTGCTGTCGGCCGAGTGCGTGCCGGGGCCGTTCTCCATGCCGCCGGTCAACCAGCCGATGTCTCCGCGAGGGGCCAGGGCGCGCAGCTGGTTGTGCCGCGGTCCTGGCGTCAACGTGATGCGCTGCTGCAGCTGGCCGTCCGCCGACAGCAGCGCCAGCAGCGGCTTGGACTCTTCGGAGATGCTGGCGCCGGTGGGGTTCTGCGTGTACCCCGTGCTGCCGGCCAGCAGCAGCCGCCCGTCGGTGCGCCGCACCACGTCGAAGGCCACATCGCCCGCTTCGAAGTCCAGCACCCGGTAGGTCGCGGCCGTGGTGGCGCCGGCCGGCACCAGCGCCAGGTAGGCGTCCCATCCGTCGGACACCTGCCGGCTGCGCACGCGACCGGCCGCCGCGACCTGCCCGCCCACCCAGCGCAGTGCGTGCAGCTCCGAGCGTTGCTGCGTGTCGATCAGGGCCGTGCCCTGGCGCTGGCCGTCGGCGCCGAACTGGCTCAGCAGCAGGCCGTTGGCGACGCGCGGGTCCAGCGCCTCGCCGAAGTGCTGGCTGTGGCCCTCGATCAGGTCGGTGAAGTCCAGCGAGACTGCCACGGCGATGCGGCCTTGCGGGTCTGCGTCCATGACGAGCCGCCATTGGTGGTCCAGGCTCTTGAAGGGGTCGAAGCTGCCGCCGGTCAGGAAGCGCGCGCCGATGTAGACGCCGGGCTCCACCAGGCTGCGCCACTGGCCCGTGAAGCCGCCGGTGGCCGCGTAGGCCAGTCGGTGCAGCACCACGGCATGGCGGCCCGAGCGGAAGGCGAGCGCCACGTCCTCGCCGAGGGCTGCCAGGCGCGCGCTGTCGCGGGTGTAGTAGGGCAGCAGCGACTGGTGGTCGCGCGCGATCCAGGCGTCGCCGATCAATGGGTCGCTGGCCACCAGCGGGTCGGTGAAGTCCTGCTCGCGCAGCATCTGGCCCGCGGGCGACAGCCGCAGCAGGCGCAAAGTCCTGTCGGTGCCCAGCAGCAGGCTGATCTGGCCGGAGGGGTGCAGCGCGAAGTCCAGCAGGGACCAGCCGGCCGGTGGGCGATAGTCCGCCGCCGCGTCGCGGCCGTCTGCATGCGAGATCAGCAGGCGCCGCTCTGGCGTGGTGGGCGTTTCCAGCGTGCGGGCCGTCTCAGCCAGTGCCACCCACGCCAAGCCCTGGCTGCGGACCTTGACCACCGCCTGACCCGGCGTGGCCAGTTGCACCGGCGCGGGGTCGTTGCCACCGCCGCCGTTGCCGGGCGGGGTGCCCCCGCCGCCGCCGCAGGCCATCAACAGCGCCAGCAGGGCGGTGGCCACGCCGTGCCGCCCCGTCATCCTTACCTTCATTGTTCGTTCTCCCTGCCGCCCGAAAAGGGGCGGCCGGCAGGCTAGGTGGCGGCGGGATGGATGGCGAAAGTCAGCGGCCCAAGACTTAGGGGGACGTCCCTGAGGGGGACGGCCGGAATCAGCCCGGCAGGTGGCTGCGGGCGAAGACCAGCAGCTTGTTGTTGGCGGGCATGTCCATGCGCTCGCGCAGTTGCAGGCCTGCCGCCGCGGCTTGGCCCGACACGTCCCCCAGTCGGCGGATGCCCCAGGCCGGGTTGCGCGCGCGCAGGTCGGCGTCGAAGGCCAGGTTGCTCGGCGCCGTCGGTTCGTCATCCAGCAGGTAGGGGCCGTAGGTGATCAGCAGCCCCTGCGGCGCCAGGTGCCGCGCGGCACCCTGCATGAGCCCGCCCGTGCATGCCCACGGCGCGATGTGGATCATGTTGGCGCAGTAGATCGCGTCGAGGGGCGCAGGCACGCCGGACCAGACGTCGTCGAGCACGTTCAGCAGCAGCGGCGGGCGCACACGTTCCAGGCCCGAGCACCAGGCCGTGATGGACGGCAGCGCGCCGGGCTCCACGTCGCTGGGCTGCCATTGCCAGCCGGGCAGGCCTTCGCTGAGGAAGGCGGCATGCTGGCCCGTGCCGCTGGCGATCTCCAGCAGCAGGCCGCTCGTCGGCAGCAGGCGCTGCAGGGCCGCCCGGATGGGCGGCCCATTGCGCTCGGCCGCGGGGCTGTGGCGGCGTGCGTCGCTCAAGCCAGCCGTCCGGCCTGGAAGTCGCGCACGGCCTGCACCAGCTCGGCCTCGGTGTTCATCACGAAGGGGCCGTACTGCGCGATGGGCTCGTTCAGCGGCTGACCGGCGATGAGCAGGGCGCGCGTGGCCTGGTCCCCCGACTGCAGGCGCACGCCGTCGCTGCCAGGCGTGTTGGCGAGGATGGCCATGCGGCCCGGCGGGACCAGGCAGCCCGACTCGAACTTCAGACCGCCCTCGAAGACGTAGACGAAGGCATTGAAGCCGGCCGGCAGGGGCTGCTCGAAGCGGGCGCCGGGGGCCAGGCTGAGATCGAGGTAGAGCGGCGCGGTGTGCTCGCGCTGCACCGCACCGGCGACGCCGTGGCTTTCGCCGGCGATGACGCGCACCTTGACGCCGTCCTGCTCGAACTCGGGCACCTCGGCGCCCGCGATGTCGCGGTACCAGGGCTCGCGCAGCTTGTCCTTGGCGGGCAGGTTGAGCCAGAGCTGGAAGCCGGCCATGCGGCCTTCGTTCTGCTCCGGCGTCTCGCTGTGGATGACGCCGCGGCCGGCGGTCATCCACTGCACGCCGCCGTCGCTGATCAGGCCTTCATGCCCGGCCGAGTCGCGGTGGCGCATGCGGCCGTTGAGCATGTAGGTGATGGTCTCGAAGCCGCGGTGCGGATGGTCTGGGAAGCCGGCGATGTAGTCGTCCGGGTTGTCCGTGCCGAAATGGTCCAGCATCAGGAAGGGGTCCAGCCGGCGCTGCAGGTTGTTGGTCAGCACGCGGTTGAGCTTGACGCCTGCACCGTCGCTGGTCGGCTGACCGGCGACGAGGCGCTCGACCTCGCGCGGTTGGTTCAGAGGGGAAGTGGCGACGGTACTCACGGCGTAGTCCTTTCATTGTTCCCGGGCCGAGCGCCGGGTCGCTCCCCAGCCGGTCAGCCGGGGGGATGTGCTTGCAGGTCGATCCGGCAAGCACCGTCGTCCCTTGGAGGACCGGCGAAGGTCCTCCTTGGACGAGGGGGATCGGCTCAAGCGGCGAGCAGCTCGTTGATCTGGGCGCGAGCCGAGCTCAGACCGCGGTCGGCGATCTCGGGACCCATGTTTAGGCCCTCAGCGTAGATGAATTCCACGTCGGTCATGCCGAGGAAGGCCAGCACGGTGCGCAGATAGGGCACGACCTGGTCGGTCGGCTGGTCGCGGTGGATGCCGCCGCGGGCGCTGACGACGTAGACCTTCTTGCCGGTGACGAGGCCGACGGGACCCTTCTCGCCGTACTTGAACGTGACGCCAGCGCGGGCGACCGCATCGATCCAGTTCTTCAGCTGGGCGCTGACATTGAAATTGATCATGGGCACGCCGATGACGACGACGTCGGCGGCGAACAACTCGGCGATGAGCTGGTCGTTCAGCGCGACGCGGGCCGCCTGGTCGGCGCTGCGCGCCTCGGCGGGCGTGAACAGTGCGCCGAGGGCGGCTTCGTCCAGCACGGGCAGGGGGCTGACGGCGAAGTCGCGCACGGTGACGGTCGCGGTCGGATCTGCGGCACGCAGCCCGGCGGTCAGCTCATTGGCCAGGCGGGTGGACACGGAGCCCTGGTCGTCGAGCAGGCGGCGGGCGCTGGAGTTGATTTGCAGGATGTTCATACGGATTCCTGGGGAGAAAGGTTGCGATGGAGTGAACTCTAGAGTTGCATCCATGGCGGCAGAAGCCGTTGAATTGCATAAGATTGTTCTGCTGATGGATCAATGGGGCCTCTATGGAGTCTGACGCCGACGATTTATTGCTGTTTGCCCGCGTGATCGAGGCCGGCAGCTTCAGCCGCGCCGCGGAGCGCGTGCACTGGCCCAAGAGCACCGTGTCGCGGCGCATCGCGGCGCTGGAGGCGCGGCTGGGGGAGAAGTTGCTGCAGCGCAGCACGCGAAAGCTGTCGCTGACGGACTTCGGCGCTGGCGTGCTGGAGCATGCGCGCGTCGTCGCCGCCGAAGTGGATGGCGCGCTGGCGCTGGCCCTGCACCGCCAACGCAAGCCCAGCGGGCGACTGCGCGTCAGCATGCCGGCGGACTTCGCCCAGCAGGTGGCCGCGGGCATGCTGGCGGAGTTCGCGCTGAGCTATCCGGAAGTGCAGCTGGAGCTGGACTTGACGCCGCGGCGGGTGGACCTGATCGGCGAGGGCTTCGACCTCGTCATCCGCATGGGCCAACTGGACGAGGACAGCCAGCTCGCCGCGCGGCTGCTGGCGACGACACATTGGGGCCTGTATGCGTCGCCGGCCTATCTGGCGAACGTCGGCGAACCGCTGCTGCCGCAGGCGCTGGACAGCATGCACGGACTGCTGCTGCTGACCCGCACCGGCGAGCCCGTGCCCTGGCGGCTGCTGCGCGAGGGGGCCGAGCCCTACCAGGTGCTGCCGGTGCAGCGGACGCTGGCCAACGCGCCCAGCCTGTTGGCGCAGCTGGCCGAGAACGGCGTCGGCATTGCCGGCATTGATCGTCTCATCGTCAGGGACGCGCTGGCGCTGGGCCGCCTGCAGCGCCTGCTGCCGGACTGGCACCTGCCCGGTTCGAGCTGCTGGGCGGTGTTCCCGGAGCGGCGGCTGATGCCGCTGCGCACCCGGGTGTTCCTCGAGGCCATGTCGGCCCTGCTGGACAGTTGCCCGACGCCACCGGCCTAGCGTCGCTCAATCACTCAGTGGTTCAGTCGCTTTCGTTCTTGAAGGCGATCTCGACGGCCGCCTGGCGCGTCTTGCGCACCGGGGCGAAGCGCCACTGGCGCACGGCTTCCACGGCGGCGCTGCCCAGGCGCGCGTGGCTGGCCTTGATGACCGACGCCTGCTGGACGGAACCGTCAGCGGCCACGGTGAACTGCACCTGTGCGTAGCCGTTGCGGAAGCCGCTCTGCTGCATCTGGCGCGGCACGGTGGGGTCGACCTTGGACAGCAGCTGCAGCGGCTTCTCGGCCTCTTCCGGTTCAGCGGCGGGGGGCGGCTCCGCGGCCTGGGCCGCAGCGGCCATCGGCGCGGCGGGCGCGGGTGTCGGTTCAGCAGCAGCGACCGTGACGGGTTCGGGCGCCGGCTCGGGGGCTGGCTCGGGATTGG
>NZ_DASWYS010000239.1:0-6384 GCF_036404855.1 Roseateles sp.
GGCCAGACGATGACCGAGATCGTCGACAGCGTGCAGCGCGTGACCGACATCGTGGGCGAGATCAGCACGGCTGCCGGCGAGCAGAGCCAGGGTATCGGCCAGATCAACCAGGCCGTGGCCGAGCTGGACAAGATGACACAGCAGAACGCCGCGCTCGTCGAGGAATCGACCGCCGCTGCCGAGAGCTTGAAGGAACAGGCCAGCCGTCTCAGCCACGTCGTCGCGACGTTCCGGCTGAGTTGACCGGCCGCGCCCGGCTCGGCCGCTGCGCCAGCAACGGCGATGGATCCGGCTTTGCCGGGAGGCCGTGCCGGGCCGGGCTGCGGGCTCGGCGCTTCGCCAACCAGTCCACTGGATCGAGTGTCCCGGACTCAGCCCCCCGTTAACGGGGCGCAGCCTCGCTGCGGTAGTCAGGGCTACTTGACCCAGGTGTTGAGCTGGATGATCGGCAGCAATACCGCCAACACGATCAGGAGCACCACCGCGCCCATCGCGACAATGAGCAGCGGCTCCAGCAGCGTGGCGGCTGCCATGGAGCGGCGCTGCACCTCAACGCCCAGTTGGCGAGCGGCGCGGCCCAGCATCTCGGGCAACTGGCCGGTCTGCTCGCCCAGGCGAGCGAACATGGCCAGTATGCCGGGGAAGCGCTTCTTGCCGGCCAGTGCCGAGCCCAGCGGCGCGCCTTCGCGCACCTGCACCAATGCATCCAGCGCATCGGCTTGCATCGCGCGGTTGGACAGCGTCTCGGCCGCGGCCTGCAGCGCCTTCAGAATCGGCACACCGGCACCGGCCAACATGGCCAGCGTGCCGGCGAAGCGAGCTGCGTTGTAGCCGCGCGCCAGGCGCCCGATCAACGGCAGGCCCAGCAGGCCGGCGTCGAAACGCAGCCGGAAGGCCGGGGCCTTGAGCGCGAAACGCAGGGCCACGCCCGCCCCCATCAGCACGGCCAGCATGGCCCAGCCCCAGGCGCGCACGAAGTCGCTGACGGCCAGCATCGCGATGGTCAGCATGGGCAGCGTGCGCTTGGAGCTGGTGAACACCGTCGCGATCTGCGGCACGACGTAGGTGACGAGGAAGATGACGATGCACACCGAGATCAGCGACACGATGGCCGGGTAGGCCATGGCGCCGACGAGCTTGGCCTTCAGGTCCTGGCGCTCCTCCAGATCGTCGGCCAGCTTTTCCAGCACCTGGCCCAGCGCGCCGCTTTGCTCGCCGGCGGCGACAACGCCGCGGTAGACATCGTCGAACTCGCGCGGCGCCGAGGCCAGCGCGCGGGCGAAGGTCGAGCCGGCATTGACCTCGGCCTTGAGCTGCGAGATCAGCTCCCGCTGACGGGTGTCCTCGCTCTCGTCGGCCAGCGCCGTCAGCGCGCGCTCGATGGGCAGGCCCGAGCCGACGAGGCCGGCGAGCTGGCGCGTCCAGACCGCGAGGGCCGTCGGGCCAAAGACGCGGCGTGTGAAGCGGCTGCCCTCCTGCGAGCCGTGCTGCTGGACCATTTCGATGGACAGCGGCGTGAGGCCCATTGCGCGCACGGCTGCGCGCGCGGCGCGGGGATTGTCGGCCTCGATCAGGCCGCCGTTCTGGCGGCCGGCATCGCTGAGGGCTTCGTACTTGTAGGCCGGCACGACTTACTCTCGAGTCACGCGGAGAACCTCTTCCAGCGAGGTGACGCCGGACGCGATCAGCCGCTCGCCGTCCTCGCGCATGGACCGCAGGCCGTTGGCCACGGCGGCCGCCTGAAGTTGGCTCTCCGGCGCGTGGTTGTGAATGAGGCTGCGCACCGCGTCGTCCGCCACCATCAGTTCGTAGACGCCCGTGCGGCCCTTGTAGCCGATGTGGCCGCAGGCATCGCAACCCACGGGGTGCCAGTGGCCCTGCGCGTCCTGGCGCTTGCACACCGGGCAGAGCCGGCGCACCAGGCGCTGGGCCAGCACGCCCAGCAGCGAGCTGGACAGCAAGAAGGGCTCCACGCCCATGTCGGTGAGCCGCGTGACGGCGCTGGGTGCGTCGTTGGTGTGCAGCGTGGCCAGCACCAAGTGGCCTGTCAGAGATGCCTGGATGGCGATCTGAGCGGTCTCGTAGTCGCGGATCTCGCCGATCATGATGACATCCGGATCCTGACGCAGGATCGCGCGCAAGGCCTTGGCAAAGGTCAGGTCGATCTTGCCGTTGACCTGGGTCTGGCCGATGCCAGGCAGCTCGTACTCGATGGGATCCTCGACCGTCAGCACGTTGGTGGTGCTGGTGTCGACGGTCTGCAGCGAGGCGTACAGCGACGTGGTCTTGCCCGAGCCCGTGGGGCCGGTGACCAGGACGATGCCATGGGGCTGCTGGACCAGCTTCTTGAACGCACCGAGCACCTGGCCGTCCATGCCCAGGCCTTCGAGCGTGAACTTGGATTCGCTCTTGTCCAGCAGGCGAAGCACCGCGCGCTCGCCGTGGGCCGAGGGCAGCGTGGACACGCGCACGTCGATGGCGCGGCCGCCAATGCGCAGCGAGATGCGGCCGTCTTGCGGAAGGCGCTTCTCGGCGATGTCCAGCTCCGCCATGATCTTCAGCCGTGAGATCAACGCCGCGTGCAGCGCGCGGTTGGGTTGCACCACCTCGCGCAGCGTGCCGTCGACGCGAAAGCGCACGGAGCTGCTGCGCTCGTAGGGCTCGATGTGGATATCGCTCGCACCGTCCTTGGCCGCTTGCGTCAGCAGTGCATTGAGCATGCGGATGATGGGCGCATCGTTGGCGGCCTCCAGCAGGTCTTCCACCGCGGGGAGGTCCTGCATCATGCGCGACAGGTCCACCGCGCTCTCCACCTCGCCGACGACCACGGCCGCACTGGACTCGCTGCCGGCGTAGGCCGCGTTGATACGCTCTGCCAGCGACGGGGCCGCCTCGGACTCGAGCCGGTCCACCGCGTACAGGCGCTGGACTTCGGACAGCGTGGCCCAGCCGACCTCGGGCGGCGCCCATAGCGTCAGCGTGCCGCCATCGTCCTCCAGCAGCACGCAGTTGGCCTTCGCGAAGGCATAGGGCAGGGGGTGGCGGGTCGCGGCCATGTCAGCGCCCGCCCGGCCGACCGAAAGGCGCTGTGCGCCCCCTCGGGGGGCAATGAGCGAAGCGAGTGTGGGGGCGCATGTGTATCACTGCTGAGGCAGGGCCTTGTTCGACGGTGCCGCCTTGGGATCAGGCAGCAGCGGGGCGCCGGTGTCGGGCAGGATGAGGCTCTTCTGGGGCTGGGCGCTTTCCTGTACGGCACGGATGCTCTGGTAACGGTCCAGCGTCAACTGGTTGGCACTGTCGGCCGAGCGCATCACGACGGGGCGCAGGAAGACCATCAGGTTGGTCTTCACGCGCTTGCGGTTCTTGCTGCTGAAGAGGTTGCCGATCAGCGGGATCTTGGACAGGCCAGGCACGCCGTCGTCGCCATCGGTGTACTCATCCTTCAGCAGCCCACCCAGCACGATGATTTCGCCGTCGTCGACGACAACGCTGGTCTCGATGGCGCTCTTGTCCAGCGTGGGGCCGGTGGTGCCGTTGGAGCCCGGCACCACGGCGGAGTTCTCCTGATAGACCACCATGCGCACGGTGCCGCCCTCGCCGATCTGGCTCTTGACCCTCAGGGTCAGGCCGACGTCCTTGCGGTCCACGGTGGTGAAGGGATTGACCGTGCCGCCGGTTGTCGTGCCGGAGTTCGCGTAGGAGCCGGTCACGAACGGCACGTTTTGACCGATGACGATGCGCGCCTCTTCGTTGTCCAGTGAGACGAGGTTGGGCGTGGACAGCACGTTGGCGCCGCTCTGGCTCTCGAAGAAACTGGCCAGCGCGCCGATGGAATACGTGCCGTTGATCTTGCCGACCAGACCGAGGTTGAAGCCGCTGGGCAGGCTGCTGTTGGACAGTGCCGTGCCAATGGAGGTGCTGTTGCCGGAGCCGGCGGCGATGAGATTGAGGATGTTGCCCAGGCCCGTGCCGAAGTTCGTGCCGCTGAGACCGACCACCTGATCGCCCTTGGTGCCGATCAGGTTCTGCCATTGCACGCCGAACTGCCCGGCCTTGCTGTTGTCGATCTTGACGATCATCGACTCGACATAGACCTGTGCACGGCGTGCGTCGAGTTGCTCGATGACGGCCCGTACCTGTCGGTACAGCGGTTCGGGCGCTGTGATGATCAGCGAGTTCGTCGCCGGGTCCGCCTGCACGAAGCCGCCGGTGGACGGGCCCGCGGACTGCGTCAGCGGCGAAGTCGCGGCGGCGGAGTTCATGCCGCCGGCGTTGTTGCTGGCGTTCGGCGTCGCGCCCGTCAGGGACTGGTTCGTCGACCCCAGCGAGTTGGTGCCTGCCAGGCTGGAGGTGCCGGGCGAGTTGCTGCTGCTGGTGCCGCTGCTCGACGAGGCCGCGCCGAAGGCGGCGCGCAGCACCGTGGCGAGCTTCACCGCGTCGGCGTTCTTCAGGTAGACGACGCGGATGTTGTTGCCGCCGTCGGCACTGGGCTGGTCGAGCTTGTCGACCATGGAGCGCACGGCGGCCAGGCGGGCCGGGTTGCTGGCCCGCAGGATGAGACCATTGGAGCGCGGGTCCACCAGCACGTTGACGGCGCTGCTGCTCTGGCCCGGCGCGGCTGCGGCGATGTTGGTGGAGCCGCCGTCGGCCAGGCGCTGCACCAGCGGCGCGAGGTCCGCCGCGACGGCATGCTTCAGCGGCACGATCTCGATGTCGCTGGTGCCTGGCGTGTCCATGGCCGCAATGATCTTGGCCATGCGCTGGAGGTTGTCAGCGTAGTCGGTGATGACGAGGCTGTTGTTGCCCGGATTGGCATTGATGGTGTTGTTCGGGCTGATCAGCGGGCGCAGTACGGCGACCAGGTTGTTCGCGTTCTCGTGCTGAATGCGGAAGATCTGGGTCAGGATCTGGTCGCCGCGAACGTTGCTGGTCTCCACGGCCACCGAGCCGGCCTGTAGCTTGGCGTCCGGCTCAGGCAGCACCTTCAGGAAGCCCGCCGCCTCGACGACGGTGAAGCCCAGGCCGCGCAGCGCGGCGAGGTAGTTGCGGTAGGCCTCGGCCACGGACACGGGCTGTTCGCTGTAGACCGTGATGGCGCCCTTCACGCGTGGGTCGATGATGATCTGGCGATTCAGCATCACGCCGATGGCGCGGGTCACCGCCTCGATGTCGGCGTTGACGAAGTTCAGCGTGACGAGCGAGCTGGCCTTGACGGCCGGGCCGGCCGGTTTGCCGCGCTGGACGGAGGTGCTGTCGGGCTGGGCAAACGCGCTGCTGGTCGCCAGCAGCATGGCGGCGATGGATGTGGCGGTGCGTTGGAGATTCATGATCATCCGATCGTCAAGACGGAGCGCGCCCCTTGGCGGCGTCCGATGATGTTCAGCAAGTTGTTCAACGCTTCCTCTCGTCCCGGCGCGGCGCTGGCCTCGCCAGTGAAGCGGCTCTTTCCGCCGGCGGTCAGCGTGCCCACGCCCGAGAGCTGCAGCGCGCCTTCCAGCGTGGACAGGTTCAGCGTACTGACGCCCGGGCTGGTCGTGTCGGCCGTGACCGTGAAACGGTAGCTGCCCAGCGGCGCGACGGTGGACACGCGCGAGGACAGGTTGAGCAGTTCCAGCTGCAGCTCGCCGAACTGGCGCCAGCGACCTTGCACCGACTCCAGCTTCAGCTCGCGGGCCGACAGCCGCAGCGAGCCGCCTAGTTGCAGCGTGTTCCACGGCGTGCCCAGCCCACCCAGCAGGTCGGCGGGCAGGCGCACCAGCCAGTCGGCCTGGGTGTCGACGCTGACCGCCAGCCGTCCGAGGCCGGGCTTGATGCCCAGCAGCAGCTCGCCGTTGATGCAGCAGTCCTGCCGTGCGGCGAGCTGCAGGCCGATGCCCTTCAGACTCATCTTCCAGTGCAGCCGGCCGGGCAGGGCCGAGGCGTCGCGGCTGCCGGCGCCGCCGGTCAGCACCAGTACGCCCGAGCCATTCCAGATGCTGCCGCGCGTGTCCACGATGAGGAGATGCTCGCTGGTCGCCGAGGCCAGCGCTCGCGCCAGCCAGCTCGCCGGAGCGAACACGATCAGCGCGCCGATGATGCCGACGAGGGCGCCCGCGATGCTCCAGCGTCTGGGTGTCAGGTGACGCACCGCGCGACCGCCCGCTTGGATGTCGCCCAGCACGGAGTCGTTGGCCGAGGCGGCCGGCGCGCTCTTCTTGAACCAGGCCATCAGTTGTTCCCCAGGCTGAGCACCAGTGTGCCGGCATAGCCCTTGGGGCCGCGGGTCAACTGGGCTTCGACCGGGCGGGCGCGTGCGGCCGAGCGCACCTCGCCCAGCCAGCTCTGCAGCGCTTCAGGCGTGATGCCGTTCAGCGTGACGACGGCACGTTCGCCTGCAAGGTTCAG
>NZ_DASWYS010000240.1:0-21445 GCF_036404855.1 Roseateles sp.
AAGATGGACGGTTCGCAAGTTCCCACTCCGCCGCCGCAGGCCGTCGACGACCTGGGTGTCTACCGTTCGCTGTTCTCCGCGGCGGCAGACGGTCTGCTGCTGGTGGATGCCGACGGGAAGATCGTCCTGTCCAACCCCGCCGCCGAGGCGCTGCTGGGCTATTCGCCCGGCGAGCTCGTTGGCACGGCGGTGGATGCGCTGGTGCCTGACAGCATCCGACCGCGGCACGCCTCCTACCGCAAGGCCTACGGCCTGGCGCCGCGCCCACGCCCCATGGGAACGCAGATGGAGCTGGTGGCCAAGTGCCGCGATGGCAGCGAGGTGATGGTGGAGATCGCGTTGAGCCCGCTGCAAAGCCACGGCGTGCCGTACGTGGTGGCAGCCATCCGCGACATCGGTGCGTACCCACGCGTCAAGCAGGCCCTGCAGCGTGCCCGCCACAGCGAGCACCTCGCCGAGCTGGGGCGCATGGCCGTCGACGAGCGTGACCCGCAGAAGCTGCTGGGCCGTGTGCCGGACCTTGCTGCCCAGGCCCTGGAGGCCGAGTTTTCCAGCGTGCTGTTGCTGGAGCCCGACCGGCAGCAACTGCGTGTTGTGAGCCGGTTCGGCGATTTGGCATCCGTGCCCCTGGGCGCCTTACTGCCCGTCGATCCTCGGACGGCTGCTGGCCATGTGCTGGCGCATGGCCAGCCCCTGGTCGTTGCCGACCTGACGTGCGAGGATCGCTTCGAGGTGCCCCAGGCCGACCTTGACGCCGGCATGGTCAGCCTGCTGGCCGTGCCGCTGTCCGACCGTGGGCGCGCGACGGGCGTGCTGTGTGTGCGCTCGCGCTCGGCTGGGCACTTCGGCGACGACGATATGCGCTTTCTGCAGTCCCTGGCCAACCTGCTGGCCACTTGCCTGCAGCGCGCCCAGAGCGAGGAGGCGCTCAATCACGCCCAGCGCCTGGAAAGCGTGGGCCAGCTAACCGGGGGTATCGCCCACGACTTCAACAACCTGCTGACGGTCATCCAGGGCAACTTGCAGGTGCTGGAGGAACTGCCCAACCTGGCCGGTCACGAGTTCAGCCAGCAGCTCGTCAGCGCCGCGACGCGCGCGGCGCGGCGCGGCGCGGAGCTGACCAGCAAGCTGCTGGCCTTCTCACGGCGCCAGGTGTTGCAGCCCACTGCGGTGGATGTTGGGGCGCTGCTGCATTCGCTGGCCGACATGCTGCGTCGCACGCTGGACCAGCGCATCGCCATCGCCGTGGAACTGGCGGGTGACCCGTCTGCCACGCTGGCCGTGCTGGCCGACCCGGGCCAGCTGGAGTCCGCACTGCTCAACATTGCTATCAACGCGCGCGACGCCATGCCGGACGGCGGCTCGTTGCGCTTCAGCGCCGGGCCGGCCGGCGCGTTGCCGGCCAAGGTGCGGCGTGAGGTCGATGACCCCAGCGCCCAGGACGAACGCTTCCTGTGCATCGCCATTTCCGACACCGGCTCGGGCATGCCGGAAGAGGTGAGGGAACGCGCGTTCGAGCCCTTCTTCACGACAAAGCAGGTCGGGCGCGGCACGGGTCTGGGCCTGAGCACGGTTTACGGCTTCGCCAAGCAGTCGCGCGGAGCGGTGGCGATCGAGTCGGCGCCGGGCGCCGGCACGACGATCTCGCTCTACCTGCCGCGACCCTGGGACCCGCAGTTGGTCCGCGACGAACCCGCTGGCGAGGGGGGCGCGCTGCTGCCAGGCCTGAAAGTGCTGATGGTGGAGGACGACGCCGAGGTGCGAGCGGTTGCGCTGCAATTCCTGGACGCGCTGGGCTGCGACGTCACGGCCTGCGCCAGTGGCGAGCAGGCCCTGCTGCTGCTGACGGAGGATGCTGGTTTCGAGCTACTGCTGACCGACATTGCGCTGGGTGCCGGCATGCGTGGCACCGCATTGGCCAGCCAGGCCCAGCAGCGCCTGCCGGAGCTGGCCGTGCTGCTGATGTCGGGCTTCTCGGCTGAGCTGCTGGAGGCGGACCAGAACGCGCCCGCTGGCTGGGAACTGCTGCAGAAGCCCTACTCGCGGGCCGAGCTGGCCCAGGCCATCGGACGGGCGCTGTCAGGCGGCATCTGAGGTCGCCAGCATCGCCTGCAGCGCCTCCGCGGGCGCCGGGCGGCCGAAGTGGTAGCCCTGCATTTCGTCGCACTGCTGGTGCAGCAGGTGTTCACGCTGCGCGTCGGTCTCGACACCCTCGGCCACCACGCGCAGGTGCAGGCGATGGGCCAGACCGATGATGGCATCGACGACCGTCGCGCCGTCCGGTACGTCGCCGATGCGGCGCACGAAAGACTGGTCGATCTTCAGCGTGTCGATGGGGAACTGCTGCAGATAGGCCAGGCTGGAATAGCCAGTGCCGAAGTCATCCAGCGAAATCTTGACGCCCAGGTCGCGCAGGCGCTGCAGCGTGGCCGTGCCCGCCTCGGGATTGCTCATCAGCATGCCTTCGGTCAGCTCGAGTTCCAGGTGTTGCGCCGCCACGCCGTGGCGCAGCAGCGCGTTGGCGACGACGATGTCCAGGTCATCTGCGGCGAACTGACGTGCCGCCACGTTGACGGCGATACGCACCACCGGCTGTCCGGCATCCATCCACGTGCGGATCTGGCGGCAGACCGAGTCGATGACCCAGGCGCCGATGTCCAGGATCAGGCTGCTCTGTTCGGCCAGTGGGATGAACTGGCCCGGCGGTACCAGGCCGGCATCGCCGCGCTGCCATCGCAGCAGGGCTTCGGCGCCGACGACCCGGCCGCTGCGCCCATCGACCTTGGGCTGGTAATACAGCAGGAGTTCGTCGCGTTCGATGGCCCGGCTCAGCGCCGCCTCCACCTCCAGCTTGGCCATGGCGCTCGCATGCATGTCCCCGGTGAAGAAGCAGAACTGGTTGCGGCCCAGCTCCTTGGCACGGTGCATGGCCGCGTCCGCGTTGCGCAGCAGCTCCACGGCGGTGGCATCTTCCGCGTCGGCGCATCGGCAGATGCCGATGCTGGCGGTGAGGTAGGCATCCTGGTCGCCGGTCAGCGCGACCGGTTCGGACACCACTGCCAGCAGCTCGCGCGCTCTCGCGCCGACGTCCTCGGCATCCGCGCCGTTCTCCAGGATGACGAGGAACTCGTCGCCGCCGAGACGGCCGATGAAGTCCTTCTGGCGCAACTGCGCCTGCAGGCGTTCGGCCACGCACACGAGCAACTCGTCGCCGGCCGGGTGGCCTAGGCTGTCATTGACGGTCTTGAAGCCGTCCAATGCGATCACCATCAGCGCTGGCCGGGCCTCGCGACGGCGTGCGCGCGCCAGTGCTTGCTCCAGCCTGCGCTGCAAATGCAACCGGTTGGGCAGCCGCGTCAGGGGGTCGTGGTGGTACAGCCATTCCGCCTGAGCCTCGCTGTCCTTGAGGCGGCTGACGTCGGTGAACACGCCGACGTAGTGGGTCACAGGTCCTTCCGCGTCGCGCATGGCGCGTACGGTCAGCCACTCTGGGAAAATCTGTCCGTTCTTGCGCCGGTTCCAGATCTCGCCCTGCCAGTGACCGGTCTGGTTGATCATGGCCCACATCTGCTCGTAGAACTCCTTGCCGTGGCGTCCGGACTGCAGCAGCTTCATGCCGGTGCCAATGGCTTCTTCCGCCAGATAGCCGGTGATCTCGGTGAAGGCGCGGTTGACCGACTGGATGCGCCCCTGTGCATCCGTGACGATGACGCCGTCGCGCATGTCCTCGAAGGCGGTACTCCATTGCCGCATGCGCTGCTGCAGCGCACGCCGCGCGGTGACGTCGCTGGAGACGCCGTAGACGCCGATGACGTGGCCGTCGCCATCCACCAGCCGGCCCCGGGTGCAGGCGTCGACACGTTCGCCCTGGGGCGTGGTGTAGCGGGTCTCGAAGCTCACCGGCGTCGGCGAATTCAGCGCGGCGGTGTCGTCATCAAGGAACTGGCGCACCTGCTCGATGGGAAACAGGCCGCGGGCATCCGAGCCGATCAGCTCCTCGGGGCTTCGTCCGAGCAGCCGGCACATCTCCCCGTTGGCGAGCAGGTAACGGCCCTGCAGGTCCTTGGCGAAGATGACGTCGGTCGAGCTGTTGGCGATCACCTCGGCGATCTTCCAGGCGCGCTCTTGTTCCTTCAGGTCGGCCGCTCGGCGGGCGGCCACCTGCAGCTCTCGGCGGCGCAGCGCGGCGTAGACCACGGCGCCCGTGGCAAGCACGGCCAGAACGTTGACAAGTGACAGCGTCGCCGCACCGGCTGCGGCGCCTTCGCCCTGCAGCTTTTTGCGCGGCAACTGAACCGCGACGTACCAGGCGGAGTCGGGCACGGCCATGGCCACGGCGGCCATGGCCTCGCGGCCTTGGGTGAGGCCGGTCAGTACCTGGCCCGCGAGGCGGGGGGTGGTCGCCAGAGATGCCAGCGAGGGCTGCGCAGGTGCGTTGGGGCTGCCGGCCTGCAGCACCGGCGTGTCGGAGGCGTCGAGGCCCAGGGTCAGCAGGCCCTGCGAGCCGGGGTGCAGCAGCAACGTCTCGGGGTTGCCGCCGGCCGAGCCCGCCAGCAGCTGGGGCAGCAGCGTGCGGCGCGGCGCGGCTCGCAGCACCAGGACGGCGTCGGGCCGACCCTGCTCGCCCGGCAGCGGGATGAAGAGGTCGAAGCGCAGGCTGGCCGGGTCGTCCGCCCGGGCCTGGAAGTCGCTGTGCGTGACTTGGCCGCGCTGCAGGGCAGCGCGGGCCGCCTCGACCAGTGCCGGGTCGAGGTCGAGCGTGCTGTCTCCGGCGATGTCCAGCAGCCGCTGGGCCTGATCGTCCAGCAGCAGGACGCTGGTGTAGCGGCCAGAGGCCGGCAGCATCTGGAGTTGGTGGCGCAGCTGGCTGGCAGCGACGTCGTCAGGGTGGTGGCGCCAGCGCTGAAGGCCGGCGCGCAGCGTCGGATCGGCGGCCAACTGCCGGGCCTCCTGCAGGCTCCGTTCTGTCCAGCCGCTGACGAGGCCGGCCCTGAGCTGGACCTCGCGGCGCAACTGACCGACATGTTGCTCATAGGCTTCCTGGGCCGAGCTCGAGTAGCTGACGAGGCTGGCGATGACCACGGCCGCGGACAGCAGCGCGAACACCCACATCAAGCCTGCCGAGCGGTCCTGCTGGGCGGGCGTATCGCTGCGGGCGCCCTGGCGTCGCACGGCCACCAGGTAGACCAGGCCGCTGGTCACCAGCACAAAGGCCATGCCCTTGCCGCGCGCCAGCGCTGCGAGCGTCTCGGAGTCGGCGGTGATCGATTGCAGCAGCCGGTCGGACAGAAGAATCCATGCCATGCCCAGGGCCGCGTAGGCCAGGGCAAGCGCCAGGGGGGCGGTCAGCAACCCCCGCAGTCCGATGCTGGCAGATGCTCCTTCGTTGTCCTTGTCAGCTTCAAGATTGCGGTGCCCCGCTGGAATCAACGTCGTCTCCCTGGTCGCTGCGATCGGCAATGAACTTCAGTGCAGTCCGGCCCGCACGTCTCGGCCTTCCACATAAGCCGCCAGCGCCGGGAAGTCGGGGATGCAGATGTCGCGGCGGCTCTTCTCGTTGAAGGCGATCAGCTCGGCCCGCGCAAGACGGGACAGCACGCGGCTGACGGTTTCCAGCGTCAGGCCCAGGTAGTTGCCGATTTCGGCGCGCGTCAGTCGCAGGCTGAACTGGTCGGCCCTGAGGCCGCGCACCGCCAGCGCATCGGCCCAGTAGTGCAGAAAGGTCGCGACGCGGGCATCCGCCGGCAGCGTGCAGATGGCCATCAGCGAGTCGCGGTCGCGCATCATTTCGCGGCTCATGGCCTCGTGGACGACGGCCATCAGCGCGGGGTGCGCGGCGCAGGCCTGCATCAACGCGTCGTAGCGCACCGTCCAGACCTCGGCTGTGTCCAGCGCAATGGCATCGCAGCCGTAGCTGCCTTGGGCGATGGCACTGAAACCCAGCCAATCACCGCGGAAGCGCAGGCCCACGACCTGCTCGCGGCCATCGCTGGACATGCTGATCAGCTTGAAGAAGCCCGAGTTGAGGATGTGCAGGTGGCTGAAGCGTTCGCCGGCCCGGTAGATGACCTCGCCCGCATGCACGATGCGGCGCTTGGGCGTCAGCACTGCAGCAATCAGCTTGAGCGTGTCGGCAATGCGCTGGCCCTCATCGGCGCGTGCTTCGTACAGGCCTTCTTCGGCGACCGGGCGGGCGGAGGCGCGGGGGGCAATGTGCGGCGCGGCGGGCTGTGAGGTCAGAGCTTGCATGCGTATCTCCTGGGTGGGACGCGTTGGATGCAGGCATGCTAGGCAGGGCCCGCCAACGCATGAGCAATGGGCGACATCGCTTGGTCGCGCTGCGTAACACTGCGTGAACCGATGGTGACGAATGACCCACAACAAAAGAGATTTCGCCCGGTTGACTTTCATCAAGGCCCGCACATTTCGCTTCGCTACGCTGCCGAGCCATGTGTTCCGCAGACCGCGAGGGTGCCATCGGCGCCGACTTGTCAAGCTCCGTCGAAGCGGCCGCCCTCTTGCGGCAGGCCCGGGTTCTCGCTCGTGCGGACGCGACCGGCCGGCAACTGATGGTGGGCAAGCAACTGGCACTGCTGTCGCCCGATTGCGCAGACGAGGGGGCGGTCGAATTCATCCAGGCGGCCAAGGCGCTGGGTGCGCACGTGTCCTTTGTGCAGTCCGGGCTGGACGAGACCAGCAGCGCGCCTCAGATCGACGCCACGGCGCGCATGCTGGGCCAGCTCTACGACGCGGTGGAATGCCAGCACCTGCCGGCCGAGCTGGTCCGACGCATCGCCCGCGGCGCAGGCATTCCGGTCTTTGCCGGCCTGGCCACGCCGGCGCATCCGACTGCGATGCTGGTGGATGCATTTGACGGTGACGCGACCCGCCAGGTCAAGCGCCGCAGTATCCTGCAGGCGGCCCTGCTCGCCAGCCTGGCCTGAGGACTAGAGCGCGGTGACCGGCCGGTCCACGCCCCAGCGGCGGTAGAGATCGGCAGCGTGCGCCGTGCGCAGCCACTGTTCGACGGCCTGGTCATAGCGCTGCGACAGGGACTCGCCCGCGGCGCTACGCGCGAAGGCCATGTGGCCATGCAGCACGTCCATTGGTGGCGAGCAGCGCCCCACCGCGTCGGCCAGGTGCAGCCGCTGCAGCACGGGCAGGCAGTTGCGGTCATTGGCGGCGAACAGCTCGACGCGGCGCTTGGTCAGCATCTGCAGGCCGGCGTCGACGCTTTGCACCCAGGTCAGCAGGTTCATGGCGGTCTTCATGCGCTCGAAGCGGCTGCCGTAGGCCCAGCCGCGCACGGCGGCCACCGGCGTCTGAGCCAGTGCGGCGAACTCGCCCGTCCAGCGCGTCTCCTCACCGCGGCGGGCATACCAGACCATGGCGTCGGAGTAGAAGGCGCGTACGCTGAACAACATGCGCGCCTCTCGTTCCGGTGTGCGGTAGGGGCCGATGAGGATGTCGGCCTCGCCTTGCTCCAGCATCAGCTGCGCGCGCGACCATGGCACCCATTCGCAGCGCACACCGTCGCCGAAGAGCTGCCCCAGCAAGTCCACCGCCAAGCCTCGGGGCGCCTGACCTTCGGCGCCTTCGAAGATGCGGGCGAACTGCGAGCCGACCGCGAGCAGCGGCGTCGCACGGGCCGACCGCGCCAGCCCCAGGCCGGCCATCCAGCCCAGTCCTGCCTTGCACCATACGCGTCGTGTCGTCATGCAAACTCCACATCCCGCCGACGGATGCTACGGATGATGCGTCGCCATCCGGGGAATGTCGACCTCAAGGCGCAAGTTTCAGCGCTGCCAGCGTCAACGCCGTTGTCGAGATGATGATCCGCGCGGCGAGCAAGAGGCGGGGGCCGAAGACCTCATTCCATCTGGCCCTGGGCAAATTGCGTCGCTCGGGGCTCAGGCGCCAGGTCTTGACGATCAGCGCGATGACGATGCCGATCAGCACGGGCATCTGAAGCATCAGCGCCAGGACCAGCCAGACCTTCGCGTGGGTCATTGCAGGTCCATGCTGAAAAGCTCGAAGGGTCTGCCGGCGCGGCGATCGTCGAAAAAGCGGTGCAGCGTCTCGCGCGTTGTCCGGAAGGCGATGTCGTCCCAGGGCACTTCGTCCTCGGCGAACAGACGCGCCTCCAGCGACTCCGGCCCGGGCTCGAAGTGGGTGGAGAGCAGCCGTGCACGGTAGAACAGGTGCACCTGGCCGACCTTGACGACATTGAGCATGCTGTAGAGCGGCAGCATCTCGATCTGCGCGCCGGCCTCTTCCTGCGTCTCGCGCAGGGCGCCTTCGGCCGTCGTTTCGCCCAGCTCCATGAAGCCGGCCGGCAGCGTCCACAGGCCATGTCGCGGCTCGATGGCGCGGCGGCACAGCAGCACCCGGCCGTCCGCTTCCCACACCGGCAGTGTGCCGACCACATTCAGGGGGTTCTGGTAGTGGATGCTCGCGCAGGCGGGACAGACAGCCCGTTCACGGTTGTCATCCGCGGGGATGCGGTAGTCCACGGCGGCGCCGCAGTTGGGGCAGTGCTTAAAGCGGATCGGAAACGGCATGCAGGCAGTTTAGAGGCGCAGAATCAGAGGCCATGAAGCTCTACAACTACTTCCGTTCCTCGGCCTCCTGGCGCGTGCGGATCGGCCTCGCGCTCAAGGGCCTGGACTACGACTACGCGTCCATCCATCTGCAGAAGAACGAGCAGTTCGCCGAGCCATTTGCCAACCAGCAGGTGTCGCATCTCGTGCCCGCGCTGGTGCTGGACGATGGGCACTGGCTGAGCCAGTCCATGGCCATCCTCGAGTACCTGGAGGAGACCCATCCCGAGCCCCCGCTCCTGCCGCGTGACCCGGTCGCGCGGGCGCAGGTGAGGGCACTGGCCCAGGACATCGGCTGCGACATCCACCCCATCAACAACTTGCGCGTGCTGCGCTACCTGAAGAACGACCTCGGCCAGGAGCAGGAGACGGTGGACCGCTGGTACCGCCACTGGGTGGCGACGGGCCTGGCCGTCGTCGAGCAGCGGTTGGCGCGCACGGCTGGGCAGTTCAGCTTCGGCGACGTCCCCGGTCTGGCCGACTGTCTGCTCGTGCCTCAGGTCTACAACGCCCAGCGCTTCGAATGCCCGCTGGAGGCCTTCCCCACGGTGATGCGGGTCAACGCGGCCTGCCTGGCCCTGCCGGCGTTCGCGAACACGCACCCCAGCGTGTGCCCCGATGCAGCCTGAGGAGAGTTGGCTGCAGCCAGGCCGCGATGCGTTGGGGCCGGGCGTGACAGCCTTCATGACGACGCGCGGCGTCAATTTCGGCCGCAAGGCGGGCGACCCTGAGCAGGTTCGCGCGAACCGCGCAGACCTGGTCGCGCGGCTGGGCGCGCGGCCCGTTTTCCTCGACCAGGTCCATGGCGCCGACGTCGTGCGCCTGCGCGGCGACTGGCACGACGACAACGCGCCCCAGGCCGACGCGGCCGTGTCGACCGACCCGGACCTTGCCGTGGCCATCCTCGTTGCCGACTGCCTGCCGGTGCTGTTCGCGGCGCCGGGCGGTGTGGCGGGCGCGCACGCGGGCTGGCGCGGTCTGGCGGCCGGGGTGCTGGAGAACACGGTCACCGAACTCTGTGCTGCCGCGGGCTGCCGACCCCAGGACGTGAAGGCCTGGCTGGGGGCTTGCATCGGGCCCGAGGCCTTTGAGGTGGGGCCCGAGGTGGTGCAGGCCTTCGGGCGCGAAGCGCTGGCGTGCGATCAGCCCGGCTTTCTCTACCGGCCCAACCCCGAGCCCCGCTGGCGCGCCGATCTGGGCGCACTGGCCCGCGAGCGGCTGGCCACGGTGAATGTCACCCAAATCAGCGGCGGCGCGTGGTGCACGCTGACCGATGATTCACGCTTCTTCTCTTTCCGAGGCGAGGCGCTCGGTCGGCCCCGAGGCCGCATGGCCGCCTGTATCGCCCTGGGGCGGGGTTTCGGCCGCTAGTTCGGCCGCGCGGCGGCGCCGTTTGCGGCCCGGTGTGCCGAGGATGTAGAGCAGCAGGCCCAGAGGAAGGACGCCATAAAGCATCAGCGTGACGAAGGCGCCGAGCAGCGTGCCCTGCGGGCTCGTGGCTTCAGCGGCGGCCATCATCAGGGCCACATAGGCCCAGGCGATCGCAACGAGGTACATGGCGGCTTCGTGTCATTGGCGCGTCAGCGCCTGCGATTACAAAACGGGGTCGGCGGAATGTGGCAAGCTTATTGCAACGGGCCGAGACAACACCGCCGAGGCGGGAGATCCGAGGAACACATGGCCACTCGCAAGAAGATTGACGCGTCGCCGGGGATGGAGGCGCAGCCCTTCGCGGAGCTGATGCAGCAGATGGCGCATCTGCCGCAGATCTCGCCGGCGGCCCTGGCCGAACTGCAGGCCGACTACCTGAAGCAGGCCTCGGCCTTGTGGAACGCGTCGTTGGGTCAGGGTGAGGCTCCGGCTGTCGGCGACCGCCGCTTCGCCGCACCCGAATGGCGGGCCAGCCCGGCCACCAGCTTCATGGCCCAGCTCTACCTGCTCAACGGTCGCACGCTGGGCCGGATGGCCGAGCAGGTGGAGGCCGACGACAAGACCAAGGCGCGCATCCGCTTCGCCGTGCAGCAGTTCGTCGATGCGGCCTCGCCGAGCAACTTCCTGGCGCTGAATCCAGAGGCGCAGAAGCTGGCCCTGGACAGCCATGGCGAGACGCTGGCCCGCGGCCTCCAGCATCTGTGGGGCGACTTGCAGCGCGGTCATGTGTCGCAGACGGACGAGAGCGCCTTCGAGGTTGGCAAGAACGTCGCGACGACGGCGGGCAGCATCGTTCACGAAAACGAGCTGTTCCAGCTCATCGAGTACGCGCCGCTGACGAAGACCGTGCATGCGCGGCCCTTCCTGCTGGTGCCGCCCTGCATCAACAAGTTCTACATCCTCGACCTGCAGCCGGACAACTCGCTGATCCGCTATGCCGTCTCCGAGGGCCATCGCGTCTTCGTCGTGAGCTGGCGCAACCCCGATGAGTCGGTGAAGCATCTGGGCTGGGACGACTACATCGAGCACGGGGCCATCGAGGCCATCCGCGTCGTGCAGGAGATCTCCGGCCAGGACAAGATCAACGCACTGGGCTTCTGTGTCGGCGGCACCATCCTCGCGACGGCACTCGCCGTGCTGGCCGCCCGAGGCGAGCAGGCGGCGGCCAGCCTCACGCTGCTGACCACGCTGCTGGACTTCGCCGACAACGGCATCCTGGACATCTTTGTCGACGAGGCCAGCGTGCGCCTGCGCGAGGCCACGCTGGGCCCCGAGGCGCCGCAAGGCCCGCAGCTGTTGCACGGCCAGGAACTGGCCACGACCTTCAGCTTCCTGCGCCCCAACGACCTGGTCTGGAACTATGTCGTCGGCAACTATCTCAAGGGCGAGGCGCCGCCGGCCTTCGACCTGCTGTACTGGAACGGCGACTCGACCAACCTGCCCGGACCCATGTACTGCTGGTACCTGCGCCATACCTATCTGCAGAACGAGTTGAGGCAGCCGGGCCGGCTGACCGTCTGCGGCGAGAAGCTGGATCTGGGTGCCATCGAGGCGCCGGTCTACATCTACGGCTCCCGCGAAGACCACATCGTGCCCTGGCAGGCCGCCTACCGGAGCACACAGATCCTCAAGGGCAAGAAGCGCTTCGTCATGGGCGCCTCCGGCCACATCGCCGGCGTCATCAACCCGCCGGCCAAGGGCAAGCGCAGCCACTGGATCGCCAAGAGCACAGCGCTGCCGGCGGATCCCGAGGCCTGGCTGAAGGGCGCGACCGAGCACCCGGGCAGCTGGTGGACGGACTGGTCCGGCTGGCTGGCTTCTTATGCCGGCGCCATGAAGCCTGCGCCCAAGGCGCCGGGCAGCCGCAAGTTCAAGGCGATCGAGCCCGCGCCCGGTCGCTACGTCAAAGTCAAATCCTGAAGGAGACCTCGCCATGAGTCAGCAAGACATCGTCATCGTCGCCGCGGCCCGCACCGCCATCGGCAAGTTCGGCGGAACGCTCGCCAAGACGCCCGCCAGCGAACTGGGCTCCGCCGTCATCCAGGACCTGTTGCGCCGCACCGGCCTGCAGGGCGACCAGATCGGCGAAGTCATCCTGGGCCAGGTGCTGACGGCCGGCGTCGGCCAGAACCCGGCCCGCCAGGCGGTCATCAAGTCCGGCCTGCCTCAGGCCGTGCCGGCGATGACCATCAACAAGGTCTGCGGCTCGGGCCTGAAGGCTGTCATGCTGGCCGCGCAGGCCATCCGCGACGGCGACAGCGAGATCGTCATCGCTGGTGGCCAGGAGAGCATGAGCATGAGCCCGCACGTGCTGCCCAACTCGCGCGACGGCCAGCGCATGGGCGACTGGAAGATGGTCGACACCATGATCGTTGATGGACTGTGGGACGTGTACAACCAGTACCACATGGGCATCACCGCCGAGAACGTCGCCAAGAAGTACGCCGTCACCCGCGAGCAGCAGGATGCGCTCGCGCTGGGCAGCCAGCAGAAGGCCGCGGCGGCCCAGGACGCCGGCCGCTTCAAGGACGAGATCGTGCCTTTCAGCATCGCCCAGAAGAAGGGTGACCCGATCGTCTTTGCCGCCGACGAGTTCATCAACCGCAAATCCAATGCCGAGGCCCTGGCCGGTCTGCGCCCTGCCTTCGACAAGGCCGGCAGCGTGACCGCCGGTAATGCCTCAGGCCTGAACGACGGCGCGGCCGGCGTGGTGGTCATGACGGCTGCCAAGGCTGCGGCCCTGGGTCTGACGCCCCTGGCGCGCATCGCCTCCTACGCCTCCGCCGGTCTGGACCCGGCCTACATGGGCATGGGCCCGGTGCCCGCCGCGCGCAAGGCGCTGGAGCGCGCCGGCTGGAAGCCCGCCGACCTGGACCTGCTGGAGATCAACGAGGCCTTCGCGGCCCAGGCCTGCGCCGTGCACAACGAGATGGGCTGGGACACGAGCAAGGTCAACGTCAACGGCGGTGCCATCGCACTGGGCCACCCCATCGGCGCCAGTGGCTGCCGTGTGCTCGTCACACTGCTGCACGAGATGGTCAAGCGCGATGCCAAGAAGGGCATCGCCTCGCTGTGCATTGGCGGTGGCATGGGCGTGGCCCTGACCGTCGAGCGCTGAAACAACAATCACCCACCACGACAGGAGACATCCAATGAGCCAAAAGATTGCCTACGTGACCGGCGGCATGGGCGGCATCGGCACCGCCATTTGCCAGAAGTTGGCCAAGGCTGGCTTCAAGGTCATCGCCGGCTGCGGCCCCAGCCGCGACTACCAAAAGTGGCTGGATGAGCAGAAGGCCCTAGGCTTCAACTTCTACGCGTCGGTCGGCAACGTGGCCGACTGGGGGTCCACGGTCGACGCCTTCCAGAAGGCCATCTCCGAGCACGGTGCCATCGACGTCCTGGTCAACAACGCCGGCATCACCAAGGACCGCATGTTCCTGAAGATGACGCCAGAAGACTGGAAGGCTGTCATTGACACCAACCTGAACTCCATGTTCAACGTGACCAAGCAGGTCGTGCCGGGCATGGTCGAGAAGGGCTGGGGCCGCATCATTCAGATCTCGTCGGTGAATGGCGAAAAGGGTCAGGCCGGCCAGACCAACTACTCGGCCGCCAAGGCCGGCATGCACGGCTTCACGATGGCGCTGGCTCAGGAGCTGGCCGCCAAGGGCGTCACCGTCAACACGGTCAGCCCTGGCTACATCGGTACCGACATGGTCAAGGCCATCAAGCCCGAGATCCTGGACAAGATCGTCGCGACGATCCCCGTCAAGCGTCTGGGAACGCCGGAAGAGATCGGCTCCGTGGTCACCTGGCTGGCCGGCGAGGACAGCGGCTTCACGACGGGTGCGGACTTCTCCTGCAACGGCGGCCTGCATATGGGTTGAGCGCTGGCCGCGCCTCCGCCTGCAAAGCCGACTCCGCGAGGAGCCGGCTTTTTTGTCGCGCGGGGACGGCACCTGGCCAAGGGGGCTCAAGCCCACAGCTGCGGCTTGTTCACCATCAGGAAGAACACCGCCAGCATGGCGACGAAGGCCGGGTAGCCCAACCATTCCCATGCGGCTTGCCAGCGGCGATACGTCGCGGTCAGCGGCCGCCGTTGCGCGCAGGCGGCCTCGACCTCGCAGGCCATGCGCGACTGCAGCCACAGCACCGGCAGCCAGCAGATGCCGGCCAGCAGGAAAAGCGCGGCGGACAGGAGCAGCCATGGCGTTGTCAGCGGCCAGCCCGCGGCGTGGGCGAGCCAGGCACCAGTGAGCGGCTGCGCGACAGCCGCGGGGGTCGTGAACCATAGGTCGGCGCGAACGACGAGGCGGGCGATGACGCCGCGGGCTTCGAGGCTGCTGCTGCGGTTGGCGAAGAACAAGTAGAACGCCGAGCCGAAGCCTGTGCCCACCAACAGGACGCTGCTGGCCACGTGCAGCCACTTGACGATCAGATAGGTGTTCATCGCCGGGGCTCCGTGCGCGCCATCAGGTGCAGCAGCGCGAGTAGCGGCAGGTTCTTCAGCAGCGGGCCGAGCGGGTCCAGCCACAGTGCGGGCAGCACCCACGTCGCGACGGCGGTCATGGCGATGACGCCTGCGGCTGCGACGCGACAGCTGAGCGCGCCGGGCCGCAGCAACAGCGCGATGCCGACGACCCCATCCCACGCGCTGCCGAGCCAAACGACAGCCAATGCAGCCTCGGCATCGAGGCGGGTGGACTGCAGCAGCGCCGCTCCAGCCCGGCCGCCATCGTGCAGGCTGGCCAGGGCGGTACCCAACCAGACGATCACGAGCGATGCACGTGCCAAGTGCCGCTCGCTCAGGCCCACGCGCCCTCCATGACCGCATGCAACGGCCGCGTGAGCGGTGAGCCCGCGGACGGTTCGGTGCTGTCATGGGCTAGCAGTTCCAGCGCGGTGCTGCACCACGGCCCCAGTTGCACGCTGTCACCGATCCGGGCCGAGAGGCGGGTGAGGGCGTCGGGCAGTTCGATATGACGTGCCGGGCGGCTGCCACGTGCAGCGCGGCGGCGGGCGATCCAGTCTGCCACCGTCGCGGCCTCCGGCCCCACAGCCGTCCACGACGCGGCAGGTCGGCGCGAAGTCAGCGCGGCGACGATGCCTGCGGCCAGGTCTTCCGCGTGGATGGGTTGCACGCGGCAACGTGCCACGCTGGCGGGCAGGGGCAGCCACGGCAATCGGCTCAGGCGGTCCAGCATGCGGCTGCTGACGCCACCCGGTCCGATGACGAGGCTGGGTCGCACGATGCAGGCGCGTCCGGCGAGCGCGATGTCGCCCGCATGCTTGCTGCGCGCATAGGCGCTGATGCCGCCGCACAGCGCCGAGATGTGCACGAGGCGCGTGATGCCCGCGGCGTTGCAGGCGTCTGCCAGCGCCGCTGGAGCGCGATGGTGCATCAGGTCCAGCAGGTCGTGCGCGCCGCCGGCTCGGTCGCGCAGGCAGCCTGCTGTGTAGACGGCGCCGTCCATGCCGGCCAACCACGGCGCCCAGGCCTCGGGGTGCTCCCACCGCGCGAGGGGCTGAAGGCGGGCCCGCACCGCTTCGTGCCCTGCCGTCGCCAGGGCTGCGCAGACGTGGCGGCCGATGAAGCCGCCGGCACCGATAACGAGGATCTTCATGGCTCAGCCCACCTTCCGGCCCAGGTCGCGATCGGTGGCAGCCAGGCGCTGCTGCACAGGTGCCCAGACGCGACGCGCGATGGTGGCGATGCTGACAAAGCAGCCCCCTGCTGTCAGCAGCAAGGCGCGGTGGATGGCATTCAGCGGCTCGCCGTTGAAATCGCCGAACAGCAGGGCCAGCACCAGCGTGCCCGCCACGGCCAGCACGTAGGCGCTGCGCATCCAGAACTGCGCGCCGGCCGCGCCAGGCATCGGATCGGGGCACATTGCGTTCAGCACCGGGATCAGGATGGGCCGCAGATAGCTGATCGCGACGATGGGGCCGAAGATGGCAATGATGAGGGTGACGATGAAGTTCAGTTCCGACATGAGGTTCTCCTTGGGTTGAAAGGGCAGGTGCCTCAGCGCAGGCGGCAGTGGCCGTCGGTGCAGGCCTGGGGATGGGCCCGGTCCTGCAGACGCAGGATGGCGTGCACCAACGCATGGGGTAGGCGGTAGCGGTTGCGCACGACCCAGGGGTAGGCGCGGGCGGCAAGGCGAGCGACCCACGGCCTGCGCAGCCAACGCGCCACCCGGGTGAAGCCCGTGGCGTCGTAGATCACCTCGAAGGCGGGAATGCCCACGAGCCAGCCGCCGTCCGGCGTGCGGACGTGCATGAGGCTCAACATCGCGCCGCGTTGCACGCCAAGCGGTTCCGGGTCGAAGCCGTCTGCCGCGATGTCGACGAAGGCCAGCAGGCCTGCAGCGTTGCGCTGCATCAGCAATGCCATTTCGCCACGGCACAGCGGGCAGGCGCCGTCGTAGTAGACGGTGTGGACCTTGATATTTGCATTCATGGCTGTTATTTCTGTTTAAAGTGAAATTGAGGGGCAAAAAAAGAGGCCCCTCTGGAGGAACCTCATGTTTTGTCGGCGCTAGCCCATGGGGGGGATCAGCGGCGTGGCCGGAAAGACCGTGGATGGCGCCGGTGTCTCGGCGCTGTCACCCGGACGAACGAATCGCTGCACCTGGGCGCCCAGCCGCAGGATCTTCTCCAGCGTCGCCGGTGTGAGCCGCAGCATCTCGTCGCTCCAGCTGCCGAGCGTCTGCATGAAGTCCAGCGTGCTGCGCAATCGGTCCTGCATCGCCGGGGACTCGGCAGCCAGTCGCGGGTCGGTTGACAGTTCGCGCAACAGCGCCACCGTTGGGTCGAACTCGCGCTCCTTGCGCTCGCGCACGATGGTGCGGAACAGCTCCCACACGTCGCCCGATGTTTCGTAATAGTCGCGCCGGTCGCCCAGCAGATGGGTCACCCGGATCAGTCGCCAGTTCAGCAGCTCCTTCAGGCTGTTGCTCACGTTGGAGCGCGCCAGGGCCAGCGTGTCGGCGATGTCCTCGGCGTGCAGCGCCTGGCCGTGGACATACAGCAACGCGTGGATCTGTGCCACGCTGCGATTCACACCCCAGTTCGAACCCATCTCGCCCCAGTGGACGATGAAACGGCGGCTGATGTCGGTAAGTTCCATGGCTGCAAGCGTATCGCGACTGAAATTTCTGTCAATAGAGAAATTAAAGAGCGGGCCATGCGCCATGGCTATCATGCGGCCCGTTTTTCAGACAGGAGCTGGCACATGGCGATGGACGTGGTGGACTACGAGATCAAGGGCGCGGAGATGCAGTTCGTCGAGGTCGAACTCGACCCCGGCGAGGCAGCCATCGGCGAAGCGGGCTCGATGATGTTCATGGACGCCGGCATCAGCATGGACACCGTCTTCGGTGATGGCTCGGCCAACCAGGGTGGCTTCTTCGGCAAGCTGCTCGGCGCAGGCAAGCGGCTGGTGACCGGTGAATCGCTGTTCACGACCATCTACACCAACAACGCCAGCAGCAAGCTGCGGGTGGCCTTCGCGGCGCCCTATCCCGGCAAGATCCTGCCGATGGACCTGGGAAAGCTCGGGGGCACGCTGATCTGCCAGAAGGATGCCTTCCTTTGCGCCGCGCGCGGCGTGTCGCTGGGCATCGCGCTGCAGAAGAAGCTCTCCACCGGCTTCTTCGGCGGCGAGGGCTTCATCATGCAGAAGCTCGATGGCGATGGCCTGGCCTTCGTGCATGCCGGCGGCACGGTCGTGCGCCGCACGCTGCAGCCAGGCCAGACGCTGCTGGTGGACACGGGCTGCGTCGTGGCCTACACGCCGGACGTTAGCTTCGAGATCCAGTATGTCGGCAAGATCAAGACGGCATTGTTCGGCGGCGAGGGGCTGTTCCTGGCCCAGATGACCGGTCCGGGCGAGGTCTGGCTGCAGAGCCTGCCGTTCTCGCGCCTGGCGTCGCGCATCTTCGCCGCCGCGCCGCAGAACGGCGGCCGCAGGGAGGAGGGCTCGGTCCTGGGGGGCTTTGCCGCTGGCGGCCTGCTGGGTGGCGTGCTGGGGGGCGATGACGACTGAGTTCGGCTTGACCTGGCGCAGAGTTCGAACAGCCCCCCCAGTTAAACTCGAACCCGAAGCAGGCAGGGCGGCATGGAGCCGCCCTTTTTCTTGGAGTGCTGGAATGTTGCGCAGTTGGGCGTTGGCCTTGGGGTGGCTGGTGGCACTGGGGGCTCAGGCCCAGCCGGCGCGTCCGCCGATCTTCGTGCTCAATTCCCTGGCGGCCGACATCGCCGTCGTCGATCCGGTCAGCTTCAGCGTCGTCAAGCGCATTCCCACCGGCAAGGAGCCTCACCACCTCTACCTGTCGCCCGACGAGCGCTCGCTCATCGTCGCGAATGCGCTGGGCGACTCGCTGACGTTCATCGATCCCCGCACTGCCGAAGTGCAACGCGTGGTGCGTGGCATCTCCGACCCCTACCATCTGCGCTTTTCGCCGGACATGAAGTGGTTCGTCACGGCGTCCAACCGGCTGGACCGTGTGGATCTCTACCGCTGGCAGGGCAGCGTGGCGACCGAGCCCCTGCAGCTCGTCAAGCGCATCCCTGCACCGAGGACTCCCAGCCATCTGAACATCGACACCAGGAGCACGACGCTCTACGTCAGCCTGCAGGACAGTGACGAACTGCTGGCCGTTGATCTGGCGACGCAGACCGTCAAGTGGAAGCAGGCCGTCGGCAAGATGCCGGCAGACATCTATCTGTCGCCGGACGACCGTTTCCTCCTCGTGGGTCTGACAGGTGATCGATTCGTCGAGGTCTGGGACGTCAGCGGCGCCGCGCCCAAGCTGGCCAAGCGCATCCAGACCGGCGACGGGGCTCATTCCTTCCGCGCCTGGGGCGACAAGCGCCATGTGCTTGTCAGCAATCGCGCGGCCAACACCATCAGCAAGATCGACCTGACGACGCTGACCGTGGTCGACCAGTTTCCCGGTCCGGCCGGTCCTGATGACATGGAGTTGCTGACTGACGGCCGCACGCTGCTGTTCACGTCGCGCTGGGCAGGCAAGCTCACGCAGGTCGATACCGTCACGCGCAAGGTCGTGCGACAGGTCAAGGTGGGCAAGTCACCGCACGGCATCTGGACGCTGGATCACCAACCGCGGTTGTGAGCCCTTCGCCTGGTCCCGCCCCGTCGAAGGCGGGCCGGCCTGGGAGCGGCCCGTGAAATTCGAGACATGAGAGCTTCGATCCTTTTGCTGGTGGCCACGGTCGCCACGGCGCAGCCGGCTTGTGACAAGCCGGTCTACCTCACCTTTGACACCGGGCACATGGGCGTGGCGCCGCTGATCGCCGAGACGCTGAAGAAGCACGGCGCGCGCGCCACCTTCTTCCTTGCCAGCGAGCCGACGAAGACCGGCGGTTCGACGCTGGACGAGAGCTGGGCGCCCTGGTGGCGCGAGCGGGCGGCCGAGGGCCACGACTTTGGCGCCCATACCTGGGATCACGACGTCTTCCTGCAGGACCTGCCGGACGCGGACGGCAAGGTCACGCGCTTCAAGTTCCGCACCCAGGCTGGCGTCAACCCGCCGGTGGTGCGGGAACTGACGGCGGAGCAGTACTGCGACAGCCTCAGGAAGGTCGGCGCGCGCTTCACGGCCATGACCGGCAAGCCGCTGGGGCCGATCTTCCGCGCGCCGGCCGGGCGCTCTTCGCCGGCGCTGCTGAACGCGGCCAAGTCCTGCGGCTTCACGCACGTGGGCTGGAGCCGCGCCGGCTTCCTCGGCGACGAGCTGCCCAGCCAGAGCCACCCCAACGCGCAATTGCTGGAGAAGGCCTTGCGCGACATCCGGCCGGGCGACATCCTGCTGGCCCATCTGGGCATCTGGGAGCGTCAAGACCCCTGGGCGCCGGCGGTGCTGGAGCCGCTGATGACCGGGCTGGAGCAACGCGGCCTATGCTTCGCACCGTTGCGTGAGCATCCCCGCTACGCGCCGTTATTCGCCAAGCCGTGATCGACTGGATTTCCAACAACTTCGACAGCCTCCAGCTGGCCCTGTATGAGGCCGTCGTTCAGCCGCTGGTGTTCGGCATGGGGCTGGGTAATCTGCTGGAGGACGCGTTCGACGCGACTGGATGGCTGCTCTTGGGGCTGGTGCAGATCGCCGTCATCCTGCTCGGCATCGGCCTGCTGGAGCGCCGCTGGCCCGTCGAGCCGGTGACCGACCGCGCTGCCGTGCGCACCGACGTCATCTACACGTTGATCCACCGCCTGGGCCTGGTGCGGCTGGTGATGTTCTTCAGCATCCAGCCGCTTTGGGATGGCATCGCCGGCCAGTTGCGTCTCGCGGGGCTGCCGACCTGGCAGCTCGACGCCGTGTGGCCTGGCGTGACCGACATCGCCTGGGTGAGCTTTCTGCTCTACCTCGTGGTCTTCGACTTCGTGAACTACTGGCTTCATCGAGCCCAGCACCAGTTCAACTGGTGGTGGGCCCTGCACAGCCTGCATCACAGCCAGCGTCAGATGACGATGTGGAGCGACAACCGTGTTCACCTGCTCGACGACGTCATCCTCGCCACCGCGTTCGCGCTGCTGGCCCGATTCATCGGCGTCGAGCCGGGACAATTCGTCGCCATCGTCGTCGTCACGCAATTGCATGAGAGCCTGCAGCACGCCAACGCCCGCATCAGCTTCGGCCGCCTCGGTGAGCGGGTGCTGATCAGCCCTCGTTTTCACCGCCTGCACCACAGCATCGGCATCGGCCACGAGTCCGGTGGGCATGGCACGCTGGGCGGCCACAACTTCGGCGTGTTGCTGCCGTTGTGGGACATGCTGTTTCGCACGAGCAATTTCGAAGACCGCTTTGACGCCACCGGCGTTCGGGACCAACTGCCCGAGGAGGGGGCGCGCGACTATGGTCGCGGCTTCTGGCGCCAGCAATGGCTGGGGCTGACCCGGCTGGCCAGCACATTGCGAAAGTCCGCGTGATGCAAGGCTTGGTCGACTCCTTCTGGCGTGCCGCCGCGTACTGCCTGCACCCGCGCGTCATCGCGCTGTCGCTGCTGCCGCTGTTGATTGCCGGCGTGCTGGTGTTCGGCTTCATGTACTTTTTCTGGGAGGGGGCCATCGCCGGCGTGCGCGCCACACTGGAGAGCTGGCTGCTGATTGAGAGCCTGCTGCAGTGGCTGGACACCATGGGCCTGCAGTCATTCCGCAGCGCACTGTCGGCCCTCGTGGTGCTGGCCGGCGTGCTGCCCGTCGTCGTCGTGCTGAGCCTGCTGCTGGTGGCGGTATGCATGACGCCGGCAATCGTGGGTCTGGTCGCGCAGCGGCGCTTCCCGCTCCTGGAGCGCAAGCGCGGTGGCACGCTGCTGCACAGCGTCGCGGCCTCGCTGGGCGCCACGCTCATCGCGCTGGTGCTGATCGTGCTGTCCATGCCGCTGTG